>JBQNBA010000049.1:0-12835 GCA_052170175.1 Sphaerochaetaceae bacterium | reverse complement strand
ACACGGTTCCGTATGGCCCGTACAACTGGCTTGGCTTCCCTCCATCGGTGCAGAGGTATCTTGGCATGATGTGGATGGCGAAGCTTCTTTATCCTGAGGCTGCGGATTATGACCTTTATCAAGAGGCCGCCAGATACTTTGAGCTTTTCTACCATTGCGGTCTGACCCGTCAGCAGTACGACGCCCTTGTTGAAGATTCTATTGGAAGGAAGTAGAGTGTAACGGAAGAATCGGAGAACGGGGGGATGATTATCATGGAAAGGCTTTTCGCTTCAATCGTCGATGCGCTTTCAAGGGGTGAGGATGTTGTCCTGTGCAGCGTGATTTCAAGTTCGGGTTCCACGCCGAGAGGAAGCGGGGCAAAGATGGCTGTCTTCCCGGATGGCTCCGCCCGGGGCACGATAGGCGGCGGGACGGTGGAGTTTGAGAGCATCAAGCTTGCAGGAAAGGCGCTCAAGGAGCGTTCGGCTTTCTGCCAGGGCTTCAATCTGGCCCCGAACCAAGCGGGTGACATCGGAATGGTATGCGGCGGTCAGGTGGTTGTCTGTTTCCAGTTCCTGTCCGGTGAGGACAAGGGGCTTGTCAGGTTCTTCGCAGAAGCGCTGGAGGCCATGGGGCAGGCGGTTGATTCCTGGCTTGTCACGCAGATGGCTGACGGCAGGGTCGGGCAGATGGGGCTTTATACGAGGGAAAAATGGCTTTGCACATGGGATAATGGACTCTTTGCAAAGGGAAAAGGGCTTTTCTGCCATGTGCCCGAAGACGGCGGCGCTGGCGGCAGTGCTGACGATAGCTTTGATGGTAGTGTTGATGCTGCTGATGACGCTGCTGACGGCGGACGGGATATGAGCGAGCAGGATATGCTTCCTTTTGTCCGCAGCGGAGCCATGCTTTCCAAGGGCGAGGTTTCATACTATGTGGAGCCGCTTTCGCATTCGGAGACTGTGTACGTGTTTGGCGGCGGGCATGTTTCACAGGAGCTTGTGCCTGTGATTTCACATGTGGGTTTCAGAACGGTTGTGTTTGACGACAGACCGGAATTCGCTTCTCCGCAGCTCTTCCCGGATGCGGTGGCGACTGTTGCCGGGGTTTTCTCCGATGTCGCTGCAAGCCTGGCTGAAAACTTGTCTATAAAAAAACAGGATTACGTCGTAATAATGACCAGGGGGCATCAGGCGGACTTTGAGGTTCTGGCCCAGACGCTGAAGCTTGGAACAAGCTATATCGGGGTGATAGGGAGCCGAACCAAGGTGGCAATGACGAAGGAGCGGCTGCGGGAGCTTGGATACGGCTCAGATGATATTGACAGGATTCATGCTCCGATTGGATTGCCCATAGGCGGCGAGACGCCGGCGGAGATAGCCATCAGCATCGCAGCCGAGCTTATAAAGCATAGGGCGGATGCAGCGAAGGCTGCCGGCGAGGCTCATGGGTCATGCCCCATGCATGGGGCGGATATTTAGCGGGGTGGGCTGGTCAGCGGAACTGGATGCTCAGCGGAACTGGATGCTCAGCGGAGCCGGATGGTCAGGCGAAAAGGGGGAGTGAAGGATGAAGCATATTCTGATACTGGGCGACAGGGGCGCTGGGAAAAGCACCTTGATACGGCGGCTTTCCGAACTGACGGCTCTGCCCAGATTCGGTTTTTTCACGAAGCGGGGGGAGCCTGACTCAACAGGCTTCCATCCGATTTACATATGGCCGGCATGGGATTCTTCCAACAGGTCGCTTGCAGGCTCTTGCGACAGCAAAAGGCATAATGCGCTGAACGAGGTGTTCAACACTGTGGGTGCGGAGGCGATTGACTGCGCCAGGGGAAAGCGTGGCTTCATAATCATGGATGAGCTTGGCTTCATGGAGTCCGGCGCCGAGGTCTTCACATCCAGCGTGTTAAATGCCTTGTCAGGCGATGTGCCGGTGATTGCGGCGGTGAAGAACCGCCCTGATGTGCCGTTTCTGAAATCGGTGCTTGAGCATCCGAATGCGCAGGTGTTCCGGCTTGATGAAAGCCTTAGAGAGGCTTTGTTCCTGGAGCTTGCCCCGATTGTCTCCGGTTGGGGGCGCTGAACTGCATCGGCTGATGCACCATGGCTTGAAGGTTTCTTGTTTTGCCTATAAGATACCTAAGTCATGAAGAACAATCCCGAGAAGGCTGATTCCCGCGGTTCTGGGAATAAAGCGCCTGATGTCATAAAGAATCCCAAGAGGCCTGACAGCAGACTTAACAGACTTGGCAGACTTAACAGCAGAAAGATAAAAGACTATCTTTACATAATCCTCGGCACTGCTCTGACCGGAGCCGGAGTGGCTTTGTTCTTCACTCCCGGAAAAATCGCAAGCGGCGGGGTGAATGGAATCGCTACCATATGCTACCATGTCTTTGGGTGGGACACGGGTTTTGTCATGCTTGTCATATCAGTGCCCCTTTTCCTTATCGGCATGAGGATATTCGGGCCGATGTACGGAATCAAAAGCCTGATGGGCACGCTGCTTCTGTCTGCGTTCACGACTCTTATCGGCCGCCTGACCGGCTATTCCGGGATTCTGGCGTACTCTGACAGGGTGGATACGCTTCTGTCCGCCATATTCGGCGGTCTCCTTTACGGCAGTGGAATAGGCATCGTGATGCGAAGCGGGGCCAACACCGGCGGCACGGACATAGTTGCCCAGATAGTGAGCAGCTACACCCCGATTCCGGTGGGCAGCTCGCTTCTGATTGTCGATGGCTGCGTGATAATGCTTGGGGCATTCGCATTCGGTCTGGACAGGGCGTTCTTTGCTGTCATAGCCATGTATGTCACCAGCCAGATGGTGAATTTCATGGTGATGAAGATAGGCACAAAGCAGGCAAAGACTGCTTATATCGTCAGCGAGAGGTATCACGAGATAGGGCTGAGGATAATAAAAGAGCTGCACCATGGGGCGACTGACATAAAGGGCACCGGGATATTCACCGGGCGTGAGCGTAATATGCTGCTTGCGGTCGTGCATAACCAGCAGATAAACCATCTGATGGCTATTGTCCATGAAGAGGATCCGGAAGCGTTCGTTTTTGTCCACGAAGCTTACTATGCGCTTGGCAAGGGCTTTGTCAAGATAGACACGCTGCTGGGGGCGCTTGAGAGCGAAAAGAATGCAAAGACTGCAAAGACTGCAAAGAATGCGAAATCCGCAAAAGCCGTAAAATCCGTAAAAGCCGCAAAAGCCGCGAAATCCGCGAAATCCGCAAAAGCCGCAAAGGGGGAAGCGGTCAAATCCGGCGTGGCTGCGGGCGGGAAAGACGATTCCGTGCGAATGGTTGACGGCAAGGGCCGTGTCGGAGGATTCACAGACGGTGAAGTGAAAGAAAAAGCCATTGACGGAGAAGCTTGAGGAATCAGGGCGAAAGGCCGCCGCCGGCTTTCCTTTTCTTGGCGAAATGGTTAATTTGTTTATGATGGCTGGTTTAAATGGCGGTTTTGCCTATGCCCGGCAGGAGGTTGTTGTGAATAGGATTGTTAAGAAGGAGCAATGGTCAAAAGAGGTGTTCTCGATGGAGATTGAGTGCCCGTTGATTGCCCAGAAGCACAAGGCGGGTCAATTCATCATCTTGCAGTTAGGCGGTGATTTCAATGAGCGTTTTCCGCTTACAATTGCCGATTCCGATCCTGTGAAAGGCACGATAACCATAGTTGTGCAGGCTGTCGGCGCCTCGACACATATGCTTGTCAGCAAGAATGTGGGTGATGAGATAGCCAATATACTGGGTCCTCTTGGTCATCCCACTGACATAAAGAAGGTCGGCAAGGTCGTATGTGTCGGCGGAGGCATAGGAGTTGCTCCGCTTTACCCCATAGCGAAGGCTATGAAGGCGGCAGGGAATGAGGTCAGGATAATAATCGGGGCAAGGAACAAGAGCCTTGTCATAATGGAAGACAAGATGAAGCTCATTGACCCGCAGCTGACCGTGGTGACGGATGATGGGACTTATGGGCGCAAGGCGCTGGTCACAGAGCCGCTGAAGGAGTTCTGCGAGGAGTGGCATCCGGATGAGGTTGTGGCGATAGGCCCTCCTGTGATGATGAAATTCTGCGCCAAGACCACCGAGCCGTATGGCATCAAGACAATAGTCTCCCTCAATACAATCATGATTGACGGCACGGGGATGTGCGGCGGCTGCCGCGTGAGCGTGGGTGGTCAGACGAAGTTCGTATGCGTGGACGGGCCCGAGTTCGATGGGCATCAAGTGGACTGGGCCAATATGCTCTCGCGCCTCGGGACGTTCAAGGAACAGGAGCAGGAGGAGCATCATCGCTGTCATTTAGGACTGGGTATTCCAGAGGGGGAGGCTTGAGATGAGAGCTGATATCAAAACGAGAGAAGAGCTTGATGCGATTGCAGCCGGTTACATAAAGGATAGTTATACGCCTAAGGAGAAAGTCCAGCTGCCGGTTCAGGAGATGCCTCAGCAGGATCCTGATGAGCGCATACATAATATGAATGAGGTAGCCTTGGGCTTTGGCGACAACCAGGCGATAGTGGAGGCGAACCGCTGCCTGGACTGCAAGACACGTCCCTGCGTTGACGGCTGTCCTGTCAGGATTGATATACCGGGTTTCATAAGGGAAGTGGCTAAGGGCGATTGCAAGGCGGCGTATTCCGTGATAAGCGAGAGCAGTCTTCTTCCCGCCATATGCGGGAGGGTCTGTCCGCAGGAGAACCAGTGCCAGAAGTTCTGCACTGTAGGCAAAATGAAGCGTGATATAGACCAGGCTGTGGGAATCGGTCGGCTTGAACGGTATGTTGCAGACAAAATGATGGCTCAAGGCTACGAGCCGGAAATCAAGATTGCGCCCGAAACCGGTAAAAAGGTCGCTGTGGTCGGGACGGGCCCTGCTTCGATATCGGCTGCGGCGGATTTGAGGAAGGCCGGTCATCAGGTGTTCATGTTTGAGGCTCTTCACAAGGGCGGCGGGGTTCTTGTGTATGGAATCCCTGAATTCAGGCTTCCAAAGAAGATAGTTTCGACTGAGCTTGGCAAGCTGGAGAAGATGGGCGTTCATATTCAGACCAACTTCCTTGTGGGCAGAACCCGCACCTTGGAGGAGCTGATGAACGATGATGGCTTTGATGCTGTGTTTGTGGGCAGCGGTGCAGGGCTTCCCAAGCTTCTGGGTGTCCCGGGTGAGAATCTGGTCGGAGTGTTCTCCGCCAATGAATATCTTACACGCAGCAATCTGATGCATTCGTACGACATTTCTCATGCCAAGACTCCTCGGATAGTCTCAAACAAAGTGGCTGTCTTTGGCGGCGGGAATGTCGCCATGGATGCCGCCAGAACCGCCCTGCGCTTGGGTGCGCAGGAGGTCACTATTGTCTATCGCCGTTCGGAGGCGGAGCTTCCCGCCCGCCGGGAAGAGGTGGGTCATGCCAAGGAGGAAGGTGTCAGGTTCCTGATGCTTCATGCTCCTGTTTCGGTCGAGGGAGACGAGAAGGGGCATGTCACCGGAGTGAAGCTGATAAGATGCGAGCTTGGGGAGCCCGATGCCTCCGGCCGCCGCAGCCCTGTTCCAGTGGAAGGCTCGGAGAAGGTGTATCCGTTTGACACGGTTATCTGCGCAATAGGAAACGACTCCAATCCTCTCATAAAGATGACTACGCCGCAGATTGAAACGAACAGGCGGGGCAACTTCATAGTGAATGAGGATACCTTGGAAACATCCATGCCGGGTGTATTCGCCGGAGGTGATATAGTTCTGGGCGCAGCGACTGTCATTCTGGCTATGGGTCAGGGGCGAAAGGCCGCAAAAGCCATGAACGAGTATCTTGCAGGAAAATGAACAATCTATGCTATCTTGATTGCAGCGACAAGCTATGCGCCATCGGGGCTGTCATCGCCGGGAGCAGCGCCTTTGACAGGCTTTGCAATGATGACGCTGGCTGCAATCGGGAGGCTCTTAAGGAGGCTGTGATTTCCCGGGAGCGGATTTGCTCGACTGCCATCGGGCATGGGGTGATAGCGGCCCATGGTCAGCTTGAGGGGCTTTCGTCTGTCCTGGCAGGTCTGGGGGTATGCACTCCGGGCTTTATGGATTCATCCGGCGATATGATAAGGTTTGTTCTGGTGCTGGCCAGCAATCCAGACCGTTATGACCTTTACGTGCGCAGGCTTTCTGAGCTGCTTTCGTTTCTTCATGATTCTTTTGTCAGAGAGGCTCTTATTGGCGGGGAACTGGATTCTCCCGTTGTCAGGAGATTCCTTAAGGCGCTTTCCAATGATTCCAAGGGGGCGGATGATGATGAATGCAAAGCGTGAGGCGAGGCGTCAGGCGCTTGATGCGCTTAAGTCTGCGGTGTTTCCTTCCTCCGGGCAGGTGGCAGAGACGATTTGCCGCCGCATTGATTACTTGGCCTCGGATGATGTGCTTGCATTTTATCCGTTGCGGAATGAAATAGATGTCACTGGGGTGATTGACCGGGCCTTGGCTGACGGCAAGAGGGTGTGGCTTCCTGTATGCATTGATGGCAGGAATATGAAGTTCGCCAGAGTTGCAGGGGCGCAATGGCGCGATTGTCTGTGCAGGATGGGCAACGGGACGCTTTGTCCGGTGACTCCGGCATGGGCGGAAATGGATTCTCTGGGACGTGCATTGATTCTGGTGCCGGGGCTTGCCTTTGATGAATCGAATCATAGGCTTGGGCGTGGCGGCGGGTATTACGATGTCTTTCTCGCTTCCATAAAAGGCGATTCGCGTTTCAAGACCTTAGGTGTTTGCCTGGACTGCCAGCTTCGGATTGGATTTCCAACAGAGGGGCATGACGAGGCTGTTGACGAGGTGCTGGGGTTCTGAAACCTTGAAGGCGCTATGGTTGCTTTCCCCAATCCTTTATCCTGGCGCATCAAGACAGATTCCGCACCAATCTGACGGAATGGCATCAGAGCGCATCAGAGAACGCCATGGACAGTCCCGAGAATGCCATGGACAGTCCCGAGGGTGTCAATCCCACAGAAATCCGTGAAGAGCCAAAAAAGAAAAAGGCACTGTTTCTTTGTAGAACCAGCGCCTTATTGATTCTGCCGTCTCCAGGAATTGAACCAGGGACACATAGATTTTCAGTCTATTGCTCTACCAACTGAGCTAAAACGGCGTTTTTGCGACCGGTGAAGTCGCTTTGAGAATATTAGCAGAAATGAAAGTTTCTGTAAAGATGTGTTTTAAGGCGACCCGCAATTGTCTTTGGTTGCCGCTGTTGATATAATTTTCGAAGATTTATTTTGCAAACAGGGGTGTTTCATGAGCGAAAAGGGAAAAAGCGGATTCTTCGCTGAATTCAAGAAATTCATTTCACGTGGCAATGTGCTGGATATGGCTGTCGGCATCATCATTGGCGCCGCCTTCACCGCAATAGTGCAGAGCTTTGTCAATGACATGATTCTGCCGGTCATAGCCATCTTCACCGGCGGTGTTGATTTTGTCGACCTCAAGGTTGCCATCAGGGCCGCCACCGAGGGCGATCCCGGACTTTACATCTCGTATGGCAAGTTCATCCAGGCGATAGTCAATTTCCTTCTTATCAGCCTTATCATCTTCACTGTTGTAAGAGCGTTCAACAAGATGCGCGAGGCTTCTGAGAAGGCAAAGGCCGAAGCCGCTGTGAAGGAGGCTGCCGCAGTGAAGGAAGCTGCCGTTGTGAAGGAGGCTGCCGCAGTGAAGGAAGCTGCCGCAGTGAAGGAAGCTGCCGTTGCGCCTGCTCCGGCTCCTGCACCGGTTGACGAGAAGCTTGAGGCTCTTAAGGCTATAAAGGCTCTTCTGGAGAAGCAGCAGAAGACCTGATTCTGCCATGGCTGATGGCGGTCAGAGGGAGCGGTGGAAGTCTTATTGGCCCGATTAAAGATTAAAAAGATTAAAGCATGGGGCGGGGGTGAAAGTCTCCGCTTTTTTTATTGCTCTGAAAGGATTTCTCTTATAAGTCCGGCAGTCAGGTCGATTTCGTCCAGAGTGGTGAAGGGGCCTGGAGAAAGCCGGAGCGTTCCGGTAGGAAAGGTTCCCAGACTGCGGTGCGCAAGTGGTGCGCAATGCAGTCCGACTCTCGTCTCTATGCCGCCGCGTTCTTCCAGCAGTCTGGCAAGCTCGGATATGTCCATCCTGCTGCACGAGACGGAAACAAGCGGGGTGCGTTTTGCATTCAAGCCCGGGCCATGGATGGTCAGGCTGTCGATTCGCGAAAGTGATTCCAGGAGATGGCCGGTGACCAGATTCAGATGCTGCTCTAGCCGCTGGTGGTTCGCTTCCCCGAATTTCAACGCCGCTTCCAATCCGAATATCCCCGGTATGTTCTGGGTTCCCGCTTCGAACTTGTCGGGCAGGGCTTCCGGCATGAAGGGCGAATGGCTCATGCTCCCGGTGCCTCCGGCGGCAAAGGGGCGTATGGCGGCGGCGATGGCGGGGGACAGCGCCATGCCTCCTGTGCCCTGAGGGCCAAGCAGTCCTTTGTGTCCGGTGAAGGCGACTGCGTCTATTCCCATAGCTTCCATGTCAAGCTTGACATGAGGGGTTCCCTGGGCTGAATCGATTATCATCAGCAGCCTGTGCCGATGGGCGGTCTCTGCTGCGCGCTCTACGTCGTGCATGGTGCCGCTCACATTGCTGGCCGATTGCATGATTACGGCTTTCGTGCTTTTGTTTATCAAGGATTCGATGGCAGTAAGTTGAAGGTTTCCATTAGAATCTGATGGGATTATTGAGTATGGGATATTGTTCAGAATCAGGGGTCTTAGAACGGCATTGTGTTCCATGCTTGAGATGATTACATGGTCTGATGGGCTGAACAGTCCGCTTATGATGGTGTTCAGGGCGTATGTGACATTGAGAGTGAAGCAGACTGATTCGGGATGGGATGAGCCCAGCAGGGCGGCGATGAGAGAGCGGGCGTTGTTGACATGCTGCTCGGCGGCGAAGGTGTTGTTGTATTCGCCTCTGTTCAGGTTGGCTCCGATTGACCGCATATAGTCAGAGACGGCCTCTGCAACTTCGGGGGGCTTGGGAAATGTTGTGGATGCGTTGTCAAGGTAGATTCTGCTCATAGGCCAATGATAGCATTTGCGGCGTTTAAAATCCATTGATTTTTTTGATTGATAATGGTAGAGTTGCATCATGACAAACAAGCAAGAAAAAGTCCGGCTGGTCATCGCCGGCGTGGTGGCGGGGCTTTGCGCCTTCTTTCTGGTTGTTCTTGGGAATCCTAAGAACATGGGATTCTGCATAGCGTGCTTTATACGCGATATTGCAGGGTCGTTGAAGCTTCATCAGGCTGGAGTGGTTCAGTACATGAGGCCGGAGATTCCGGGTCTGGTTCTGGGGTCGTTTCTCATATCGCTGGTGGCTGGGGAGTTCAGGCCGCGAGGCGGCTCGTCTCCGTTGACAAGGCTTATGATCGGGTTCTTTGTAATGATAGGGGCATTGGCCTTTCTGGGATGCCCTTTCAGGATGATTATAAGGCTTGCAGGAGGCGATTTGAATGCCTTGGTCGCTCTTGCGGGGTTCATTGCGGGAATCGGAGTTGGCGCTGTGTTCCTTAACAAGGGGTTTTCCCTTGGGCGCTACTACAGGCAGAGGGCGTTTGAGGGAGTCGCTTTCCCGGCATTGCAGATGGCGTTGCTTGTCGTGCTTGTGGGTTTTCCCTCTCTGCTCGCTTTCTCGTCAAAGGGGCCGGGTTCGATGCATGCTGCCATAGCTGTTTCACTGGTCGCAGGTCTGGTTGTGGGTGCGCTTGGGCAGAAGACGAGGCTTTGCATGGTGGGCGGTGTCCGGGATTCTTTATTGGTGACGGATTGGACGTTGCTATGCGGCACCGGGGCGCTGTTCGTGACGCTGCTGGCTGCGAACCTTGTTTCTGGGAATTTCCATCTTGGATTCTCGGGGCAGCCTGTTGCTCATAGCGACCATTTGTGGAATTTCCTCGGAATGTCGCTGGTCGGGCTGGGTTCTGTGCTGCTGGGCGGTTGCCCGATGAGGCAGCTTGTTCTTGCCGGAGAGGGGAATTCTGACAGCGCAATGGCTGTCATAGGAATGGCTCTTGGTGCGGCAGCCTCCCATAACTTCGGATTGGCCGGGGCTGCGGCGAGTGCGGAAAGCGCAGGCGGTGTTTCGCTCAGGGGCAGGATAGCTGTTCTGATTGGTCTTGCGTTCTGCGTTTTGATAGGATATTTGAAATCAAGGAAATCCAGCGTTGAGATGGATTCCAATAAGGGGGTCAAGGCATGATCACAGTTGATGCAAGGGGGCTTTCGTGCCCGCAGCCGGTGATTGAGACGAAGAAGGCGCTTGCCTCTGCTCCGCAGGAAGCTGTGGTTATCGTGGACAACGTGGCTGCAAAGGAGAATGTCACTCGTTATGCCGGGGTGATGGGCTATGAAGTGGCTGTCTCCGATGACGGTGATGGGTGCAGGCTCAGCCTTCGCAAGAGATGACAATAGAGTTCTGGGTCACTTTCTTCTGCCATTATGATGCGTTGATGTTTCAGCAGCAATGCCGGCAAAGAGGCTTGTCTTGCAGGCTTTCAAGTGCGCCCAGAAGCCTTTCCTCGTCATGCGGAACAGCTGCCATGGTGCTCTGCGATGGGAAGATTGATTTCTTCCCGAAGGCCGAGGGGATATTTGTGAAAAACAGTGATGGAACGTTCTCCGAGGTCGGCGGGCAGGGCATGGAAGAACGTGGGGCTGAGACGAACGGAGGCGGAAGGTGACGGTTAAGCTTACCAGCATGGTCAAGACTTCAGGATGCGCTGCAAAGCTTGCGCCCGGGGTTCTTCATAAGGTTCTGGATTCTCTTCCCAGAATGGAGTGTCCTTCTCTCTTAGAAGGTTTTGCAAACTCCGATGATGCTTTGGTCTATCGGGTGAAAGATGACCTTATGTGCATAGAGACGGTGGATTTCTTTCCTCCGATGGTGGATGACCCGTTCGCATTCGGGCAGGTCGCTGCGGCGAATGCCTTGAGTGATGTCTATGCGATGGGCGCCGACCCAAGCGTGGCGATGAATCTGGTTTGCATCCCGTCGTGTCTGGACAGCGATGTGATGCGGCAGATTCTTCTGGGAGGGCAGAGCAAGGTGAGCGAAGCGGGGGCCGTGATAGCCGGCGGGCATACCATAGCTGACCCGACTCCGAAATACGGGCTTTGCGTCACGGGGTTTGCAAGGGAATCTGAAATCTGGCGCAATGGAGGAGCCAGAGTCGGCGATGCTCTTGTGCTGACAAAGGCCATCGGGGTGGGGGTTATAAACACTGCGGTGAAGGCCGATTTCGCTTCCGAAGAATCAGCCAGAGCAGCTGTTGCCTCCATGACGACATTGAATAAACGTGCAAAGGATTCTGCCCGCAGCCTTGATGTGCACGGCGCCACTGATGTCACTGGTTTCAGCCTGCTGGGGCATTCGCTTGAAATGGCTCAGGCAAGCGGCGTTTCGCTTGAGCTTGATTTTGCCAGCGTGCCTTTGCTTGAAGGGGTCTTGGAGCTTGCAAGCCTTGGGATGCTTCCTGAGGGGATGTACAGCAATCGCGATTATCTTGCCGGGCAGGTCGGGTTCGAGGGTGATTTTCTTCAATGCGAGAAAGACATCCTGTATGATCCTCAGACTTCCGGCGGGTTGTTGCTTGCGCTCCCAGCTGCCGATGCGGAGATTCTTGTGAAGAGGCTTTCCGGTTCCCCCGCCGCGATAATAGGCCGGGTGACGGCCCGAGGCGGTTTCCCTGTTGTGGTGCGGAAGGCTTGACGGGCTTCGCTTAGCGGCTTTTGCTTGACTGCTCTTGTTTGACGGTTTTTGTTTAACGGCTTTAGCATGATGGTTTTAGAAAGACTGCTTTAGCGGTGCGGCTTTAGTCTGCCGAGCGGATATTGGCAATATTGGCAATCTTTGACAAAAAATAAAATTCTTTTTTACATTTAGCTTAACCTATGGTAAAATGAGACATGCAGGGACAAGGAATTCTGAGTTCGTTTGCAAGAGGGCTTCCAGCTTGTCATTTCACTGGAGAGCCTGGTCT
This sequence comes from Sphaerochaetaceae bacterium, assembly GCA_052170175.1. Lineage (GTDB taxonomy): Bacteria > Spirochaetota > Spirochaetia > Sphaerochaetales > Sphaerochaetaceae > JAAYFO01. The sequence goes on along the minus strand of JBQNBA010000049.1, from coordinate 811 downwards.
GCTGGATAGGCCTTCGGTGGCCATTGTGGGGACCAGGGCGCCAAGTGCGGAGGCGGTGTCGATTGCGGCAGAGGTGGCCAGAGCATTCTGCTCCCGTGAATATGTTGTGGTTTCCGGATTGGCTTCAGGAATCGATGCTGCTGCTCACCGGGCTGCGCTTGTGCATGGGAAAACCATAGCTTTTGCGCCATTTCCATTTGGCGCGAAGTGCTATCCTTCTCAGAATGGCCCATTGCTTGAGATGATAGGGGAACGGGGCTTGGTGGTATATCCATTCGGCCCCGGCTCTTCTCTTGAGCGGTGGCGCTTTGCCAGACGCAGCCAGCTGATGGCGTGTCATGCCGATGTCATGGTGCTGGTTGAGGATGAGGAAGAGGGGGGCGGGCGGAAGGCTGCGGATTATGCCCTGCGAATAGGCAAGCCGGTGTATGTTCCCAGAGATTTTTACATTTCCAAGTGTCGGAAATGGAAACGCATGCTTGGCTATGGTGCTCTGCCTGATTTCCCCTTTCCTGATTGGCCGTCGTCTGAGTGCGTGGTGCCGGATCTTGTGAGGATAGCCGGAAGCTGGCGGCAAGGCGAGCTCTTCTAGGATTGCGGCTGCGGCCATATATAAAAAAACGGGCCTTCCAGAGAAGACCCGGAAGACCCGCTTCTATTGTCTGAATATTCAGCTTTGGAATTTAGAACATATATGTTGCGCCGATTGCTCCGCTGTAGGCGAATCCGAGAGCGACTGCGCTGTTTGTCGCGGACAATCCCACGCCAGCGCCTAGTCTGAGATACGTGTCGATGGGCACATCGCTGAACT
>JBQNBA010000048.1:0-12902 GCA_052170175.1 Sphaerochaetaceae bacterium | reverse complement strand
TCAACTCGTCGGGAACGTTGAAGAAGTTATCCTCACAGGCAGTCTGGCTCCAGCTCCCAAGCCCCGCAAGCGCAATGGTCGTCGTTGTCTGCGGAATGACCACAGGGTCGCATGCTTGGTGGAACTTGAGATTACGATGCCTTGCGCCATCGGCTTCGATGAGGACGAGGTCGAATCCGGGAATCCAGGAACGCAGCAGCTCAAGGTTCGGGGCGCTTGCTTTCTCCTCTGAATAACGGCTTGCCAGAAATGTGACGGAGGTCTGTCCGGGGGCGAACGTTGAAATCGATGCTGGACTTGGCGTGGAAGCTATGGGTGGTTTGGAATCTATGTGCGGCGTGGAAGCTATGTGCGGTTTGGAAGCATTCGTTTGCATGTGCTGCGAGATGTCCGGCGTAGAAAGGCTAGAGACACTGCCTTGTTTTGAGGCGTCCGTTTGCCCAGCGGTGATGTTTGACCCTGTCTCTCCCATGCCCTCCATGAAAATGAAGTCCGCACCGTAATCGATGAGCATGGGTGAACCGAGTTTTGTCGTGGTGGTGATGAGGACGGATTGTCCGATTGCTCTTGCATGTCTTGCCATTGCAATCATGAGCGAGGTCTTGCCTCCGCTGCCTGTGATGCTGACCACGTTGCCGTTGAGCTTTCTGAATAAGGTCTCCAGAAGATTGGCTCTCATCATATCACCTCAAAGAATACTGTTATCTGGCCGAAGCAGCTCCCATCGGCGCAGTCGTGCTCAAACGTTTCATACCGACTTTGGCTCGGTTTGCCTGCCATGCGCCGCGCGGCCTCTATGGCCAGATGCTCCACCTCTCCGCCTCCGATTGTCCCGATTGCCGTCATGTCGGGTCTTAGAACAAGGAATCCGGACTTGCGTGAGACAGAGCCGCGGAATCCGCTTATGGTGCATATGACAGAGCCTTCCGGCGCTTCCGCAAGAGTGTTCATCAGACCTTTGTCGATATAGACAGCTCCCTTTTCCTTCGGGCAGACGCTCATCACCTCTGCGATTATTGCAACTGCTATTTCATTCGGTGTTTCGCCGCCTATCTTGAGCCCTATGGGCGCATGGATGCGTGAAAGCTCTTCCTTTGAGAAGCCATCGGCCTCAAGAATCGAGAAGCATTTTCCTATTTTGCCGGCGGAGCCAAGCATCCCGATGTAGCGGCATTTTTTCTGCAATGCGCCCCTAAGGCAGACAGTGTCGGTTTCATGGCTTCTTGAACAGATTACAGCACAGCATGATTCATCCAGGTCGGCAGTGGAGAAGAAGTCCTCGAAGTCTGATTCAATCACTTTCTTCGCGCCGGGGAACATCGCAGGGTCTGAGAAGGCCGCGCGGTCGTCGACAACGATTGTGTCCATTCCTATGAATGCGGCCAGATGGCAGACAGCCTGTCCGACATGACCGCCGCCCAGGATGACCAGAAGCGGCTTGCGTCTTATCCGCAGCATGAAGCCTGGCGATGCCGGGCCGGCATGAAAAGAATGATTGCCTTCAAGGTCGGTGAACATGTTGACCGGGCCTGCCTCAAGGCGTTCTCTGACTTGCTTATAGATGTTCATCTTTTTCATTGTACAACGAAATGCGCGGAATGGGCAGACATCAAGCAGACGTCGGGCATTCATCGGGCAGACACCGGGCAAGCATTGGGTCGGCACTTGAGTACGCACCGGGCATGCATCGGGCATGCATCGGGCATGCATTGAGCGCTGTCGGAAAACCGTCTTATACGCTGAAGAACAAATCCTCATAGGTGGGCAAGTGCCAGCAATCTCTGCTGCAGCAAGCCTCAAGCCAGTCGCAATCGCTGCGGACTGCGGCCATGGCGGGAATTATCATCTCCTTGCACGACTGCGCCCTTTCCAATCCGTATGGCAGGCTCCGTGCCTGTGATATGCGGGATTCGAGCGCTGTCATATTGACACCCAGGCTTTCCAGATGGGCTTCAAGCTCTTTTATGAGCTTCAGCTGGGAATCGCATTTCATAGCAGGAATATTTGACCTTATCGATATGACGGCATCTGAAATCTGCTTCATGTATCTGTTGGCTGCGGGGACTATGTCCTTTCTGACCATACCAGAAAGAGTCGATGCTTCAATCCCCACGGTCTTGCAGTAGTTCTCCAATATCACTTCCCTGCGGCAGGCAAGCTCTCCGGCACCCAGCACCCCGAATCTGCTCATTAGCGCGATGGTCTTTTCGCCGTGCAGAACCTCGGCGGCCTCCACTGTGCTGGGGTGGCTTTCAAGTCCGCGCCTTGCGGCTTCCTCCTGCCACTGCTTGCCCATGTTGTTGCCATTGAAGATTATCCGCTTGTGCGCCTTGTATGTCCGGCCCACCAGGCTGTTGAGCGCCTTTGAGAAATCTTCGGCTTTCTCAAGCTCATCGGCGAAGTCGGAGAGCGTCTCTGCCACGGCGGCGTTCAGGACTATATTCGGCCCCGCTGCGTTGAAGCTTGAGCCCAGCATCCTGAACTCAAACTTGTTGCCTGTGAATGCGAACGGGCTTGTGCGGTTCCTGTCTGTGCTGTCCTTGGGCAGGTCGGGGAGGACGTGCACATTCATGATAAGCTTCTGCCGCCCATTGCCGTTTGCCTTCGTTCCCGCTTCAATCGAGTCAAGCAGCGACACCAGCTCGTCTCCCAGATACATTGATATTATCGCGGGGGGCGCCTCGTCCGCTCCGAGACGGCAGTCATTGCTTGCGCTTGCCACTGTCAACCGCAGAAGCCCCTGATATTCATCGACCGCCTTTATCACTGCGGTGAGGAACAGGATGAACTGGGCATTCTCCTCCGGGGAGTCGCCCGGTTCCAGAAGATTCACGCCGCGATCTGTCTGGAGCGACCAGTTGTTATGTTTTCCTGAACCGTTTACGCCTTTGAACGGCTTCTCGTGCAGCAGACATGCCAGATTCAGGGAATCGGCTATCTTCTTCATCCGCTCCATTATCAGCTGGTTCTGATCCACCGCCAGATTCACCGTAGTGAAAAGGGGAGCAAGCTCATGCTGACCTGGAGCGACTTCATTATGCCGTGTTCGGGCTGGTATCCCGAACTTCCATAGCTCAGCGTCCAGCCGCCGCATGAATTCGGAAACCCTCGGCTTTATTGCCCCGTAATAATGGTCGTCAAGCTCCTGCCCCTTGGGAGACGGGGCTCCGATAAGCGTTCTGCCGCAGAGCTTCAAGTCCGGTCGTCTGAGATACATGGTCTTGTCCACCAGGAAGTACTCCTGCTCAAGCCCTATTGTCGGGCAGACCCGCTTCACATCGTTTGTGCCGAACAGCTTGAGAATTCTGATGGCCTGTTCGCTTATGGCCTCCATTGACTTAAGGAGCGGCGTCTTCTTGTCCAGCGCCTCGCCGCTGTATGAACAGAAGGCGGTGGGGATGCACAGCGTCCCTTCCTTTATGAATGCGAAGCTGGTCGGATCCCATGCCGTGTAGCCTCTGGCCTCGAATGTGGCCCGCAGTCCGCCTGAGGGCAGGCTGGATGCGTCAGGCTCGCCTTTCACAAGCTCCTTGCCGCTGAATTCCATTATGGCCTTCCCATCCTTAAGCGGGGTGAGGAAGCTCTCATGCTTCTCTGCCGTCGTTCCCGTCAGAGGCTGGAACCAGTGGGAGAAATGGGTGGCGCCCTGCTTCACTGCCCAATCCTTCATGGCATTGGCCACTATGTTGGCAATCTCAAGGTCGATGTCCTTTCCCTCTCTTATGGTGGCCTTGAGCGTCCGATACGCATCGCTGGGCAGGCATTCCCTCATCGTTGCATCGTTGAACACCAAGGATCCGAAAGTCTCAGCTGCTGTGCTCATCTGTTTCTCCCGTGAATTCAAAAGCGGAGGCATAAAGCATGAAGGCGCCGTAGGAGCCTCCCCGCAGCGCCGCCCGCCGTTTGAAAGTGTTTTATACCAAAAATGAATAAAATGTCAATGTTTATGCACTTTTTATCAAGCCATCGCCCGAACTGTTGCCTGAACTGTCACCTGAACTGTTGCCCGAAACCCGCCGCCTGGAAGAACCGCCGTCTGGCACATCGTCTGCAACCATTGCGGAAAAGGTTCTCTTGAAGCCGTTCTCTTGAAGCCGCAGGAATTTTTCATTGACAGGAGCGCAAAACAGATAGGATGATTTGAGAAAGGCATGAAGTCTGCCGGAACAATAGGGGAGGATGTCATCAAGGAGGTCATTATGAAGCAACAGGACGTATCCGCCATAGAGGCGATTGTGGAAAAGCAGCGGGCTTTCTTCATGACGGAGAAGACGCGAGGCTTTGATTTCAGAATGAATGCCCTCAGAGAGCTTAAGAAAGCATTGCAAACAAACGAACAGGCGCTCTCAAAGGCGCTTGAAGCTGATTTGCGCAAGCCGCAGTTTGAAAGCTACATGACCGAGATAGGTCTGGCGCTTGATGACATCGGGTTTGCAATGAAGCATCTCAGGCATTGGATGAAGGTGCAGAAGGTGAGGACCCCGCTTGCCCAGTTCCCTGCAAGAAGCTTCATATATCCGGAGCCTTATGGCGTGACGCTCGTCATGGCGCCTTGGAATTATCCGGTGCTGCTGTGCATAGAGCCGCTCTGCGGGGCGATTGCCGCGGGCAACACGGTCGTCCTGAAGCCATCTGCCTACGCCCCTGCCGTTTCAGAAGCCCTTGGCCGGATTCTGGGAGAGATATTCCAGCCCGAGTTCGTCTCTGTGGTGCAGGGCGGAAGGGCAGAGAACGCCAAGCTGCTTGACCAGAGGTTCGATTACATCTTCTTCACCGGAAGCCCGTCAGTCGGCCGCCTTGTTATGGAGAAGGCCTCTGCGAACCTCACCCCTGTCAGCCTGGAGCTTGGCGGAAAGAGCCCCGTCATCGTGGAGAAATCCGCCGACCTCAAGACAGCGGCCACACGCCTGGCGTTCGGAAAGCTGGTCAATGCCGGCCAGACATGCGTGGCTCCCGATTATGTTCTGGTTGACAAGAGCGTGAAATCGGATTTCATCGGCTTCCTCCAGGATGCAGTGCGGAGCTTCTTCCCCGATGGCGACTTCTCCCAGCTTCCCGTCATCGTGAACAGCAAGCACTTTTGCCGCATCATGGGCCTGATAGATCAGAGCAAAGTCATCATGGGAGGGAAGGGAGACGAGAAGTCCCGCCTGATTGAGCCGACTATCATGGACGGAGTGGGGTGGGAGGATCCGGTCATGCAGGAGGAGATATTTGGCCCCATCCTTCCTATAATCCCATATGACAACCTTGATGAAGCCCTTTCCATCGTATCACATCGTCCCAAGCCCCTCGCTCTTTATCTCTTCACTTCGGACGAAGGAATCAAGAGAAAGGTGCTTCAGACCTGCTCTTTCGGCGGCGGCTGCATAAACGACACGATAGTCCATCTTGCCACAGAATACATGGGGTTCGGCGGAGTGGGGAACAGCGGTATGGGAAGCTACCACGGCAAAAAGAGCTTCGATACATTCACCCATTTCAAGAGCATCATGGACAAGCCGGCGTGGCTCGACCTTAAAATGCGCTATCATCCGTATACGGACGGCAAGCTCAAGACCATAAAGCGGTTTTTGAAGTAGGCCAAAGACCACCCCGCTGCGTGGCGTTTTATGGCAATCGGCTTGCTGTGATGTTGGAAAACGGGTTGTTTTGCTGTATCATGCAGGGGCGTGAGCCGCACGTTGGAACACGGGCCGCACGTTGGAGCTTGAGATGCATGCAGGGGCGTGAACCCCAGAAGGGCTGGCGCAGATATGCGTTTCATGCAGGGAGGTACAATGAGCATTCATATTGCAGCGAAGGAAGGGCAGATCGCCTCGACGGTTCTGCTCCCAGGCGATCCTCTGAGGGCGAAGTTCATAGCGGAGCATTATCTTGAAAACCCCGTATGCTATTCCCAGATACGCGGGATGCATGGCTTCACGGGCACTTACAATGGCATTCCGGTTTCAGTGCAGGGGACGGGGATGGGCGCTCCGTCAATATCCATTTATGTCAATGAGCTCATCAAGTTCTACGGAGCCAGGAATCTTATCCGAATCGGCACGGCAGGCTCCACAAGCGAGCTTTATCCCCTTGGCCATGTGGTGCTGGCGCAGGCCGCCTGCTCTGACAGCGGGATTAATCCCCAGAGATTCGGAACGGTTCAGTTCGCTCCGGCAGCCTCATTCGACCTGCTTTCAAAGGCGCATGCCAAGGCGAAGGAGCTGGGAATAGACGCTTCCGTGGGGTCTGTGCTCTCAAGTGACCTGTTTTACGATGACAATGGGACGCAGAAGTGCAGCCTGCTGAAAAACTGCGGCGTTTATGCGGTGGAGATGGAGACATGCGAACTCTACACACTTGCAGCGATGCATCACGTGAAAGCGCTTGCGATTCTCACAATCAGCGACTTGATGTACGGCTCGTTTGAATCAGCCTCGGCCGAGACAAGGCAGACAGCCTATTCCGACATGATACGCATTGCATTGGAGCTTGCATGAATGATTGCGGCTTGACTGGGCGGCGGCGCTTGCATCCAAGCCTGAATCCCGAATATGCGGACAGCAGGGGCTCACGCAACGATGGCAAAGCACGCGGTGTTGCGCCATATGCGGCCGTCTTGGGCGCAGTCAATCTCGACATAGGGGGACGTTCCTCCTCCGAGCTTGTCAGACGTGACTCGAATCCCGGTCATATCGGAATGAGCATAGGCGGTGTCGGCCATAACATAGCCCTGAACCTGGTCCGGCTGGGAATTGACATCAGGATGATCACGGCCTTCGGCGGCGATGCGCTCTCCGCATATCTAAAGCAAGAAACAAGACGCTTTCTGGACATAAGCCTGTCGCTGACCGAGCCATCCCGGCGCTGCTCCTCCTACCTATACGCTTGCGGGCCTGATGGCAACATGGAGCTGGCCATCAATGACATGGATGTGATGGATTGCATTACCCCCGGATTCGTCGACTCCTTGACTGATGCCCTGAATTGTGCAGAACTTGTCATTATTGATGCCAATATGCCAGAAGAGACCATCACTCATATATCCAATATATGCACACGTCCCATGCTTGCCGATGCCGTCTCCACAATAAAGGCATCTCGGCTGAAAGGAGCGCTGCATGCGATTGACGTTCTTAAGCCAAATCTGATGGAGCTTGAAAGCCTCTCCGGCATGGCTGTCCGTGACGAACGGAGCCTGCGCCTTGCATGCGCTGCGCTGGTTGACGCCGGGGTCAATAATCTGCTGGTATCAATGGGCGCAAAGGGGGCGATGGTGTATAATGAAGATGAAAGCTTCTTCTGCCGTCCGCCTGAGAAGCTTGAGATAAAGAATGCCACAGGAGCCGGCGATGCCCTGATGGCCGGGTTCGCCTTCGGGCGCATGAGAGGACAGGACAACAGAGCCTGTCTGCGGTATGCAGTCGCCGCTTCCCTGATAGCGGCAATGAGCGATGAGGCCGTCAGTCCTGATATTGATGAGGGTGGGCTTGAGACAATCGCGAAGGAGTTGAGAATAGATGAACGGATTTCTGGATTATTCGAATGAAGTCAGATGCGCGCTGGATGAAGGCAAGCCTGTCGTGGCTCTTGAAAGCACGATAATAAGCCATGGCATGCCTTATCCTAAGAACGTGGAGACCGCCCTCCTTGTCGAAAAGACCGTGCGTGAAAGCGGAGCCGTGCCGGCCACGATAGCCATAATCGGCGGACGGCTCAAGGCCGGTCTGACTCCGCAGGAGATAGAGTATTTCGGCAGAAAAGGCACAGCGATAACAAAAGCCTCAAGGCGAGACATCCCTGCGCTTGTCGCCAGAAAGGAAGATGGAGCCACGACAGTGGCCGCAACCATGATAATCAGCAGACTGGCCGGCATACAGGTGTTTGCAACAGGCGGGGTGGGCGGTGTCCATCGGGGGGCCGCCAGCACAATGGATATCTCCGCCGACATGGACGAACTTGCCCGTACGCCCGTCATGGTCGTCTGCGCCGGCGCAAAGGCGATTCTGGATCTCCCCCTCACGCTTGAGTATCTGGAAACAAAGGGCGTTTGCGTGGTTGGCTACAGGACGGACGAGCTGCCCGCCTTCTACACGCGTTCCAGCGGCCTTGAAGTCACCTGGCGCTGCGATTCACCGGCCGAGATAGCCGCTCTCTGGAAAGCCCAGCAGGCTCTGGGGCTTGGCGGGGGGCTTCTCGTGACCAACCCCGTGCCGGACGAATACAGCATGGATGCCGATTACATCAATCGCGAGATTGATATAGCTATAGAAGAGATGAACAAGCTCGGGATAAAAGGCAAGGAAGCCACTCCGTACCTTCTGGACAAAATCCAGAAGCTCACCGGCGGCAAGAGCCTTGAGGCCAACATCCAGCTTGTTCTCAACAATGCGCGTCTCGCAAGCGAAGTGGCAAGCAGTCTGTCCGCCGTTTAGCCGCATGCGCCTATGCAGATTCAAATTTGCCGCAGCGCACAGGCCGGGCATCCTGCCCTGACCCAGCGTGCAAGGCAGACAGCTTAGAAGGAAAGCAGCATGCAAGGAACCAGCACACAGTGCAAGCAGCGTGCCAAGAACCAGCGTGCAATGCAAACAGAGCGCGAAAGACAGAGCTTATGAAGGAGGCAGTGAATGTCAATCATAGCCGCTTATGCCGTTCCCCATCCGCCGTTGATAATTCCGGAAATCGGCGGAGCTGATTCCAGACAGATAGCCAAGACTGTGGAATCATATCGCCTCATAGCCAGCGAAATCGCCGCCTTCAAGCCTTCGCTGATAATAATCGCCAGCCCTCATTCGACAATTTACGGAGACTATTTCCACATCTCTCCCGGAAGCGGCGCAGATGGGGATTTCGGACAGTTCAGAGCGCCGCAGCTGAAAATTCATGCGGACTACGATGAAAGCTTTGTCCAACATCTTTCCTCCCTTGCGTCAAAACATTCTATCCCCGCCGGGACGTTGGGGCAGCGCTCAAGAGCCCTGGACCATGCGACAATGATTCCGCTGCACTTCATTCAACAGGAATACACCGATTTCAAAGCGGTGCGCATAAGCCCCTCCGGACTTTCCGCCCTCGCGCATTACCGGCTAGGACAGTGCATCAAGCAGGCAGCCGAGGAGCTGGGCAGGAAAACCGTATTCATAGCAAGCGGAGACCTTTCGCACAAGCTCAAGACCGATGGCCCCTATGGCTTCTCACCCGATGGCCCGGAGTATGACAGAATGATTCAGAAAGTCTTCGCCTCCGGCGACTTCCTCACCCTTTTAGAGCAAAGTGAAGGTTTCTGCGAGTCGGCTGCCGAATGCGGCCAGAAGCCCTTTGAGATAATGGCGGGAGCCTTGGACAGGACGACGGTCAAGGCAGCCCTGCTGTCATACGAGGGACCATTCGGGGTAGGCTACGGCGTCGGTTCCTTCATTACAACCGGGGCTGACGATTCACGTTGCTACGGCGATATCCTAGAATCAAAGAATAAATCCCGGATTGAAACTATAATGGCGAAAGAGGACGCTTTCACCAAGCTTGCTAGACTGGCTGTCGAGACCTATGCAAGAACCGGAAAACGGATTTCCCTCACATCGGAAACGCCGGGCAAGCTTCCTCCGGAACTGACCCAGAGGCGCGCCGGGGTGTTCGTATCGATTCACAAGGACGGTAGCCTGAGAGGCTGCATAGGCACCATAAGCGCCTGTGAATCATCAATCGCCGAGGAAATCATCAGCAACGCCATAAGCGCCTGCTCCAGGGATTTTCGCTTCGAACCTATCCAGGAGAGGGAACTGCCATGGCTTGTCTACAGCGTTGATGTCCTGGGTCCAAGCGAGCCCATCCCCGACAAGACCTTCCTGGATCCCAAGCGCTACGGCGTGATAGTCACCAATGGCGACAGAAGAGGACTGCTTCTTCCAGATTTGGAAGGAGTGGACAGCGTTGAGCAGCAGATTGACATAGCCCGTCGGAAAGCGGGGATTGCGCCAGACGAGACAATCCGGCTCCACCGCTTCGAAGTGGTTCGGCACAACTGAGGCAGGCGGTGCGGCATGGCTGAAGTGGTGAGGCATAACCAAGGCCGGTTGTGAGGCAGGCATGGCTGAGGTCAAACATTACAGGCAGGAGAGCATGGACACTGATAAGGCAATCAACGGCAAAACACAGAAGGCTATTTGCCCGATATGCCCCCACCGCTGCGCCCTGAATGAAGGTCAGCATGGCTTGTGCCGTGCAAGGGTTGCAAAAGACGGCATCGTCATAGCGGAGAATTACGGAAAGATAACCGCCATCAACCTCGACCCCATAGAAAAGAAGCCACTTGCATTCTTCCATCCGGGGTCATACGTGCTGTCTGTAGGATCCTATGGCTGCAACCTCCGCTGTCCCTTTTGCCAGAATCACGAGATATCACAGGTCTCGCTTTCCCATGTTTCTGCCGACCGGTTCTCTCCAAAGGAACTGACAGACCTTGCCATCAACCTCAAGCCTCGTGGCAATATAGGGCTTGCCTTCACATATAACGAGCCTCTTGTAGGATACGAGTTCGTAAAAGACACCTGTGCACTGGCAAAGCAGGCAGGGCTTTCCACTGTGGTCGTCACAAACGGCATGATAAATCCGGAACCCCTCATGGCTCTGCTTCCTTTTATCGATGCGATGAACATCGACCTGAAAGGCTTCACGCAGAGCTTCTACGAACGCTGCGGAGGATATTTGCAGACGGTGAAGGACACCATAGCTGCAAGCGCCATCCGCTGCCATGTGGAGGTGACATGCCTCGTGGTTCCAGGCATGAACGATAGCTTGGAAGAGACGAATGCTCTCTCAAGCTGGCTTGCAAGCGTGAATCCGGATATTATTCTCCACCTTTCCCGTTTCTTCCCCAGATTCAAGATGACCAATGCGCCGCCTACCGATATAAACCTTCTCCGTAAGATGAAGGAAATTGCCCGCTCCCATCTTAAGCATGTGCTTCTGGGCAATGTCTGATGAACCATCTACGCCGGGCTGCTGCTGCGCACATAGCTTTGTGATTGTCAATAGCTCTGTGATTGCCAACAGGGCGTAATCTTATATCGCATCCTGCTCTCCAAGCCGGGCATGCGGCAGTTGCAGAACGCCGTCCTGCTCACTATAATTTAAATCGGAAATTTAGTCGGAGGCAAAGCATGGCCCGCATGGATACCGAATGCCCGCTTCACACAAGGTGCGGCGGCTGTCAGATGAACGATGTGTCTTATCATAGGGAGCTGATGCTCAAGCAGAGGTATCTTGAAGAGCGGCTTGGCAAGTTTCAGATTGTCGCTCCGATTCTGGGCATGAAGAACCCAGTTCACTACCGTAACAAGGTGCAGGCGGTATTCGGCGTTGACCGCAGGGGAAACGTCGTATCAGGAATCTATAGAAGGGGGACGCATATCCTGGTTCCCGTCCGTTCCTGTCTTCTGGAGGACGAGAAATGCGATGATATCCTGGCGACAATCCGCACTCTGGTGAAATCGCTTGGGATAATGGTCTACGATGAGGATGCCGGCACAGGCTTCCTGCGCCATGTGCTTTTAAAACGAAGCAGGACGACCGGCCAGACCATGGTCGTGCTTATCGCAGGCTCCTTCCGCTTCCCGCAGCGCAAGGAGTTCGTGGGCAATCTGGTGAGCCGTCACCCGGAAATCACATCGATTCTGCTCAACAAGAACGATGAGCAGACAAGCATGGTTCTCTCGGAAGAGCCGGAAGCGCTTTTATACGGACAGGATTACATTGAAGACAAGCTTATGGGGCTGACTTTCCGGATCTCGGCGAAAAGCTTCTATCAGGTGAACTCAGAGCAAGCCGAAGTTCTCTACAGGACGGCCATCCGAATGGCGCAGCTGGACGGCGCTCAGAGCGTGATAGATGCCTATTGCGGCACCGGCACAATCGGGCTTATCGCAGCCAGAAACGGTGCGGCGCGGGTGCTTGGAATCGAGCTCAGCCCGGATGCAGTGGAGGATGCAAAGGCCAACGCCAGCGCAAACGGCATAGAGAATGCCCGGTTTGTCTGCGCCGATGCCAGCCTTTGCTTGAAATCGATGGTTCGTGACCTCAACATGTTGAAATCAAACAAGAACACCGGGCTTGAGCTGTCGGATGAATTGTTTCACCCTGATGTAGTGTTCCTTGACCCGCCGCGCAGCGGAAGCACTGAGCAGTTCCTGTCCTCTCTTATCCGCCTTTCCCCCGATAGAATCGTATACATCTCCTGCAACGTCGAGACGCTTGAGCGTGACCTGCGGTACATTGTTGACCACAGCGATTATACGGTGGATGGCATACAGGGGGTGGATATGTTTGCCAGAACTGCCCATGTGGAGTGCATAGCGTTGATACAAAGAGTGAAATCGTGAAAATCCTGCATTTTAAGCAGTTCTACAAGCATTATGTGTTTGTAGAAGATGGTGAAGGAGGACGAAAAAAAGTCCTGAAAAATTATATAGATGTGAATGTTTGTATTGATATGGTGTGTGGAGATACAAAGAATATTTTTGAAAGTGAGGACGAATAAATGATAAGATGGATAATAAAAATAATCTTGTTTCCAATCAGCTTGTTGCTTAGTATCCTCACTGCCTTTCTGACATTCCTGCTTGGCATTGGAACGGCGTTACTTTATATCGTAATGACAATCTGTGTGTTTGTAGCATTTGGTTCATTCTTTATGCTACACAATCCAAAAGCAGCAATAGAAGCACTCATCATCGGATTTTTACTAAGTCCCTATGGACTTCCAATGATAGGAGCGACTGTGATAGCGTTTATTGAATTGATAAATGAGAAGATTAAAGCAGTGTAGACAAATTAGAATTCATAGGAGGTAACGATGAACAAGATTACTTGTATTTGTTTAGGTGTTAAAGATATGGAAAAGGCAATAAAGTTTTACA
>JBQNBA010000047.1:0-13322 GCA_052170175.1 Sphaerochaetaceae bacterium | reverse complement strand
CGCTGACATGAAGCTGGCAAGGCTGGCAGAATGGTCAGGCTCCATATGGTGCACAACCAAATAGTCAGGCCTCCTCTCTCCAATCACACGCTGCAGGTTATCAAGCCACTCATGGGTGAACTTTCCGTCCACAGTGTCCATGACGGCTATCTTGCTGTCCATTACCGCATACGAATTGTACGAAATCCCGTTAGGAACAGGATACTGCCCCTCAAACAAGTCAGTCCTATGGTCATCCACGCCTATATATCGGATATCATCTGTGACAAACATCTATCTCTCCTTCGCTAAGATACTACCTTCGCTAAGATACTACCACATCATCAGCAAAGAAAGAAGATGATTAGGTCAAATCATCACCGTCAGCCCGCCGCAAGCCTAATCCGACACCGTGCAGCCTGCCTGAATCCACTTACCCGCAAACATGCCCTATTCCGCAGCCGGCAACCATCCCCGAGCCAGACGGCCGCAAGCCCCGCTGCAGCTCAGAACCCGAACCCGTCCCAGACAGGCCGGCCCGTGTATCTGCGCGCCTCTGCCCTGCCTTCCAGCACCTCAAGCACGGCAGAGGCCATCGCCTCCTGCTCCACCTCGCCCGGGTAGACGCTTATCGGAGCAATCCAGCCGCACCGTTCCCTTATACCGTCCACAATATCATCAAATCGGACAAGCCCGCCGGTCAGTATTATCCCGTCGACGTTGCCGGAGAGGGCAGCGCTCATCGCCCCTATTGACTTGCATATCTGATAAATCATCGAGTTCCATACCAGAGCGGCCATTTTGTCTCCACAGCGGCATCGGTCATGAATCCTGCCCGCATCAGAAGTCCCGAAATGACTGGCAAGCCCCCCTGAGCGCGAGCACATCTTCCGCGCATCTTCGATGGAGCCCCCATCCTCCAGATATTTCAGCAGTTCAATGACCGGAACGCTTCCAACCCTTGTAGGGGAGAACGGCCCGTCGCCGCCCGCCCCCTCGGTGCTGTCCACCATGCGTCCATGTTCATGGGCCGTGACCGTTATGCCTCCATCGATATGGCATACAATGAAATTGCAGTCTTCATACGCCTTGCCTAAGCTTCGGGCATGAATCCTGGCGGTCGCCTTCTGATTCAGCACATGGGTCTGGGCCCGTCTGCAGACACCCCTTATCCCTGTGACACGGGCATAGTCGCAGAGCTCGTCCACATTAGTCGGGTCTACGGTGAACATGGGCTTGCCGTGCCTGACCCCCAGCCTATAGGCCATCATCACGCCGAGTTTAGCCGGATGATCGCTTCCTCCCCTGTCCAGCCTTGTGTCTTCTTCCAGCACCTCGTCAATCACCATCACACCGGCCTGCTGCGAATAAGCGCATCCGCCCCTTCCTATGAACGCATCTATCGAATCCCATTTGATTCCATGCGCCTCCAGCATGCGTTCAACAACGCCCATCCGCATATCCATCTGGTCGTTGACAGTCGGGAATGCCAGCAACTGCGGCGCATCATGGAACACGCTCTGCGTGAACACTTCGTCCCTGCCATCAAACACACTCACCTTGGTTGAGGTTGAACCCGGGTTTATCACCAGCATCCTGTACACAGCCATAGCCAACGCCCTGCTTCCTTTTTCTCAAGATTTCAATCAATACGGAAGCATTATAAGACATGCGCCAAGCTTAAACAATAAATCCGCCCCGCCCATGCGTTTCGCGTGCTCCCGCCGCCCTCCCGCCGCGGCTGGCATTTATGTTTTGCAAAATCATCCGAAAGCCTTATAATGAAATCAGGAGCGAAGCAATGCACGACATCTGGAACCCCTGGCATGGCTGCATTAAATGCAGCGAAGGCTGCGAGCATTGCTATATGTACTTCCTGGACAGGCAGAGGGGAATGGACGGCTCCGAAATCTTCCGCACAAAGAACTTCGACTACCCCCTCCAGACAAACAGGAAAGGCCAGTACAAGATAAAAAGCGGCGAGCAGCTGCGGGTGTGCATGACCTCCGACTTCTTTCTCCCGCAGGCAGATGAATGGCGACCGGAAGCCTGGGAGATAATGCGCCGGAGAAAGGATGTGATTTTCTTCATACTCACGAAACGCCCGCAGAGGGTCGAACGCTGCCTGCCGCCAGGCTGGGATGACGGATGGGACAACGTGTTCTTCAACGTCACCTGCGAGAATCAGCAACGTGCCGACGAGCGCATCCCCATTCTTCTCCAGCTGCCATTCAAGCATAAAGGCATCATGTGCGCGCCGCTTATCGGGAATGTCAGCATAAAGAATCACGTGAAGGACAATAGCCAGATTCAGCAGGTGATATGCGGAGGCGAGAACTATGACGGCTCCAGAGTATGCGATTTCGAATGGGTCAGATCGCTCCGTCATGAATGCGTCAGGCGAAACATCCGGTTCTGCTTCATCGAAACCGGCATCAGATTCAGAAAGGACGGCAAGATATACACCCTGCCCAGCAAAGGGCTTCAAAGCCTGATGGCCTACAAGTCCGGAATGAACTTCGAGGGAGAGCCCCTGCATTTCCATTTATGCGATGAAATCGGATTCCCCATCCCCCCGGAAAGACTGCACGTTCCGTATTTCAAAGATCACTGCGGCTCCTGCGGCAGCCAGATGATATGCAACGGGTGCAGCAATTGCGGAAAGTGCGGGGTCTGATTCACAGCCGGAATTCGCCGCCATCCGGCCGCCCGCTCAGACGACTTCACGCATTAACATACGTGCATTAAAACAGAAAAGACCCCGGCCGCTGAACTGCAGACAGCTCAATTCGGTCAGGGTCAGGCATTGCTTGAAGATGACTTAAAGATGGATTCATAGAAAGCTCTGGCACCCATCTCCATCACTATTGAATCAACTATAAAGCAACTGTGAATCTACTGTAAATCAATAATTCTCAAGATGAATCTCAAAATAGCTCTGCGGATGCGAACATGTCGGGCAGATTTCAGGAGCCTTCTTCCCCACGACTATATGCCCGCAGTTCCTGCACTCCCACACCTTCACCTCGCTCTTGGCAAACACCTGGGCCATCTCCACATTCTTAAGCAAGGCGCGATAGCGCTCCTCATGATGCTTCTCGACTGCGGCGACAAGCCTGAATCTGGCGGCAAGCTCCCGGAACCCTTCCTCCTCAGCCGTCTTGGCAAAGCCGTCGTACATATCCGTCCACTCGTAGTTCTCGCCCTCTGCGGCGGACAGCAGATTCGCCGCCGTATCGCCGATGCCCTCAAGCTCCTTGAACCAAAGCTTCGCATGCTCCTTCTCGTTCTCGGCCGTCTTCAGGAAAATGCTGGATATCTGCTCAAATCCTTCCTTCTTTGCCACCGATGCAAAGTAAGTGTACTTGTTCCTGGCCTGCGACTCCCCGGCAAAAGCCGTCTGGAGATTCTTCTCTGTCTGCGTTCCCGCATATTTGCTCATATGTCTTCCTCCCTGTGAAAAACATTTCCAGCCACCGCCCGTCCGGCCTCCCGGCATTTAGGGCAGATGTGCTTTATCTTAAGGTCGTACGAAATGACCTTTTCCCCTATCATGTCCTCCAATTCTCTCGTGAGATCGTCAATGACAACATCGGAGATTCCGCCGCATGAGCTGCAGATAAGATGGTCATGACGCGCATTATTGTCGTAGTGGTCAGGAGACCCCTCAACGGAAATGCGCCTTATCAGCCCCTTCTCGGTCAAAGCATTCATGTTGTTGTAGACAGTCGAAAGCACAACACCTGGAAAGTCTTCCTTCATCTTCCAGAAAACCTGCTCCACCGTGGGGTGCTCGCATGACGAGGAAATTATATCCAGAATCCTCTGCGCATATTTTGTCATATCTCTCCGCAATTCCCTCCATATTGACGCTTGCTGCTTGACGCTTTCTATTTGACGTTTGCTAGCAAATATGGCGGAATTTAGAATTAGATTGATTCTAATCTAACCGAACAAAGCCGCCTTGTCAATGCCGCCTTTCGCTTTTCGAGATTCTGGTCAAACAGCACCCGCAAACGCGGCGTTGGCATGCAACGCCATCCCAAACGCCTGAACTCAAGGCAGATTATGCTGTTTTTTCTTAAATTCAATAGTCCAATCCCCGCCTGTGCCTATGCGGTACTCCTGGGCGAAGCTTCCCTGATTTATCGCAACGCTCACGCAAAGCAGGCTGTTTATGTATACAAGCGCCTCGCCCTTGCCTGTCTCTGCGAAGTTCCTGCATATCTTAAGCTCGTATCCATAGACCACGCGGCCTTTGAAGCTTATGACCACCTCTGCCGCATCGCCATATTTGAACCCGCAGTCAAAGAACAGCGTGTCAGGGATATTTGTCCAAAGCGAGCCATATCTTGTGTCCAGCACATCAATCGTGCCTTTTATCACCCCGGATTCAGCGACAGGATCTGAAACATTAAGCAGAACCGGATTTCTGGCAAGCACCGGCCCGACCTCGTCAAAAGACACGATTCCACCCGCAAGGCGCGCTCCCGTATAGGCGTATACATCGCGGCCATGGAATGTATACGAACGCTGGCTGTCCTTCAAACGGTTTGCCGCCTCGCTTATCTGACGCACCTCCAGGATGCCGATTTTCTTCTCGATATGAGAAAGCGTGCCATTATCGGGGGTCACGATGATATGCCCGGATTTGGTCAGGACAACGACGCTGTCTCTTTCGCTTCCGACTCCCGGATCCACAACAGAGACAAAGACCGTTCCCGCCGCCCAGTATGTGAGAGCCTGGATAAGACGATAGCTGGCCTCCCATATGTCAAACTGAGGGATGTCATGAGTCAGATCCTCAAGCCTGAGACTATGGCAGACCTGATCCGCCACCCCATGCATTGCGCTCACCGCCCCGTCCGATGTTCCGAAATCAGAAAGGAAGACCACCGTTCCCCTATCCTTCCAAGGCTGTGCCCTTTTCATCTCCTCAAGTGTGTGTTCCATGACAAAGCAAGAGGCCTTGCACCCCTCCCCTCCAATAGCAGAATCAAAGCGCCCCCGCATGCAGCAAAGACCGCCATCACAGATTAATCAATTTATCCTCTGCTGTCCATGCGTAACGATGCCAACACAAAGATGACAGCGCAAATACGACAGCATGATGACGGCAGAATCATAGACTGTCAGATGACTCCGGCGGGAATCAATACGGCCAGCAGCAGGACATCCAGCCCTATCAGGCCGCCCAGGAATATCTCAACCAGAGAGAACAGAAGCGCCATCTCCAGAGCGCCTGCAAGCCTGCATGAGATGCCCTTGCGATTGCCAGATGCAAAACAGCGAATCGTCCTATCAGCCGGCAACAGGACATCCAGCCCTATCGGCAGGACATATCAGCAGGACAAAGGAAGCGCTTGCATTTGAAACAGTCCGGAGCGGATAGCCGGACACATGACCTATTATCGCATTGACAATCTCGTAGAACCAGTGAAAATGATATCATGATGCTTCCCAAAACGCCACGATAACTTGGAATCAAAGGCTTTTTATGATAAGAATGAACCATGATTGACAAATCCCGCTTCGAAGCGGCTCTGCAGCTCATCAAGAACCATGAAGTGATAATCATCCACAGACACCGCAACCCGGATGGCGATGCCATGGGCAGCCAGATAGGGCTCAAGCGCATAATAAAGGCCAGTTTTCCGGAAAAGACCGTTTATGCAGTCGGCGACCCCGCCGGACGGTACTCGTTCATGGAGGACAGTCTCATGGACACAGTGCCGGACAACGCATACGAGAAAGCCCTGGCGGTCATTCTGGATACATCATCAAAATCCCTTATAAGCGATGAACGCTATGCCTCGGCCCATGCGACATTGAGATTTGACCATCATATATTCTGTCAGAGCATCGCTCAGACCGAAATCACCGACACGTCATACGAAAGCTGCTGCTCAATCATAGCCGACTTTGCCCGGACATGCAGCCTGAAGCTTGACAGCATCGCCGCAAAATCGCTATTCACAGGACTTGTCACCGATTCCGGCAGATTCCGATACGACAGCACCAGCGCCAGGACATTTGAGCTGGCATCGTACCTTATGCAATGCGGGTTCAATATCGCAGAGGTATACTCAAATCTTTACAGCGAGGACATTGAAACAGTAAGGCTGCGGGCGAGCTTCATGCTCAGAATCAAGACAACGCCGAACAACGTCGCCTACATCTACTCAACAGCAGACGAGCTTTCCCAGCTTGATATAAGCGCATTCACAGCGGCGCGCGGAATGGTAGGAACGATGGCCGATATAAAGGGAATAACCATCTGGGTCAGCTTTGCAGAGTCTGATAAGGGCATCATCTGCGAAATCCGCTCCAGCACCCACAACATAAATCCCATAGCCGGCAAGTATGGCGGCGGAGGTCATGCAAAGGCCAGCGGAGCGACTGTTGCAAGCAAGGCAATCGCCATGCAGCTGCTGGATGACCTGGACAGAATGGCCGCCACGGCAGGAGAGCAGAATGAATGAAGCATTGAAGGAAAGAATCCTGAGCAGGATTGAACAGCATGACAGCATAATAATAACAAGGCATATCCGGCCAGACGGAGACGCCGTCGGTTCGACAAAAGGGTTGAAAAGAATCCTTGAGCTTACATACCCGGAGAAGACAATCCGTCTCATCTCCGATGACCAGTCAAGCTACATGGAGTTCCTGGGCCCCGACGACCCGCAGGCATCAGATGAAGTCTACGCCGAATCGCTGCTCATCGTTCTGGACACCGCCACATTCGACAGGATATCCAACTCCAAGCGTTCCCTCGCAAAGGAAACAATCAAGATTGACCACCACGTTGACGTAGAGCCATTCGGCGATATCGAATGGGTCGAGGAGGAACGCTCATCAGTCTGCGAGATGATAGCCGACTTCTGGCAGACATTCAGCGACAGGCTCAAAATCGACACCTTCGCCGCCAGCTGCATATACACAGGCATGGTCACCGACTCCGGAAGATTCATGTTCCCCGGAACAAGCGGGCAGACAATGCGTCTCGCCGGGGCGATGCTTGACCAAGGAATCGACATCCAGACTCTATACGCTCATCTTTACCTTGAAGACTTTCAATACTACAAGTTCAAGGCGGACATCCTGGAGCACATGAAGCTCTCCCCCAATGGAGTGGCTTACACATACATTGACAGAAACATGCAACGGCGATTCAAGCTCACCGCCGAGCAGGCAAGCAGCAGCGTCTCTTTCATGGAGAAGATACGCGGCTCGCTCATATGGATTGCATTCATAGAGAATGAAGACGCCACAATCCGGGTCAGGCTCCGTTCGCGCTTCCTGCCGATAAACAAGCTTGCCGAGAAATACAGCGGAGGCGGTCATGCAAATGCAAGCGGAGCGACTGTGCACAGCGAACAAGAGCTTGCGGCCTTGGTGGCGGATGCGGATTCCCTGCTCAAAGATTACAAGGCAGACAACGAGGGCTGGCTATGAGAGCGCTTGTGACAAATGATGATGGCATCCTTTCAGAAGGGCTTGTGGCTCTTGCGGCATGGGCGAAGCGCCTCGGCGATGTGTTCGTTGCCGCCCCGAAGTCCGAGCAAAGCGGGAAAAGCCAGAGCATAAACATACATACGCCGTTTGAGGTCAAACAGTGCGGCTTCCCGGTCGATGGCGTGAAAGCATGGATGATTGACTCCACCCCTGCCGACTGTGTGCGATTCGCCCTCTCGACCCTGATGGATGCCGACATCGTCCTGTCCGGCATAAACCGTGGATTCAACCTTGGGGAGGATATAGGCTACTCGGGAACAGACGGGGCTGTATTCGAAGCCGCCTATTTTCACAAGAACGCCATCGCCTTCTCCACCATAACCGAAAGCTTCCGGCACTCCATAGACAGCCTCGATGAAATCTGGCGCTTCTTTGAGGAAAACGACCTGCTTGGAATCCACAATCTATACAACGTCAACATCCCTGCCGCCCACAAGAGCCTGCTTGTCACCCGGCAGGCGGGAGCGTTCTTCAAGGACAAGTACATCAACATAGGGAACGGAATGTTCAAGGCCAGCGGTTATTCTGTTTACAACGGGGAATCAGACCTGACGAATGATATAGATGCCGTTATGCATGGCTATATCTCAATCTCGCCTCTGGACACCAACAGAACCGCCGCGGCGGCCTATGCGCAGCTGTCACAGCTGAACGAGAATCATTATTCACCCATTCATATTGCTTGATTGCCACTATGCATCCGCTCGAAAAAACCGGAAGACACATGTCGGCAATGCCGTGGGAAAATGCTGCGGACAGGATGGGACTTGCACTCCAAGAACTCCGCATGCCTTTCTATACGCATTCGGATACCGCAATCCAATCCAAGAACTGCGACAGCAGGTTTCTGGATGGATGAAAACCCGAAACAGAGCATAATAAGCCATAACGACATAGTTTGTGTGTTTTCCAGCCGATGTTTCAACACATTTGCAAGAGTCTGTCTCATAACTGTGATATAATAAATAAATGGAGATACGAATCATGGACTAGTGTCTGACAATAAAGAAACAGACTATAAAGTGTCGCTTAAAAAACTTAAGGATTTATTTTCAGCTCATGGTTATACGGCCAAAGCATTCAGCCTGGATTATTCTTCACTAATGAATGCTGTTAGGAAATACCCCCCTGTGATTGCCCGCTATGATGAAGGAGACGGTCATTTTGTCCTGGTTCTATCAGGTGATGACAACAAGGTCATCATCTCAAATCCAAGCACAGGAACAAATGCAATGTATTCCGCTGATTTCAAAAAGATTTTCAGCGGAAAAACGTTGTTGGTGCATAGCGAGGAAAAAACCTTGAAAACTGAGGTTCTCAATCAAATGATTGCTGAAACGGAGAGACGAATTGAATTCCTTGAGAATTTAGAAAGGTTTTTACCATGAGCAAGAAATCATTGTGGATATTGCTGATTGTATTATCAGTTGTTGCCAATATTTACTCAAAGGAAACTTCCAACTGGACTGCTTATCCAAGCATTACTTTAAGCGATGCTCTTCCGTCCAGTTTGGATATATACAATACCAGTTTATTAACAGTAACATTCAAGCTAGATATAGAATACCACGAAAAACTCTTAATTGATGTGACTCTTCCTGTCAATCTTGTTTTCAATTCTAATCTCAATGCCTCAGAAGACAATTACAATACCATGCTTTTCATTTCCCATCCATCTATCGAAATTGGTTTCGCTATAAAAAAGGGGAAACTGAAACGTAAATACTCTTAATGGAAAAGGACAAATACCACAGATTGAATGCTTCTTATAAAATCAATTATATTTCCGACCCCGTGGCTATAAATACAGGAATAGCTATTTCATCAAGTGTTCCATTCAAAGAAGGCAACAAATCATATTATGAATTACCTAATATCACAGTTCCTTGCACCATAGTTTTTTCTATAAATAGTGTGGTGGCTTTGGAGGCAGGAACAAGATTTGAAGCGGTTTTCCCATCCATGACCAATGGATGCCTAGATAGTGATTTTGTTAAATACAGATTAATTGGTTTTGCTGGTTTGATTATGAACTTCGGGAAAAGACATGTATCATTGCTATTACAAAAGAATTTGGAGGGATTAACATCACAACCTGTGATTTCTTTTTCATATGGGCATGAGATATAACGTAATTCAATTAATCGAAAACGAAAAACATAAAAACATATAAACCAATTCTCCTGCTTTTGTTCTCGAAAAAACCGGAAGACACATGTCGGCAATGCCGTGGAAAAATGCTGCGGACAGGATGGGACTTGCACTCCAAGAACTCCGCATGCCTTTCCCTGCGCATTCGGATACCGCAATCCAATCCAAGAACTGCGACAGCAGGTTTCTGGATGGATGAAAACCCGAAACAGAGCATAATAAGCCATAACGACATAGTTTGTGTGTTTTCCAGCCGATGTTTCAACAAGACATTTGCATTGGTACAAGGCGGACAAAATCAAAGCGGATTTCGTCAATGCCATAAACAACGAGAACAAGATGCACCCTCCTCTATACCTCACACCTGTGCAATATGAGGTATGCGGAAAGCAGGTTCTTTACATTCGTGTCCCGGTTTCGCAGGATGTCTGTAGATGCAATGGCCGCATCTGTTGCCGTGTCTAATTTGATACAACATAACGGCAGCCTCTTTCTACCCCTTAACGATGAACACCCCCGTGTGCATTTTTGCACACCCCTCATAACGATGCCATATGCACCATCACGAAGTAAGGGATTCGGTTTTATTGTGGTTTGTGAGTACATTGTGTTGTCCTCGTGAAACTGGGATTTATTTACATCAGTTTTTTCATAAAGTTTATTTATACCTTATCTATCCAGGAAAAAAACTTATCAAGCCCTTGGTTTTCTTCTCTTGTTTTAAGGAACATCCCTGCCGTATACCATGAGTGTGTATTAAGCTGGTCAACCACCTCATATAATTCACATGGAATACCCAGTTCTTCTGCTCTCTTCTTTAAGCGTGATAGACACCTTATCATTAAAGCAATACGGTCCACCCCAGCCTACATAGCCGATAACATTAGATACATCAACCCCATAAGCATCCTGCACATCCTTACTATAGGTGAGAATTGATGAGAGACGAGCCCCTGCGCTTGGGCCGCAAATTATTATCTGTGAAGCACCTATCCCCTCAGCTTTTAAACGCTGTAAGGCATGGTTATATCCCATACATACGTCTTCTATTTGGGCCGGATATTTGTTCTTTGGTGATAATCTGTATCCCAATGAAATAAACCTAATATCCTGCACCGGCAATACACTGCCCAACATAGTCAAAATCTTTTGGAGCACCCGCATTCCAGCCTCCGCCATGAACCCACACGATAATCCTTTTTGATATAGTATTGGAAGGTTCATAGATTTTCTTTACTTTTGATAATTCCCTGTATAAACCGAAGTAACTTAAGCTTTCTCTCCAATAATCATTCATACTGCCACCTGCCAGTTTATTTATTAGTCATTTGAACTCCACAAATACCTATTTGCTTACTTCGATTCTGTTGCCTTAATCGCGCCTGCGCTGTGGATTCTCACAACACGATTATCATCAGTTTCTGCTATTTGCTTGAGCTTCTCCACATAAGGGCGAACAAACTCCGGCCTGCGTTTCCCAAGGACCCGGAATATTTCCGGCGCTTCCATTCGCACTTTGTCGTCTGTATCGTGTAGTAGTTTCTCAAATACCGACATATGATTCTCATAAATGTCGGGAGTATTTGTGGCGATGTTCTCCGATGCCCAGATAAAACTCAAGCGTACCTTGGCTTCTTCAGCAGATGCAAAACGGAACAAGTCTGTCCAATATGGTTCAATCACACTATAATTGCTGCGACCGATTCTTCCGAGAGCATTAACCGCTCGTTCCCATAAAAGCGGCTCGGTACTATCACAGAAAGAAACAATGGTTGGAACCGCATCCTGCACTTTCAGAGGATATTCAAGTCCCATCTCTCCAAGCAGCCATAATGCCTTCGCCTGTATCTTTACGGATTCATGCGCAAGGAGAGATGATACATACGGTATGTTCTCTGCCCACTTATCCTTGTTCTTCGTCAATATTCCAAGTTCTTTATAATGTTCCGATTCGCTCAATCCTATAGCTCCTTAACTTCAAATTTATCTTTATTCTTTATCAGATATACTCGCAAGTCTTCACTATCCGTAAAGATTTTGCATGATAATCTGCCATTTTTGCTCTTAATCTCATAGATTCCACAAGATTTTTTCGTTGTATAATCAGCAATTCTCAAATATAACTTAGCAATTTCTAATGACTTAAAAGGAAAATTCCATCGCTGTGAGCCTCTATTTTGATCATGCTCAATACAAATGCCACATACTGCGCCCATATAAATTCCTATTGATTTACCTAAATACTCTGTTCCGGACTTCGTAAGTTCATAAATAGGCATTCCGAGCAGTTTGACAGTTAGTGCATTTACATTTGTGCTATATGCGTTAGTAAATCCAAAGCAAATTGCGACGCTCATCAACAGCATTGCAAGAGTAAATCCAACAGCCAGTGCAATCAGAATTCTTATTTTCTTTCTTCATATGTTTCCTCACCCTATCAGCGTTGACCGCACCTGATACCCTGTTCCCTTCTTACTTCTGTCATTTCAGTCAAAATCAAGTCCAAGAGAATCAGAAATGTAACAGGAATAGTTCTTCTCCATACAATACTTTTTGATTTTTCTGATTAAGCCAGCATCCGTTGTATATTCCAGCAGATAAATCTCAGCCCCCTGATCCCCATATCGTTCAATATACGATGAGAAATAGTTCTGATCCGCTTCATCAGCACTGCTAAATTTATCTTCTGCCCATAGGATCTTTGAAAATACAGACTCCTGGTTTATGCCAGTAATCACATTTCTCCAGCTTCCTCCCTTGTTACAGTAGGCGTCCAAAAATGTGTCCCCACCGTTAATCAGCACTTTCTTCCCTGTGCTTATCAGGTATTCCATAATCACAGATAAGCCTTCCAGGTTTTCTTCTGTCGGAAAATTATAATAAACATCACAGTTGTCTACAAAGAACCCGTCTATTCCTTTATCCAACAGCTGGACTGCCAAGTTATTAATAATAAAGTTTTGCCAGCGTTCGTCTGAGACATCTATCCAGACCTCTTCTTCCCAATGCTCATAGCCTCCTAAAGCAAGATCTTTATATTCTTTATAGTATTTTCGGAAGTTCTCCAGAGATCCAACGTTGATATAGCTGTAAACAGTGTGTCCTTTCTTTCGGAAAGATTTGATGTCCTCAACAGAATAGTACTGAGCATCTATAACAACCGCCTGATAGTCAGCTAATTGCTCCAGCTCACCCGTATAGCTGAGGAATACACCATAAGGTATTTGTTCGCTTCCCCTCCTTACACAGCTGCTCAATAAAACTGCAAATATTATAAAGAAGCCTATAAGTTTCAACAGCTTTTTCCTAAAGTTCTTATCTTCTATAATCATAGTGTTAATAAATATTGTGCCACTTACACGCTCTACATATTCCCTTGTAGCCGCGCTTCTCTGTGTATTCTTCTTGTATTCTTCTGGTAACTCTACTCTGATATTCCCATTAATAACATCACGAGTTTCAAGACAATCCCCAGCGTCAATTCCATGATCTACTAATGAGCATTCTACAGTAGAAGGATATTCCTGATTGTTTTCTATGTCTACACACTCCGTTTCATTATAGATTTCATACGTATTTGGTTAGATGTAGATTAATTCGACAAATCTGTCAATCTCCTGCGAATTGCTCCAACCTGATAGATTGCTTATTTAACCTGACTTTCTGCATCTCGAATT
>JBQNBA010000046.1:0-13427 GCA_052170175.1 Sphaerochaetaceae bacterium | reverse complement strand
TTTGCTCAAAATCCCTCAGGTTCATAGCGGTTATCTCAAGCTCCACGTTGGGATTTGCAGCCTCGTAAGTAGCTTTCGCTCTGTTGAAGATGTCAGCAAGCGCCGGCCATCCAAGCCAGATTCTGACAACCTGCTTTTTAGAAGCGCTTTCCGCAGCTCCATGTGCAAAGATCGATGCTGTGCATAACGCAAGCATAAGAACGATGATCAATGCTTTTCTAATAATTTTCATCTGGGTTCCTCCTTCTATTTTAATAACAGTTACTGTTAGCATAAATCCGTATTTATTGTATGTCAATCGTTTTTTCATAACATGTATATCCAGATTATTTAATAAGTTTGTTTTTATAAAATTAGATAAGTATTGATTTTATTGATTTATTTTGAGCTATTTCATTATTTGCAGAATAAAATTGACAGCGGTATGTACTATAACATATAATAATAACAGCTTATGTGTTTAATATTTAATCCGTTGTTTGCTTTTGCTCCATTGCATGCAGCCCATGTGGTTGATTTTGTTAACAGCATCGCAACATATGATTGCAGGAGTCTATCATGAAAACATTGAATATCTGTTTTATCGGAACTGGTTGGATGGGTTCCGCTCAGTTGGGGATTCTAGCTGGGCTTGATGGAATTAATATAAGCGTGGTTGTTGAGCGTAATTGCGCTGCAGCTGAGAAGCTCCTTGAAGATATTGGATTGTCGGGGATTCCTATTGTTGCTGATTATGATGCAGCGCTTGATGCTTATCCGATTGATGCAGTCTGGATTGTAAGCCCCAATTCATTTCATGCAAGCCAGGCTATAAAAGCCATGCAGCGTGGAATTCATGTTTTTTGTGAAAAGCCAGCCTCAACGACTTTTGCTGATTACGAGAAAGAAATAGCTCTCACTCGGTCAAACAGAAATCTGATGACTATGGTGGATTATGTGCTGTTCTTCAATCCGATGGAGCAGGCTCTCATCAGCTTGTCGGAGGCGGGGGAATTTGGCAGGATTCATCAGATTCAGGTCAATTATCGCCATCCTGTGAACATCTCCGGCGACAAGGTCTGGAAACTGTCAAAGCAGATTATGGGGGATGCTCTCGGAATGGGCATAAATCATGCTGTATCATCAATCGTGAATATCATGCACCCGCAGGCAAGACCCGTCGCTGTATATGCTTCTTCCGAGAATAGCGGTGTGAGGGGGTTTGAGGTCGATCCTGTGTGGAGCATAATGATTCGCTTTGATGATGACTCCACCGCTTTATGCCTTGGTAACATAGATGTTGAGAATGGATATGACCTTTTCCATTGTGTAGCGGGCAGCAGGGGAGGATTCATTTTTGACTCACGCTTGGAGATTCCTGATAAGATAAGGCTTTGGTTCGATGATCTGACAGATGGAAAATGGGTGTATCCGTTGCGCAAGAATTTCACTTCTGATAAAACGCTGCTTCAAGCTTTCAAGCCGGGCATGATGCTGCCAGACAGCGGCCATGTGCTTGATCATCAATTGAAGTTAGCCATTAAGCATTTCCTTGATTCAGTCAGAACAGGGAAGGAGTCTCCGCTCAGTTTCAATAATTCACGTATAATTGCCGAAATCGGCTGGGCGGCGCAGGTATCGGCCAAGACGCACCGTGAGGTTGCTCTTCCCATCTCCGGAACGAATCGAGATATAGCTTTATCGTTATAGATCCTTAAACTTTTTTATTGATCAATAAGAAAGCAGTTCTTCGGAGGCTTCTTCTATCCGTCTGGCTGTATCGGTCTTAAATGGCGCTGGGTGGCCGTACAGTTTGTAGGCATCCTGAACTTCGTATCCGCCGAATAAGCAGGCTTCCTCTGTGGGGACATAACCGATTGAGCCGTTTGAGTACCCTGTGACCATGGTTTGCGCATATATGCTTCTTTCTTTTATGTTCAATCCTGTTTTCACAAAAATCTCTGCGGGTAGAGCGAGTATGCACGATTTGTTTGACAATCTTATTGCTTGTATCTCAAATTGAATCGCTTCTTTTCGACCATTCTGCGCTTCATTGGCTTCGGTCGCCTTCCTCCATTCGGCGAAAGTCGCTTCCATGAGATCTTGGTTTATCTGCCTTGATTCAGTTGAATTCTTAACCATTGTTCTGTCTTTTGCTTTGTCTCTTGCTTCGTAATCATAGAAAAGCTTGATTTGCTTTGATCGAATATCAAGTTGAGCTTCTTCTTGGCTTGCTCCTTTCAATGATTCTATGACTTTGTTTCCTAGTTTTGTTCCGATAGCAATCAGGTCTTCTTCAAAGCCTCCACGAAATCCGCCATCCTCATGTATCAGGTATGGCCTCACATCTCCGCAGGCGCCATTAAAGAAAAGGGTGTTTATGTTGGGGAATTCTTTATTAAGCGTATGGCGAAGAAACTGAGGATAATCTGCTGAGACCTTGAATATCGAGACATCAAGCACTGTGGCATGCATATTGAAGTTCACTATGCAGCTTATGGGCCTTCCTAGGTTGTCAACAAACCAATAAGTCTGTATACGAGTGTCATTTATCCCATTGAGATCTGGGGACATCACAACTTGGGAGCCAACTATTTTCCTTCTGTTCACGCTGATTCCGGTGCAGTCAATCTGGCTGACCAGCAGGCGGCATTCTATTGTTTCTTTGCTAGCCTCTAAGGCGCAATGCAATATCTCTTTGCTCATGGATGCCACGAAATCTTCGCTTATAGCAACCGTGCCAAGCTTTATTGCCGCCGGCAGAGTATGAGCATGGGTACAGGCTATCAGGATATTGTTCTGGCTTAGATTCAATGCATCGGCTAAACATTGCCTTATCCGAGTGCATATTTCCGTATCCATCTCCAGAAGATCTATTGAAACCAGAACAAGAGTAGTGCTGTTTTGATTGATGATGATTGCATGTATTTCCGGATAGTCTAGGAATGTCTTTGCCGGCTGGTTTCTGTTTATATGCCCCGTGAGCATTTCAGGCAGTTTGATTGACAGCCTTTGGTAAAACGATCCGATTTTGAGATTTTTATCTGACATATTAGCCTCTGATGTACTGTTTTCATTATTTGAATGATTGCCTGGCACTCATTTCGCTATCAGCATTTCCTGCAGCTTGTTTCTGAAGAATGCAATGGTGCTTCCTTTCGGTGACAATTCGCTCAAGTCGTCCGTTATGGATTGAATTTCAAGCGAAGTCCTGGCGTACTCTGGAATTGATTGGATTATTTGGTTTGTCAGAGCTTCTCTTATTCCATCGTTGAATATGAATGGCCCGTAGAAAATCATTTTATCGGGGTAATTTATCCGATACATGGCATCCGCTACTCCGGCTATGCTCTTTATTGCATCCTTGATTATCGGATTGTCTGCAATATCGAGTTCCTTTATCTTCTTGGATACACCGGCCTCGCTGTTTGGGAAAGCGCCGTATTGTTTCTCCAAGGCTGGAATTATCGCCCATCCGGCTGCCTTGGTTTCCAGGCATCCTTTTTCCTTGCATCTGCAAGTCAGATTGCTTGGGTTCTCCAGTTTGATGTGTCCTATTTCACATGCGCTGCCCATGCTGGATGTGAGCACTGTGCCGTTTATGGCAAAGGATGCCCCTATGCCATATCCCCAGTGAATAAGATATACAGACTGATCGGCCAGCGGTGTCTCCTGCGATATCAATGCCACGAGTTGTGCATCAAGCATGCGGCATATATATATAGGAAGGCTGTATCTGATTGACAGCTTGGATAAATCCAGATTCTTCACGTTTGGCCATCGTGAGTTGAATATCCATTTTGTGCTGTGGGCGGCTACTACGCCGGGAAGCGCAAGTCCTATCCCGATGATAGACTGCTTCAGTCTTGTTTTAATCAGCAGCGTGTTCATCAAACCATAAAGGTTGTCAAGGAAGGCGGTGTTATCGGCTTCTGTATGGATTTCTCGAAAGGATGAATCTATTTTATCCCCATTGATATTCAGTATTGCGCCATTAAGACGTGTTGACTCGACCCATATTGCGACAGCAACCAGTTTGTCGGGACAGGGTTTCAATAGTATTTCCGGCCGCCCCTGCCTTGTGTTTTTTATAAATGAATCTTCATAAATGAGCCCTTCCTCCATCAGCTCCTGCACAGATCCAGTGATGTTGTTTGGCCGTATCCGCAATTGCTTGCAGAGCCTTTTACGGGTTGTCTGGTTTTGCAGTATGGCTTCATAAATCAGCGCTTTCTCTATATCCTTTTGACGAAAACCACGTTTCTTAAATTCTACTGATGTTGAAAAACTCATTTAGATGTCCATAATTATTATCATTGATGTGTTATTAATTATAGCTTAGTTTTTTAATGTTCTCAATTATTTTTCCTTTTATTTTTTCATTGCCGATGTGGTCGACTGGCAGCTTTTCCGGGCGTTCAGGTCAAGTCCCCCGGACTCTGTGGAGATACACAAAAGGCGACCGCAACAGGGTCGCCTTCTGCATATCTGCGAAAGGAGGGACTTGCCCTTGCGGCGCTCAAGGGGTGCATCGCGCCTGCGGGCCGCCTCGCTGCAAACGCCTCAAGTGGCGGCGTTTGGCTGTCGCTCGGTCAAGTCCCTGTGTGTTTTCTAAAAGCAAAACGGAACCTCTTTTTCAAGTGATTCCGTTCCGCTTTGCGAAAGGAGGGACTTGAACCCTCATGCCGGAGCACTAGATCCTAAGTCTAGCGTGTCTGCCAATTCCACCACTTTCGCGGGTCGATAAGGAAAACAAAAGGCACCTCCCGAATCGCTTCAGAAGGTGCCCGATGAGCCGCAAAGGGATCGAACCTTTGACCCACAGATTAAGAGTCTGTTGCTCTACCAGCTGAGCTAGCGGCCCGTTCGTTGATGTCACACGCGCCCGGCAGGGCTCGAACCTGCAACCTATGGATTCGAAGTCCAGCACTCTATCCAATTGAGCTACGAGCGCAGATTGCTGAGCGCAGATTGCTTTGCGATTCGCAAGGGTGGAAGACGGGGCTCGAACCCGCAACAACCAGATCCACAATCTGGGGCTCTACCATTGAACTACTCCCACCAGGAAGTCCTTCGCCGAAGACTTGTGCGTTTCAACGTTAGGTACTATGCCTTAAACTTGGAAAATTGTCAACACTCTGAAAGTCTGTTGGGGCGATTAATCGAACTTAATCGAACTTGTATTTTGCTTTTTCGCCGCTTGGGCGGGATTTGGAGCTGGAGACAAGGTTCATCATGGCGACGAGGCTTTTCCAGAAGTCATGGAACTCCTTTGCAGGAAAGGAGGAGAGGAAGTAGAAGGCCTCCAGCAGATCCTGGCGCTGACGCAGCTTGAGGATGATTTCCTGCTCCATTTCGTTGCGCAGACCCCTGTCCTTGCCCAGGACAAGATAGTCAAGCGAGGTGCCGACTTCCGTTGCCATGGCCAGAAGTGTGATCAGCTTGGGCAGCTTGTTGGCCGCTTTCTGGTTCGCCATTGTCTTGTAAGGCAGGTCTGCTTCACGGCAGTGGTCGATTATCCGGGTTTCACTTGAATTTTTTATTAGGTCGATGTAGCGCGCCCAGAGTTGCTTTGCTATGTCTTCTTCGGAGTATTTGGGATGCTTGGATAGAGGCGACTTTGATGGTTCTGATATAGAAGTTTTATACCGATTTTCATCCATAATTTGATTTTCCCTGAAAAGAGGAGTCTAGTCATCCTTAATCTTCATCTGTTCCTTTAATAAGGAGATGTTTGGCTGGGAATCTGGGCGGAGTTCCCGGAATAGGGTTTTCACGCTGGGGACGGAGGGATTTTTCGCGCTGGGAACGGAGGAATTTTCCAGGCTGGGGACGGAGGGGTTTTTGAGGGGTTTTTGATAAAAAAAATATAAAGGTTGATTTATTAGACAATATGTACGATAATATACACGATGAAAGAAAGGAGTAAACATGTATAGTCGAACTGCAATAATAACTGGGATATGCGGTCATTTGGGGAATTATCTGGCCAAGGAGCTGCTTGATTGCGGTTTTGAGATCAGGGGGCTTGTGATGAGGGGCGAGGATTCTTCGCACCTTGATTCTGCAATCAGGCTGGTTGTCGGTGATGTCCGGGACAAGGAGTCCATGAGTAGGTTGTTTGAGGGGCTGGAGGGGCAGGCGCCTGTGTTTGTGCATGCCGCGGCGATTATATCCATCAGGAGGTCGCGCAGCAGGGAGCTGCTTTCGGTCAATGTGGGCGGAACTGAGAATGTTGTTGAACTGTGCAGGGAGCATGGGGTTTCGCGGCTGATATATATAAGTTCTGTTGATGGGGTTTACTGCAAGGGCCGTGGCTGCACCGTGGAGGATGTCGAGGGGTTTTATCCGGAGAAGCTGACGACCCCGTATGCGGTGTCAAAGGCGGCGGCGGCGAACGTGGTGATGAATTCGGGGCTTGAGCATACTATAATCTTGCCTTCCGGGATAATAGGGCCGGGCGATTATCGGAAGGGGCTGATGAGCACTGTTTTTTCCTGCTACCTAAGTCAGAAGCTGAGGATAGGGCTCCGGGGCGGCTTTGATTTCATAGATGTGAGGGATGTGGCTAAGGCTGTGGCCAGGGCTGCGGTGATTCCTGAGCCGAGCGAGCTTTATATTGTTTCAAACAGGTACGTGGAGATTCCTGAGATGCTCAACACGTTGTTGCGGATTGCCGGCAAGAGGCGGCTTGCGTTCAGCGTAGGCATGGGGCTTGCCGGCTTGCTGGCGCCTCTGTTCGGTGTTTTCTTCAGGATGATGGGGGAAAAGAATCTGCTGACACGGGAGTCGGTGCGTCTGTTGGGGAAGAGGATAAGGTTCTCGTCTGCATTGGCTCGTTCTGAGCTGGGGCTTGCGCCCAGGCCGCTTGAGGAGACGCTTTCCGACACGATTGCGTTTATTGGCAGCATGGGCTGGACTGATAGGCGATTGCGCTGCGGCTGTTCAATCCGCGTTTGACGGTGACTTGCCGGTAATGTTTGACCGTATTTTTGTGATTTGATTACAAATCCGTCTAAATCTGGACGGTTTTTGTTGATTAATATGGCTCTGAACGCTAATATGTCCCTGAAGCTTGATGCGGAGGGGAGCATGGGAAGGTCTGATTTGAGACGGGCGGTTGAAAGGGCGGTTTCAGCTTCAGAGCTTTTTTCCTTTGTTGATCTCGGGCAGGCGGGCTTCCGGATAATCGAATCCACTAAAGATGATGCTTTTGCAGACTTGATTCGCAGCAATGTGATTCTTGTCTGCAGCGGTGCGTTCGAGGTGCGCAGCAATGGCATCATAATATCGGAGCTGGGGAGCGGGGATTGCTTTGGGATAAACAGTCTTTATCTTGATGGCGAGGAGCTGGACGGCGAGGCTGATTGTGTCATTCGATGCAGGAAGAAGGGGGCGCTTCTCTGTGTTTCAAGAGAGGCGTTCAAGGGGGCTATTGAGGCTAGCGCAGATGCCATGGCGGCTTATGCCGGGGTATGCAACAGGAAGATTCATTTTCTTCTGGGGCGAATCAGGGATTTGACGGTGCAGTCGTCCAGGGAGAGGGTGATGAGCTATCTGAGGTCGCATTGCGACGAGAACTGCAATCTGAGGCTTGAGATGTCCAAGCAGGCGCTTGCAAGGAGGCTGAACATGAGCCGTGCTGCATTGTTTGGCCAATTGGCCGCTCTGGCTGACGAGGGGATTATTGAGAATAAGGATGGGTGCGTCCATTTGAATCATATGGATTAAAGGAAGGTGATGCATGAAAAGTTCAAGGTTCATTTTAGCATTAGTGCTTGTTGGAATCATGGGAATCGGCGTGGTCTTGGCGCAGGCGGCCGGCGAGAGCAATCTCATGTCTGCTGAGGCGGTGGCGGTCAAGGAATCCGTGGATACTACGGAAGCCGTGGATACTGAGGTGAGGGTGATGGCCCTCAAGGGGCCTACTGGAATGGGGCTTTCCAAGCTGATGGCCGATAATGATGCCGGTCTTACCGGGAGCAATCGTTATGACTTTGTTCTCGCCGGAGCGGTTGATGAGGTGACGGCTGCCATTGTGAAGGGGGATGTTGACCTGGCGGCTGTGCCGGCGAATCTTGCGTCTGTGCTGTACAATAAGACGCAGGGCAGGATTCAGGTTGTGGCTATAAACACGTTGGGTGTGATTTATATTGTGGAGAAGGGCGACAGTGTCCATTCTATAGCGGATTTGAGGGGCAAGACGATATTCGCCAGCGGGAAGGGGGCGACTCCTGAGTACGGGCTTAACTATATTCTGCTGGCCAATGGGATAGATCCGGTGAGGGATGTTGATATTCAGTTCAAGAGCGAGCATGCCGAGTGCGTTGCTGCGATTTCGGCGGCTCCCAACGGAATCGCTATGCTTCCTGAGCCTTTTGTCACGACAAGCCAGATGAAGAATCCTGATATCCACGTGGTGATTGACATGACGGAGGAATGGGAGAAGCTTCAGGCGGGCTCCGCCGAGCCGAGCGCGATGATAACAGGCGTGATTGTGGGCATGAAGGCTTTCCTGGAGGAGCATCCGGAGGCTGCGGGTCTGTTCATGGATCAGTATAAGGCTTCGGTGGATTTTGTGAACGGGAATGTCCGGGAGGCGGCCAGGATAATAGGGGAGAAATCGATTGTCCCTGAGGCTGTGGCGGCCAAGGCGATTCCGAATAGCAACATCGTTTTCATCGAGGGTTCGGAGATGAGGTCTAAGCTCAACGGATATCTTGGGGAGCTGTTCAAGCAGAATCCGGCGTCTGTTGGCGGCAAGCTGCCTGATGATGCGTTCTATTTCTCCAGATAAGCTAAAAGATATGCCTAAGC
Organism: Sphaerochaetaceae bacterium; assembly: GCA_052170175.1. Classification (GTDB taxonomy): domain Bacteria; phylum Spirochaetota; class Spirochaetia; order Sphaerochaetales; family Sphaerochaetaceae; genus JAAYFO01. Next base: position 4,631 of record JBQNBA010000046.1, on the reverse strand, counting down.
GAAAGAGGCTTGCATGGTGGTCAATCGCCATCTGGCTTGCTGTGTGGCAGGCGGTGGCGATGGCGCTTGACCAGCCGATAATACTGGCTTCGCCTGTGCAGGTCGCTGTGACTTTGTTTGCTCTAGGCAGGACGGGGGCTTTCTATAGCGCAGTGCTGTTTTCTTTGAGCCGGATAGCTTTGGGCTTTCTTCTGGCAACGGTCGCCGGGGTGATTCTCGCGGCTTCTTCTTATGCGAGCAGCGTGGTTGAACAGCTGGTTGAGCCTATGATGAGGGTGGTGCGCAGCATTCCTGTGGCTTCATTCATAATAATAGTGCTTGTTTGGATTTCTTCACGCAGCCTGTCGATTGTGATTTCGTTTCTCATAGTTCTTCCAATCATGTATGTGAATACTCTTGAGGGCATCAGGCAGACGGATCCGAAGCTTCTGGAGATGGCGCAGGTGTTCAGGGTGCGGCGCTCCCAGTCCATACGTTACATATATGCGCCTGGCGTCTTCCCGTATTTCAAGAGCGCCTGCGCTGTGTCTCTGGGGATGGCGTGGAAAAGCGGCGTGGCGGCTGAGGTCATAGGGATGCCTCTTGGCTCTATGGGCGAGCGGCTTTACCAGTCTAAGATTTTTCTGGATACGCCATCGCTTATGGCATGGACTGTCGCAATCGTGTTGGTGAGCTATTTGTTTGAGAAGGCTGTTCTTCTGCTGCTGGATCTGGCGCAGAGGAGGGTGCAGAGATGAGCGGCGGCGATATAAATCTCATGGGGATATCAAAGAGCTTTGCTGGCAAGGCGGTGCTTGAGGATTTCAGCGCTGTCATAAAAGGCGGTGAGGTTAACTGCATTCTGGGGGCGTCGGGTTCGGGGAAGACGACCATCGGCAGGATAATCTGTTCGCTGGAAACGCCTGATGGGGGTGTTGTTGAAGGGATTGAGGGCAGAAGGCTCTCAGTTGTCTTTCAGGAGGACAGGCTTTGTGATGGCATAAGCTCTCTGAGCAATGTGCGTTTTGTATCCGGAGCAAGTGTTCAGGAAATCGAGAAGGCTTTCTTGGATACTGGTCTTGATGGTGTTGAAGGCCAGGTTGCGGGGACTCTGTCCGGGGGGCAGAGGCGCCGGGTGGCCTTGGTGAGGGCGGTTCTTGCTGACTGCGATGTGCTTTTGATGGATGAGCCGTTCAAGGGGCTTGACGGCAAAACGAAGGAGCGTGTCATGAAATGGGTCAAGGGCATGACCGCAGGAAAGACTGTGATTCTGATTACCCATGATTCCAGCGAGGCTGATTTCATGGGGTGTTCAAACACTGTTGTGGTGGATTGAGGGCTGAGCGCCGGTTTGCGTTTAGCTTAAGAGGGAGCAGAACTGCGCTCCGACTGCCCGGGCAAGGTCTGCCGGCGCTATTTTGAGCGAAAGCCCGCGCAGCCCGCCGCTTATGCATATCCAGTCTTCCAGCTGGGCAAGCTCCTCTATGTATGTCGGGTACTGTCTTTTCATTCCGATTGGGGAGCAGCCGCCTCTTATGTAGCCTGTCAGACCCAGCAGACGGTCGCTTTTTATCATTTCTATTTCGTCGCAGCCGGAGGCGGCTCTGGCCTTTTTCAGGCTGACGGAGGAAGAGGCTGGTATGCAGAAAACGAATATTTCGTTTCGAGAGCTGGACATCACAAGTGTTTTGTAGATTTTGTCAGCCGGGATGCCGAGTTTCTGGCTTGTGTTAAGCGCTATATCCTCGTTCTCCCGTGGGTCTATGTCATACTGCAGCGTATCATAGTTTATTCCAAGGTTGTCCAGTATTCTCATTGCATTTGTTTTCATCGGATGGATTATACATCGGATTGCGATGTTTTCAAAGCGGCATCGCAAGCGGACATTGTCGGTTTATTGGAGCCTCGCTTGCGGCAGTGCAGATGCAGAGTGGCTGCCCGGGAATCCGCATGTGGTGATGAACGTCGAATGTGGGACGAAAGCCTCATGTGGGATGAAAGCCGCAGGGGATGGAAAGCCGCAGGAGATGGAAAGCAGCATTTACTTACAACATGAAAAAATGTTGTGCAGTGATGGATTTGATGGTAGTCTGGCAGTGATGATGCGAGGAATGTTATGGGAAGCGGTTCTATCACGGCTAAGGAAAAGCTCGGTTACGCTGCAGGAGAGATGGGGAACACTGTAGTGTTTGCATTTGTGAATACTATAATTCAGAAGTACTACACTGACGTTGTCGGACTGACTGCCGGCTCGGTTATGGCATTGTTCATAGTCGCCCGGCTGTGGGATGCGATTAATGATCCTATCTGGGGCGGGATAATGGACAGTCTGAAGCCCTCTCGAAGCGGCAGGTACAAGAAGTGGGTTGCCAGGATGAGCGTCCCTCTTGCCTTGTCGGTCTTCTTCCTGTTTGTCAGGATTCCGGGGCTCAGCCAGTCGTAATCGCTTGTTTATGCTTACGCAACGTACATATTCTTTGGGATGATGTACACAGGGACGAACATACCGTATGGCTCGCTTTCTTCTGTGATGACAAATGATTCAGCTGTCTCTTCGCAGCTTTCGCTTCTCCGGTCGGTAGGGCGCGTGGTGATAGGGTTTTTCCCAATGGTGGTTTGCTCCAGAATCTTCACGACAAAGGCCGGTGTCACTTCCTTCAATAGCCGGCTGATGACTATCAGCTCTGTCGTGTTTGGGTGCGCCTCGGTGGCTTTCTATTTCATATGCTATATGACGGTGACTGAACGCATCAGACCGGATGGTGTGAAGGGACAGAGGGAGCGTGCCAATGTTCTAAGGGTCATCTCCTTTCTTTTCAAGGACAGGGCATTCATAGCCATATGCATAGCGGGCATGCTGCTGCTTGCCTCCAACATGTTCACGCAGACTTACTATCTTTATTTGTTCAACAGCTACTTCGATGCTTCCGGACTGTACCCTGTGGTGAATGTGGCCACATATCTGCCGATGCTCGCTGTGATGCCTTTCATGGGAGGTCTTGTGCGCAAGGTCGGAAAGGCGGAGCTATGCTCTGCCGGAATGGTGTTCGCCGGCGTTGTTCAGATTGCGCTTTACTTCATCAGGACATCAAGCCCCTGGGTTTTCATCGCTTTTACGTTCCTGAGCAGCTTTGGGATGATTTTCTTCATCATGCAGGTCTGGACCATGGCCATGGTCAAATGGCATAGCTGTCGCCGTGCCTGCTGTGCTTTATATAGCGATAGGCGTTGTGCTGCGGTATATGTATCCCATAAGCAGGAAAGTTCTTCTGGAGCTCCAGGTTCAGAAAGAGGCTATAAGGGGGAAAATCTGACATTATTTTTTGATATGAAATCATGGGGAATCGCTTGCGGCTTTTAATTGCACTGGCCGCACATGGGCGGGATCGGTTTCTTTTTTGTTAAGTTATAGTTTTATTATTTCATTAATAATTCTCTTTCTTTTCGTTGGATTCTATGATAGACTCAAGTCCGGGTTTGGGTTCTGGGGAGATTGATCTTCCGAGGGACTGTGAAAGGTAAACTCATTTTATCCATAGATGGCGCCAAGACTGACAGGATGGTTTTGCGCAGAATTCTTTCTGATGATTATGATGTCATTGAAGCCGATGACGGCAAGATGGCGCTTGGTCTTCTTCGTGCTTACGGAACGGAGATAAGCGTTGTCCTGCTCGATCTGCATGCGCCTGTCGTGGATGGAATGATGATCTTGAAGGAAATGAGCTCTGACCCTGTGCTTTCCACGATTCCTGTCATAGCCACCGCCGTTGACCCCGATCCGGTGACGGAGGCTTGCGCCCTTTCATCCGGGGCCTGGGATATAATGAAGAAGCCTTTTGTTCCGATAATAGTCCGGCACCGTGTGAAGAATGTGCTTGATATAAAGGAAAACAGCGATTTGCGTCAGAGAATCGTCCGGCTGCAGGAGCAAGAGATGATGCAAAGGCAGCTTGCCTTGATGGCGGACAATATAACCAGCGGTGTGAGCATGGAGGAGATTCTCGATGGCGGCAGCCCCAGGACTTTGTACAGGAACAGCCGATTCTGCTCCATTCTGGGCATTCCGGTCGATGATGCAAGCGATGGGACACTTCTGAGAGCCTGCGATGATGATTCGCAGCGCGAGATGCTGAGCGCCGCATACAGGCGCGACTTGGATGACAAGGAGCCTTTGACTCTGGAATTGAAGCTTCGCAGACCGGACGGAAGCCGGATGCAGGTGACTGTCAGGATGAATCATATCCCTTATGAGGGCGTATCCAATCCTGTGATGATGGTGATTCTGGATGATGTGACAACGGAAAGGATTCAGCGTGAGAAAGAGCGGATAGTCAGCGAGAAGATTCGCTATTATGCCGAGATGGACAGCGCGACCGGGGTTTACAATAAGCGGAGATTCTGCCAATTGACTCATCAGCAGCTTGCCGCCAATCCTGATGGGGACTATGTCATTGTCTGCAGCGATATACGGAATTTCCGCGCATTGAACGAGATACTCGGGGTTTCGGTCTGTGACAGGATTCTGGTTGCGGTCGGTCATATGCTTGAATCCATTCTGCCTGATGGCGTTGCTTTAGGACGCGTTGGAACAGACAATTTCGCTTTCTGCATCGCTGGCGACAAGCTTGATGTGACCCTTCTGGAGCGGAATT
>JBQNBA010000045.1:0-13461 GCA_052170175.1 Sphaerochaetaceae bacterium | reverse complement strand
GAAGATGCCCTTTATGGCGGCGAGCATCATATCAGTCACCTGCATATCCGTTTCAGTGAGAACAGAACCATCGCCCTTGTACATTCGATGGATTCTGGATTGCTGCGCTTTAGCCAGCTGTCCGGCTTCCTGCATGGCCTTTGCCAAATCATCAAAGCAACTCATGCGTAAAGCATACCACACGGGGCTGTCAGTGGGAAGAACAGGGTCGGTGCCGGCCGTACGTGTGGGTTTGCCAATGGGGTTTGTCCAAGGGATGTGCTGGGGTTTGCATGGGATTTGTTAGTGCCGGCCGTACGTGTGGGTTTGTCCATGGGGCTTGGTTTGAATGCATAAGAAGAAAGGCATCCCACAGAAATCCGTGAAGAGCCAATAAAAAGGCATCTGGTTTGTTGCCAGATGCCTATCATACAAAAGGAGGTATGAAAAAACTGTTGCTCTATAAATAGCATATGCAAGTTCCGTGCCAATTCTGATTTCGCTTGAAAATGCGTCTTTCTCATGGATTCCGGCGTTTTGGGACGGTTTGGAACCAGACGTGATGTGAATCATTTGCATGGTGTGCAAAATTTTCACACTGCAAAAATTGCACATCGATAGGCATTTGGTGTAGAATTCATCTATGTTTGATGCCCATTGCCATTATCCGAACCCAGAGGCGATTGTCTGTTCGGTCGATTTGAGCGTGCCTTGCGGGGAGTGCTTTGCAAAAGGGGTGGGATGGCTTCCCGCTGCGTCCATCCATGCAGATCCGGCTGTCATTGAGAGACGGCTGGCCGAAGACGATGCGCTGCTGGCGGGGGAGGTGGGCCTTGACCGCAGGTTCCCCGATATTGAGACCCAGATGCGATTCCTCGAAGCGGTGATTGAGATTGCCGGACGGCTCGGAAGGGGCGTGGTTCTGCATTGCGTGAGATGCGATGGCGCGATGCTGTCGGTCATAAGGCGGCATCCCGGGATAAGGTTTCTCTGGCATGGATTCAACGGCTCTTATGAAACAGGGAAGGAGCTTATGAGGGCAGGGGCTCTTGTGTCGGTCAGACCCGGATTCGGCAAGGGGGCGCAGAGGCTGATTGCGGATAATCCCGGAAGGGTTCTGGTGGAAACGGACTACACGGGGAGCAATCCTGCGCAGTACAATGAGGTGATATTTGACCAATACCGGAAGGCAAGCGAACTGGCCGGTATGCAGATGAACGATTACGAGGAGATGTGCCGTGCCGCCGGAAAGGTTTTTACGAATCAGCAGATTCATAGGTGATGCGGCGGTTTCAAGGCTGTCCGGAAGATTTGTCGTGCTGGTTGGGTTAGGCGCAGTGGGAAGCTATTGCCTCGAGGCTCTTGCCCGGAGCGGGGTGGGGCGTTTCCGATTGGTCGACTTCGATGAAGTGGGCGTTACGAATATAAACAGGCAGCTTCTCGCCTTGGATTCCACGGTTGGATTGCTTAAAGCCGAAGTGGGGCGGGCGAGGGTGATGGATATAAATCCAGAGGCGCAGGTCGAGGCATTGCCGCTGTTTGCCGGAGCGGAGACATTCGAGGCGATTTTTGCGGGCAAGCCTGATTTGGTGATTGATGCGATTGATTCGCTTAATCCTAAATGCGGTCTTCTCCAGTATGCCTATGAGCATCAGATTCCGATAATATCATCGATGGGGGCTGCGTTGCGCAAGGATCCGTCTCTGGTGACGACAGGCGACCTTATGGACACATATGGCTGCCCGCTGGCGAAGCAGGTGAGGGTCAGCCTCAGAAAGCGCGGAATAGGGCGGGGCATAGATGTGGTCTTCTCGCCTGAGCTGGTGGACTTTGAGTATCGGGAGCCGGAAGATGAGGCTGCGGCTGATTTCAACGAACAGATAATAGACAGAGGCCGCAGGAGGAAGGTTCTGGGCAGTCTGCCTACATTGACAGGGATATTTGGACTGAACCTGGCCCATCTTGCGCTGGGCAAGCTGCTGGGAACAAGGTTGGATGGCATCGCCGCCTTCAAGCCTCAGGTTCGGCGCTGAAGCTCAGTGAATGGAACCGGCTCGCTTGGGTTGTCCAGACCGCGGAGCTGCACAGAGGCGCTGCCGGTGCTGCCAAGCTTGGCGGAGGTCACCATAACGGTGAAGCGCGAGTATGTGCGGGGGGCGGCCTCGCACAGTCTGCTGTTTCCATTGGGCAGCGGGATTCCGTCACAGTACCATCGGAATGCAAGGTCGCTTTCCTTTATGCCATCAGGCAGTCTGATGGGTTCGAATAGAAGCAGATACGACTGGTGTTGCCCTGATGTTGTCTTCCTCTGCACCTTTATCGTGCCCTCGATTGGCGATGAGACATCATTTGATATTATGACATCGGATATATCGGATACTCCTGATGTCAGCAGCGGTATTGTCCCCTTGGTGGTGGTCGCATCGATTATCCTGACCGCCTCGATTGCGCTTGTGACCATTTTATTGTCCTTATACAGAACGGCTGAAACCTCGTATGAGCCTGCGTGGATTGATTCAAGTGTAAGCAGCGCCTTGAAGCTGTTCCTGTCCAGATTCTTGGAGAAGGCTCTGCGGGTTTGTTCGGATTGGCTGAACAGCTCTATCTCAAGCCGTGCCTCGGATGATGCGGGCAGGTGGAAATCACCTGAAACGGCGAATGTGAGTTCCAGACGCCCTTTGCCCGGAAGTTCGGTCAGCGTGATTGAGGTGGAGCTTGTGCTTTGCGTCACCTCCAGGCTCTTGGCGCCCTTGGCTATCTGCGTTCCGTCTTGGTTAAGCGCCTTTGCCTCAAATGTCCACAGTCCGCAGCGTATGTTGTTAAGTGTGAATCTCCCGGTGATGCTCTCGATTCCCGTTATGTCTGATACGCCCTCGGGGCCTCTGGCTGTCAGAATATACGATGCTGTCTTGAGTTTCTCCGCATCAGGCCCTATCGTCTTGCCGCCGGATCCGGATGCCACATCCACAATCAGGTCGGTGTAGTTCTCTCCCATCTCCGCGCTGCAACCGATGAACATTGACAGGCAGGCAAGCAGACAGGCAATTATGCAGCCGATTATGCAGCCAAGAGAACCCGCTGTCCGCAGTCCTGTTGAAAAGGCTCGTTTCATATAGCTTCTCCTCTCTGCCTTGTCAGCATCAGAATGAGAAGTTATGCTGAATGGTTTGGATTATCGGAAATCCTGGCTTGCATTCCGGCTTGCATCCTGGCTTGCATCCTGGCTTGCATTCTGGCTTGCATTCCGGCTTGCATCCCCGCTTGCGCTGTGTCGGTCGGAATCGCAGTTGCGATGGCGGGGATTGTCACTTCTTGCCGCGCCGTTCCCGGTCTCTTTTCTCCCGCTCCCTCTGCTGGTTCAGGAAATCCGCAAGGGTGCCTCCGCTTGTTACGGAGGACGACGTGAAGCTGCGCAAGGCTTTCCCTTCCTCGCGCGGCTCATGACGCTGTCTGTCTTGCTTCGTGCGGTCATGCTGGCTTCCGGTTCTCTCTGATTGTCTGGACAATCCTGCGGAACGCCCGCCTTCCTTCCTCTCCTGGCTTCTTCCTTCGGCTCCCTTGCTGCGGACATAGGGTTTGTCGCCCGGCTTGCCTCCATGGGGGCGGCGGCGGTCGCCATCAGTCCGTTTGAACTCGTATTCATGGCGCGGATGGTAATGGCTTGGCTTGACCACTTCAATCACTGTCTTCCATACGAATTCCGGCTCGTCTTTCTTAAGGGCAGACTTCTTTATCACGACTTTTTTCTTGGCAGTCGGGTCGGGGCTTGCTGAGGCCACTATCCGGACAACCTTGGCCGGTCTGACCGCATCATCGGGGGCAGGGGCTGTCTGAGCTTCCTGCTTCTCCTTTGCCTCATTGGCAGGCGGCTGCTGAGCTTCCGGCTTTTCCTTTGCCTCATGGGCAGGCGGCTGCTGTGCCGTGGCCATCGGCTTGGGCTCGGGAATGTCTTTCACGACAGGTTCCTTCACCTTTGTCTCCTTTTCCTCATAACCGCAGGAGAAGCGCTGGCATATATTGTGAACCTGGCTGTATTCATCCACCGCCCTCAGCATGGGCCATCCGCAGAACGGGCAGGTCTTCTCACCCATCAGGGACGGGTCGTATTTGAGCTGGGATACGGCAACCTGGCGAACCAAATCGGCAGAATTGCCCTTCACGTCGGAGATGAAAGAATCGGGTGATTCCTCTCCGGCGCTTATGGCGGCAAGGCGCTCTTCCCATACGGCTGTCAGCTCCGGTGACCTAAGCTGCTCCGGAACAAGCCTGACAAGCTCCATTCCCTTCGGCGTCGGCACAAGGTTCTTGCCCTTGCGTTCGATGCAGTGATTTGAAACCAGCTTTTCTATTATGTCAGCCCGGGTCGCCGGGGTTCCAAGCCCGTTTGCAAGATGCTTTTTCTGATTTGCATCATCGACGAACTTTCCGGCATGCTCCATTGCATAGAGCAGGGCGGCCTCGGTGTACCTCTGGGGGGCTGGGGTGGCGAAGCGCTTGAGATTGACCGACCGGACTTTAACGGCGTCGCCTTCGGTGAAGCTTGCAGCCAGTGATATCTTGCCCTCCAGGTCATCTTCGGCCATCACGCAGGTGGAGCTGCGGTTGATGTCGCAGCCGACTTCACGCCATCCAAGCGAGACGGGCATGCTCAGGCGGCTTATGAAGGTCTCGCCCGCAACCTCTGCCGTGACTGTGGTTGTCTTATATTGATAATCAGCGGAGAGAACCTCCAGAAAGCGCATTATGACAAGCTCCCACAGCTTGCGTTCGTTATCCGTCAGTTTCTCAAGGTTCACTTTCTGCTCGGTGGGGAGCAGGGCGTGGTGGTCGCTTACCAGTGAATCAACGGCGAAGCGGTCTTCGTCGACCCTGAATCCGTCTTGCTTGAGCCTTGCTGCCCTCGCTCCGAATGCTGTGCCTGAGAGAGCCTCAAGCCTTGATGGGATGGTGGGCACTATGTCATGGGTTATGTATCTGCTGTCGGTTCTGGGATAGGTGACTATCTTGTGAACTTCGTATAGCCTCTGGAGGATGTCCAGGGTTTCCTTTGCGCTGAATCCCAGCGTGGTGTTCGCATCGCGCTGCAGCTCGGTGAGATCGTAGGCAAGAGGCGGCTGCTCCGACTTGGAGACTTCACTGACGTTCTTCAAGGTTCCCTCGGCATCTGTGATTCTCCCGACAATCTCGTTCGCCAGCTCTTCCGATGGAATCTTGATGGTGCCATCTCGGAACAGCGATGCATTGAAGCTGCCGAAGTCCGCCTTTATCGTCCAGTAGAACTTTCCGGTGAACTCATTGAGTTCATGCTCTCTCTTGACCATCAGCGCCAGGGTCGGCGTCTGGACGCGGCCGGCCGAGAGCGGGGTGTCGAAACGACAGCTCATGGCACGTGAGACGTTGTAGCCCACATACCAGTCCGCAGCGCTTCTGCATGCCGCCGCCTGATATAGATTCTCGTATTGCTCGCCCGGTCTGAGGCTGGCAAAGCCCTCCTTTATGGCTGCGTCAGTCTGGGAGCTTATCCAGAGCCTTTCAATCGGCTTGGCGCAGCGGGCCATCTGGATTATCCATCTGGCCACAAGCTCTCCCTCGCGCCCTGCATCAGTCGCTATGATGATGGATGATACATCTTCACGTTCGAGAAGCGAGGCAACCAGCTCGTACTGCGGCTTTGTCTTCTCGATGACGATGTTCTCCAGAGTCTGAGGAAGTATGGGCAGGGCCGACATCGACCAGCGTCTGTACTGCTGGCCGTAATGATCCGGCGGAGCAGGGGTTATCAGGTGCCCCAGCGCCCAGGTGACGATGTAATCATCGTTTTCAAAATACTTGCCGGTATTCCTGCACCCCAACACTCTTGCAAGCTCGCGTCCCACGCTGGGCTTTTCTGCTAAAACGAGTTTCTTCACATTATCTCCTAAACAGCCTTTTGAATACTAACCTTTTCAAAGTGGCTGCTTCAAGTGGTTATTTCGATGTTTGCGCTGTTTGCCGCTTCCTGTTCGGAAGGCTTCTATTCAGAAGGCTTCTATTCAGAAGGCTTCGCCTCTGGCGTGAAGTCAGAAATCTCCAGAGCCTCGCCGGAGCCGGGCTGCGGGTCGTTTGTCACGATTTCGATTCTTCGCTCCAGCCTGCCCAGATCTTCCTCCATGGCCTTGGCAAGCGCCATGCCTTCCTCAAACAGTGAGACTGACTTCTCCAGCTCCAGCTTTCCCTCTGAAAGCAGCCTGTTGATTTCCTCGATTCTTGCAAGCTTCTCATCGAAGCCTTTCTGTCTGCTATTGCTTTCCTTCATTTGCCTTGCCCTTTGAAACTGCGTTTATCCTGCCATCGGCGAAGAGCGCCTGGAACGGCATGCCGTCCGCCAGCGAATCGGCAGATTTGATTATGTTTCCCCTTGCATCGTTTATTATGCTGTACCCCCTGCCCAGAATGGATAGGGGGGAAAGCGCTGTCAATGTCTGAATGGCCTTTTCTTTCTTAAGAGCGCCTTGAATCGCCTTGGCCTGAATCAATCTTAAGTTGTCTGATTTCAGGGCGGCGAGATGCTGCCCGGCTTTCAGCATGGTCTCATGCATCAATCTCTGGAGAGAGGATGAAAGCTCGTCTGAGCGCATCCTCAGCCTTGTCATCCTGCCGTCCAGAATGCGCCGCACCCTTTCAAGCGAAAAGCCCGACACAAGGAGCCTCGCATCTCTCAGGCGTGAGCGCATGGAGAGCTTCATCTGGGCTGTCAGGGCGGCCAGCCGCTCTGTCTGGTCAATGGACGATGATGCCACCAGCTCCGCCGCCGCCGATGGGGTCGCTGCCCTCAGATCGGCCGCATAATCGCATAGCGCCCAGTCGATTTCGTGACCGACAGCGGATATTATCGGGATTTCCGATGAGGCGACTGCACGGACAACCGCATCGTCCGAGAAGGGCAGGAGGTCTTCTATCGAGCCGCCTCCGCGCCCGACTATAAGCACATCCGAGACCATGAATTCATTTGCCTGGGCTATCCTGCGGGCTATCTGGGCCGCTGCATCGGGGCCTTGGACAACGGCAGGCAGTATCAGGATGTCGATGCCGCCGCTGCGCCGCCCCAGCACGCTTAGTATGTCTTTTATGGCCGCTCCTGTGGGGCTGGTCACAACACCTATCCGAGAGGGACGCTGCGGGATGGGCCGTTTGCGGCTTTCATCAAAAAGCCCCTCGTTCCGGTAGAGCCTGCGCCTTCGCTCAAGTTCGGCCAGTATCCTGCCAAGCCCTGCGCTCTGAATCGTATCGCATATCAGGTTGTACTGCCCACGCGCCTCATAGATGGACAGGGAGCCGTGTATCACAATCTGGTCGCCATCGCTGAACCGCTCGGCGAAAAGCGCCTTTGAACGCCACAGTATGCAGCTTATGCCCGCCTTTTCATCCTTCAACGTGAAATAGAAATGACCTTGAGCCGATTTTTTCAGACCGGAGACCTCTCCCTCCACCGTGATTGAGCTGAACACTGTCTCCACCGTGTCCTTAAGGATTTCGGTGAGGCTGCTGACCGTGAATGTGATGCTGCTTTCAGGCCGCTCTGCCATTGTTCTTCCTTCCCTTGATCATGAGGTCGATGATCATGAACATCGCGCAGGAAAGCGCCGTGAACATAAGATACACTCCGAGGCTCAGGCGGAATTTGATATACGCCGGCATTATGGCCAGAAGACTGCCTATGAGCGAGGTCTCGCTTATCAGGACGAGGTTGAAGCCGTGCTCATGGAATATGACAAACAATACCGCAAGCCCAGAGAACGCCGACAGGAACGTGATGGGGGAGATTGCATATCCGAATGCATCAAACAGCTTGGTGGCGCAGAAGGCAGCCGCAAAGGCCGAGGTGATCATGGAATAGGACTTGAGCCAGGCCGTTCCTCTGATTGAAAAGCCGATTGAGGCGCCTGTGAACAATGCGCAGAGCACCGCTGCCATGATGAAAGGCCGGATGTCTGTCTCAGGGCCAAGCCCCAGCCCCTCAGCCAATCCGGGGGCTTGCAACGCCGATATGGATCCGTCCGTTGAAGCCAGGCGCAAAAGGCTTGAGCCAAGCTTCATCGCCGCATCATGGACATTTGCTGCGGAAAACGGGAGCAGGGCGAGGAAAAAGCCCATGATAGGGGCAAGGATTATGTTCTTCACGACCGCAAATGTCTTTCGGAACAGCATCCCGCCTATGATGGTAAACACGCCGATGAGCATAAGGGTCATGCTTGCATATGTATCGATATTCTGCATCATTCAGTCACAATCATTCAGTCACAACGGCAAGGGCCAATACAAAAAAAGGCAGCCAGCTTGGACGATGACTGCCTTTGCCTTCAGGTAAGAACTACTCCTCGACAATAGCCGAAATCGGGCAGGCTGACGCACAGGTTCCGCATCCGGCGCAAAGATCCTGATTTATCTTGTAAATCTCGCCCTCTTCTATAGCATTGCAAGGACATTCGCTCTGACATGTTCCACATGCCACGCAAGCTTCTGTGATTCTATAAGCCATTGAAAACTCCTTCTAAGATGGTACACCAATAATACTTCAGGCTGAAATCTGCGTCAAGGACTTTGGGTTTGCCTTGTCCGCATGGTCCGCTCCGGAATGTCACTGCAATTCTATCACGCTGGTTCCGCCGCTTCCATCGATCGATGGAAACTTTATCTTGAAGCATTCAAGCGCCAGGCTGCCGTCATCATCATCTGTGAACTGGTTATGGGCTTCGCCCTGACCGAGGCGGCCAGTCTCTGCCTTGGATGCGGAGGCAGATGGCCCGTATATGCGGTCTCCGTTCACAGGCCAGCCCATCCAGGCGCAATGGCAGCGGATTTGATGGCGGAAGCCGTTTGTTATGGAGCAGACAAGCCTGCCGCCTTCCATGTGGAGGAAACGGGTTTCATAGCTTCTGCGGCTGGCGTTCTTTCCGGATGCACGGCAGGGCCGGACTGCTTTTCTTCCGACCCCGAAAGACCGGAAATGGCTTTCGATTGCAAATGGTCTGTCGGGGAATCCCCAGGTCATCGCCCGATCCAGTTCCTCGTCAAGAGGGGGGTATGTGGAATCGCATTCAAAGCGGCTGATGTCCGCATGGTAGTATTTGACCACCATATCTGACTCTTGAAGCCTGTTCAAGGCATCAAATGCCTCTTGGGTCTTGGCAATCAGCACCAATCCGGATGTCGGCGTGTCCAGTCTGTGCAGAAGCCCCGGCTCCCATAGGCTCCGGCCTTTCACCGCGCTTATGGAAGGCCGCATATCCAACGCCCATCCCAGAAGCGTTGCCTCCGAGGAATGCTTAAGCGGGGCGGTGGGAAGACCCTTTGGCTTGAATGCGGCGAGGATGCTGTCGTTCTCGAATATGACGCGGGGATTTGCTTGCTCCATTTGCGGAATTCTCCATGCGGAACTATATATCAAAACAACTGGATTTTCTATACCAAAATACGCCCGGCCATAGTATAATGCATTCATGAGCACGATACCGATAAGCACGTACAACTCCGCCACAGTGATTCTTGAGCTTATTTATCAGATGAAGGTGAAGGATGTCATGACGCGTGATATAGCTACCGCATCCGATGGTGATTCACTGCGGAAGATACAGCAGCTGATGAAGGCCCGGGGGATAACGGGCGTTCCGATTGTGAATGGTTCGCATCTTCTTGGTCTGGTGAGCGTTGATGACATAATACAGGCTTTTGACTATGGTTACATCGAGGAGCCGGCGGGAAAGCACATGACCACTGATCTCATCGTGCTTGAGGATGACATGCCGGTCAGCTTCGCAATCCAGTACTTTGACCGATTCAAGTTCCATCGGTTCCCCGTGCTTAATAAGAGCAAGGAGCTTGTGGGCATGGTGACCAACAGGGATATCACAACCCATCTGCTCGTGGCGATAAACAGAGAAGTGGACAGGCTTGAGAAGAAATCCCTTGATGATTCGGCGGTGTGCCTGCTTAATGAAGTCCAGAGCTTTTCGATTCAGCGCCATGATTTTGAGCGGGCTGGCTATGCGAGCACCCAGATAAAGAAGTATCTGAAGAAGGCGGGCGTTTCTCCGGCTCTGATAAGGCGGGTTTCGGTGGCGGCCTATGAGCTTGAGATGAACATTGTCGTCCATTCGAACGGCGGCGAGATAATCGCGGAGTTCGAGCCTGGCAAGGTGGTGATAACGGCGAGGGATTCCGGGCCCGGCATCGAAAACGTGGATCTTGCCATGCAGAAGGGGTATACCACGGCGGACGAATGGACGCGCTCATTGGGATTCGGGGCGGGGATGGGGCTTCCGAACGTGAAGAGCGTGTCGGATGATTTCTCCATCACAAGCAACCCCTCCGGCACTGTCGCGGTTTCCACCATAAATATAGAATGATTTTACGGCGGCTTTAAAGCGGCTTCGGAGGAAAAATGAAAGCAAGCGATATCTCTACTCTAAAAGGATACGATGCATTGGTGATGGCTGACCCGGATGCGATGATAACCAGCGCATACACCGGGGATCTTCTCAGCGATGTGATGGGGAATGCGCCGGACAAGAGCGTTCTTATAACGATTCAGGCTCACAAGAACACGATAGCGGTCTGCTCGCTCGCCGGAACCCAGGCCATAGTCGTCTGCAACGGCCGGGAGGTTCCCGATGACATGAGGGAGGCGGCCCAGGGCGAAGGGGTGAGCATATTCAAGACGAAGGATGACCAGTTCACAGCCAGCTGCAAGATCGCCTCTCTCATGGGACTGGTGAAGCTCTGCGATTGATTTCGGATGCATTTCGGATGCTAGTCAGGATAGACCTTCACAATCATTCATGCCTCTCTCCCTGCGGAAGCAACGATATGACGCCCGGAATGCTTGCTTTTGAGGCGATGGAGCGGGGCATATCCATCCTGGGGCTATCGGATCACAACTGCGGACGGAATCTGCCGGCCTTCAAGGCCGCCTGCGAGACCTGCGGCATAGTGCCTGTGATGGGATTGGAGGTCAACACAATAGAAGAGGTTCATGTGCTGGCCTTGTTCGGCAACCTGGAGGATGCGATGGACTTCTCCGGGTTCATCGAGTTCCTTCTGCCCGATATCCCGAACCGTCCTGAGCTTTTCGGTGACCAGCTGATAGTGAACGATCGGGAGGAGGTGACGGGCGCATTTGACAAGAACCTCATAGGAACCTGCGGAATAAGCTTCTCCGATCTTGTCGAGGAGGTTCATTCCCGCGATGGTCTTGTAATCCCGGCGCATATTGACCGATACGCCTTGAGCGTGAGAGCCAGCCTGGGCTTTCTGCCGGACATGAAATACAGCGCTGTGGAGGTCATAACGATTCCCCCTGTGATGGATACCCTCGGCAATACTGTCATCCAAGGCTCGGATGCCCATTGCCTGAGCGACGTCGGCCGCCGTTCCTGCCGCATTGATATGCCGGAGGTCAGCTATGAGGGGCTTAAGGAAGGGCTTCGGAATGGGATTGTCAAATACGGCCCGGGGAGCGATTGAATACAATCGGGGGGAGCGATTGACAGATTAATACACATTGGTTCACTTGACTGCTTTTTGTTTTTAATGCAAATTCAAATCAGCTAGATTGGGCGTGATGCGCTCGAAAGGAGGGCTTATGAACTCTTACAATTCAAATCAGGAAATACAGGCCAGGCCTCGCGGGATAGCCAGAACCAACGCCTTGCTGAGGAATGCCTATCTGTGGATGGCCCTGGGGCTGGCGATGACCGGGGCGGTGGCATATCTTGTGGCGGCCAATCCGCAGATTCTGCGGCAGGTGTACTCGAATCCGATTGGCTTGTTCCTTGTCGCCGGCATTCAGATTGGGCTGGTCATCTTCCTTTCCGCCAGGATTCAGACGATGAGGGTAGGAACGGCGGTCTTGTCGTTCATAATATACTCGATGGTGACAGGATTCAGCCTTTCAAGCATCCTGCTTGTCTACGCCGGCGCCTTGGTGGCAAGGGCGTTTTTCACCGCCTGCCTGATGTTCGCCGCAATGGGGCTTTATGGGATATCGGCCAAGAGGGATCTCAGCAAGTGGTACAGCTACCTGTTCATGGGGCTTATAGGGGTTCTGATAGCCTCGGTCATAAACATGTTCCTGGGCTCTTCATCGCTGGATTACATGATAAGCATAGTGGGAGTGGTGCTGTTCATGGGCATCACCGCCTGGGATACGCAGAAAATCGTGCATATCGGAAGCATGTCGGAGGTCTATCAGGATGAAGACAGCTATGTGAAGCTGTCAATACTTGCCGCCCTCACGCTGTATCTTGATTTCATCAATATATTCCTCTTCCTGCTGCGATTGTTCTCAAGGGGCAGCAGCAACAGGTAGGCATTATGAATTCATGAAGCAAAAGTCCCCTGCGCTCGCTTTCTTCCTAGTGGTCAGCCTCGCTGCGGCTCTTTGCCTTTGTGGTTGCAGAAGCGCAGAGGCTTTTTCGGCGGAGCAGCTTGCCGGCGCTCTGCGTCAGGCCGGCGGGATGGCTGTTGACGATGCCATGGATGAGGTCAAGAAGGGCGGGATGGATGATATTCCATTCATTCCACAGGCTGTTCAGAAGAAGCTCGATGAAAATCCGGAGATTCCCGGCATGTCGTATTTGACCTGGAAATGGAACCAATCTGCCCGCCGGACGGCAATCGAACTGCTTTCTTCCTACGGGGATTATCTCAAGGATATGATATATGGCCTTGACTATGGCGATTCTTACTCCATGATGGAAGATGACCGGAGCGTTTCCCGTCTGCTGCGTGCTTCGTATTACGATGTGATTCTGGCAAGAGTCGAGGATGATCTGCGTGATTCTCTCGACCTGGGCGCATATGAGCGGATAATGAATCAGCACAATGATTATACTATGGCGATTTCACTGTTGGGAGAAGGCGAAGGGGAGATGATGGAGTCCGATCCTGTGCCTGAGATTGCAAGGTCGCTTGTCGAGCTTCTTTTCTCCAAGCTTGGCGCAGCCGAGAGGCGTGTGAGAACGACTCCTGACTTGAACGTGGATTCCGGCTTCATGAAGGTGTTCGGGCTTGATGGATAGTGCATTGGATAGTGCATTGGATAGTGCATTGGAGCGCAGCATGGATGATTCTGAGGTTCCGGGCGGGAGATGATGATGAGCGAAGATTTGTTTGAAGGGGCGACTAAGAGCGAATTCTCAAGCCAGCCGCTTGCATACAGGATGCGGCCCCGGACTCTGGATGAGTACATAGGGCAGCAGCACATAATAGGCCCCGGCAAGCTGCTCAGAAGAGCCATACAGGCGGACAGGCTGTCGTCTGTGATTTTCTATGGCCCTCCGGGAACCGGAAAGACGACTCTTGCAAGCGTGATAGCCAACACGACAAAGAGCGCCTTCTCCACGATGAATGCGGTGCTTTCAGGGGTCAAGGAGCTGCGGTACGAGATTGACGAGGCCAAGCGGCGGCTGAAATTGTACTCCAAACGCACGATTCTTTTTGTCG
>JBQNBA010000044.1:0-13495 GCA_052170175.1 Sphaerochaetaceae bacterium | reverse complement strand
ACATCACCTTTGAGGATATAGCATCTCCGGATGTCGTGAACTCAGGGCCCGATGTCCTTTCCCGTGACATCGGGAACATAGCGAATCTGATTTCAGATGCCTGCGACAGCATAAACAGCCGCCGGTTCAAGGAACCGCTTCCGATATCAGCTGAAAAGACCTTCATACCGGAAAAGAAAACCGTAATATTCGACAGCCATGCATGGGTGGCGGTGGTTCTGGAGCTGGAGATAGATCCCGTCATGATAATCCCCGTTGTGAAAAAGTGCTGGGTGAACTCGTATTTCGGCATTGTCTACAACCGGGATATCCTTGAAACCAAGATGAGACGGGTGATTGAATCCACAATAATAGAGCTTGGCGGCAAGCCCGGCTCCGACATGGAGAACGTGGTTGAAATCAGCGCCCAGGACACAGGAAGCGCATCATCGGCGAATCAGGCGCTTAAAGGCGCACTGGAAGCGGCGTTCTCCTCTGCGCTCAGCCAGGCGATGAATGTGGAGCATATCAAGCTTCCGGTAAACAGCGAGTACCTTCTGGAAGTGATCAAGGGGCAATGAAGCAATGAAGATAAACTGCAGCATAGATGGCAAGAAATACTCATTATCCGTGAATTCCGACAAGCCGCTTCTCCAGATTCTTCTGGATGAAGTGGAGACCGAGTCCATGATGTCGAAATGCACCGGAGCTTACTGCGGCAACTGCATAGTGATGATGAACTCCCAAGCGGTGCTTTCGTGCCTGGTGCCGGCATTCAAAATCCAGAATGCCGATATACAGACCTTCGACAGCTTCAAGAAAACACGGATGTACCGAGACATCGACAGGGGCTACAGAGAGGTGGGATGCATTCCGTGCCAGCAATGCTATGCCTCCAAGACTCTGATAATAGAATCCATCATCCAGACCCTTGAGAAAAAGCTCTATTCCATGAATCCGATAGACCAGAACAGGCTTAGAAGAGAAAGCGAGATAGAGAAAAGCAAGGCGGAGCAAAATCGGTTCATCATCCAGGAGCTTTCCCTCAATTCATGCGCCTGCACCGAAGCAAGCGAGCTGGTGAAGGTCATCGAGACCTGTCTGGAGCACAGGAGGAGAAGAAATGTACGAAGATCTTAGATCATCAACCGTGTTCTCCCCCGAAACGATGGGAGAGCTTGTGAACTACAAGAGAAAGAATCCTGCCGCTATATTCTGGGCCGGGGGGACATACTTGATGGGCAAAGCGCTCCGATATCCGTCAAAGGAGCCGATCGACATAATCTCCCTGGAGAAAATGGACGAGCTCAGACGAATAGCAAGAAACGACACCTCAGTCGAGTTCGGAGCCATGGCGACCCTTCAATCGGCGGTTTCCCTGTCCCGGGCTTTCTTTTCGCCTGAAATATGCGCCGCCCTTTCCTCAATAGGAACCCAGATTGTCAGAAATCAGGCCACTGTGGGAGGGGCGCTGTGCACGCAGCGGATAAAGACTTCCTTCGCCGCCATAATGTCGACTCTTGATGCGACCGCCGAATGCCGGCTCATAGGAAAGAAGCCTGTTGTCAAATGGATAGCAGTCGACAAGATGTTTGACAAGACAGGCAGCCTGATTCTCCCGCCATCGGCGCTTGTGACAAAGCTCCATGTGAACGAATGCAAGGACTCCCAGTTCTTCTTCAAGGCGACAGGCTCGCCCATGACGGAGAGCCAGGATGCCGTCATATGCGCCATACGCTGCAAGCTGATGCAGAACTCAATCATCGAAACAAGAGCCTGCTTCAATTTCCTCCAGACAGGCATGCACAACTCGGAGATGATTCAGTCAACGCTCACCGGAACGCTCCTTCCGGTCAATCCTGTCCGCATAATAAAGCTGACAAGTCTTCTGATGGGGGAAATAAAAGAGGCTCATCCGTCAATCCGCCCAATCCAGGCAGAGCAGGCATCCAGGATGTTTGAATCATTCCTATACGACCTCAATGCCCAGATAATAGCCAGGAACTGACACCTCCGCTTTCCGCTTCTCAAATCGCTTCGCTGCGCCGGGGAAAGCCTGCAATGGGCCTGAAATCAAGGCAGGCGGTGCAGACGCAGGTCTCGGAGCCGTCTTCCTCATGACGCAGTATCTTGGCGTACAGCCTGACCTCATCATTGCAGCCCGATAAAGCCCCAGCCTCGGCCGAGCCTATGTGCACCGCAAGCTCATCATCAAGATGGGTCTCCTTAAGCCAGCTGATATCAACATGAGAGGCTAGATGGTCTTTCAGGAATGAGGCGGGAAGGCCGCTGATTATCCAGTTAAGATACGAGATGTTGTTGATATGCCCATTGTAGTCGCTGTCGGTGTACGACATGTGGGCCTTTCTCATATTAAGGCAACGAATATTCTCAATATCGTCATACGAATCAATCTTGTCACGCCGCGACCCTATCCGGTAACGCTCCGCTTCGGGGTTCACAAGTCCAAGCCTCTGTGTGAGAAAATCCGGCTTCACGGGTCTGTGTCCATGCTCTATATCAAGGATGCACCAATTGGAAAAGCATCTGGCCAGCAGCTCCTCTCCGCCCTGCTTGCTTATGAAAGTCCCCCTTGGCGCAAGATAGCCGCTGTACTGCAGAGGGAAAGTCTCTATATCAACATATTCCGGCCACCAAGGATAGTCGAATATATCAAGCACGCTCCTGGTCACCACCCAGGTCTTCCCCTCTTTGTTAAGATGGGGAAGCGCACAGCCTTTCAGATAAGCGTGATTTCCAGCCACATCCTGGACAAGCTTGAAGAAAAGACTCAGATTAGCCCTGTAATTCTGGTCAACGTCGTAGCTGTTTATAAGATAAGTGTCATGAAACACATTGTTTTCATCTATCCTCATCATCGCCTGCCTCCTCGCAATCCCGCTTTTCAGCCTCCTGCTTCCCCTTTTCAGCTTCATGCTTCCGATTTTCAGCCTCCTGCTTCCGATAGAACCTTAGAACGCTCCTGCCGTATTTGCGCTCATCATGGAACACCAGACCGCCCATGCTCTCCGGCCACACCGCCTTCTCCTCCGCCGGGTAGTGAATTATGAAATACCCTCCGTCTCTGACAAGATTCTTCCTGTCAGCAGCCTCAAGCAGCCTCAGCTTCTCCTTCATAGGAAACGGCGGATCGGCGTAAACAATATCGTACTGAACCCTGGCGGTTGGAATGAACCTGAAAACATCCGTCATGAAGAGCTGTATCCGACTATCCACAAAAGAGAGATTCCTTTCTATAGCAGCCCTCTTATGCTTATCTTTCTCCACGATATGAACAGGCTCCGCCCCCCTTGAGGCCGCCTCTATGCCCACACAGCCGCTGCCGGTGAACAAATCCAGGAAACTCATCCCGTGCAAAGGCCCCAGGATATCAAACAGCGACTCCCGCATCATGTCCATCGCCGGCCTTATTATCCCCGGCGGGCATATTATGTTCCTTCCCCTGTATCTTCCGCCTGTTATACGCATATCAATTCGAGTAAGTCAAAGTCGCAAGGCCGCCCCTTGAAGTTTCGCGATACAGAGACGGTATCGCATGACCCGTCTTCATCATCACATCGACAACATTATCAAAGGAAACCTTGTGACGGCCATCGCTGAGAAGCGCATATGCGGCGGCATTCACCGCCCGGCAGACAGCCATTGCATTGCGTTCTATGCAGGGAATCTGAACAAGCCCCATCATCGGATCGCATGTAAGCCCAAGATGATGCTCCAGCCCCATCTCAGCGGCGTATTCCACCTGATATATGGAGCCGCCCAGAAGCTGAGCGCCGGCTCCGCTCGCCATGGCGCAGGCCACTCCCACCTCTCCCTGACAGCCTACCTCGGCTCCGCTTATGGAAGCGTTCGTCTTGACGACATTGCCTATTATCCCAGCCGTGAGAAGAGCGCGCAGGATGCGTATCTCAGGAACCTCCATGCGCCTGTGGTAGAAATAAAGCATCCCGGGAAGAACCCCGGAAGAGCCGCAGGTGGGGGCGGTGACAATCAAGCCTCCCGAAGCATTCTGCTCCGAAACGGCAAGCGCATAGCTCATGGCGAGCGCATTCTCGCCAAGCGAACCCTTCAGATCCCTGGCATGCTGATAGTACTGCCCGGCCTTCCTTGCAAGCTTGAGCCCCCCGGGAAGCACCCCTTCGGCATCAAGCCCCTGCTCAACGGCCTTCTTCATCACACGCCAGACTTCCTTCATGTAGGTCAGAATCCCCTCGCCCTCGAAGCTAAGCGCCAGCTCCCATATCTGCATCCCCTCCCTGTCGCAGTATTTGAGAATCTTCTCCATTGTGGAGACTTCCTGAGGATAAACCTGATTGTCCTCGGTCATAAGCAGATGAGAGTTCTTAGCAGTGTTGTCTTCTTCATTCATGGCCAAAGCGGCATAAGAATCATCGACAACCTGGCCTCCGCCTATGCTGTAATAAGTATTCTCACTGATAATATTGCCGGCTTCGTCCTTTGCCTTGAAGGTGACAGCGTTGGGATGAAACGGCTTCTCGATATCAGGATACCATAGAATCTCAATATTCCTGCCGGCCATGACTTCCCTTATGGCCCTGTCCGTGAGATGCCCCTTGCCTGTTGCGGCAAGGCTTCCGAACAAATCAGCTTCGTATGAAAAGGCATCTGGATGCAGCGACAGGAACATGCTGGCCGCAAGACGAGGCCCCATTGTATGACTGCTTGAAGGACCATAGCCAATCCTGTAAAGATCTCTAAGGGATTCCATTGAATTAATAGTACACAAATCAAAGTCTGTTGGCTAGTCCCGAACGACCCCGACGCCAAGCGACCAAGAGACTTCAAGCCCATCGCTGCAGAAAACCGAAAGCATGAGATTCCGTTCAAAATTCATGTACCTCACAGTGCCCGGGCTGACCGTGACGGCAGGCACATGGGATGCCGTGGCAAAGAATCCTCCATCATATGCGAATTCAGACACCCAAAGCCCCGGAGGGACATCCAGATTCTCTACCGTGGCCTGTTTTCCCAGAGAAACCGATTTGACTGCAAGCCGATTGTTCCCTATATCATCCAATAGCCTGATTCTGGATACACGCCTGAAATCACTGGTTTTCTCTTCAATACAGGATATCAAAGCAGGAAAATTCAGATTATCCAGACATCTGCCATCCAGCAAGGCAAGCCAGGCTGCGATGACCCCCTCCCGCTGCGATAGCAAAACATCTCCGTCATCGTTGCCCGGAGACACGAACCCTCCGAATGGGCAGCCATAGCCGAGAGGCGCCGCCAGCACAATCAGCGCCTTGCCCAAAGGAATCTCTGCCTCAAAGCGCCTCCCAGCCGGTCTTTCAGAGCCGTCCGAGACCCCGTCCGCCGATCCCCCGATGACAGGGCAATGCAAGACCTTACGATAGCCCCTTCCTATCATCTCGATGCTGTACCACAGCGACTCGCCCGAAACCTTCTCCCATGGGTGGACAGGAATCACAAAGCAAATCCGTCTTGTAAGCAATCCCGATTCACATCCGGAGAGAATCAGGCACAAGCCCATGCAACATAAAAGCGTGACCGCCTTGGACAAACTTCTGCGAAACCTCAAATCCGCCCCCTCCCAAGACACAGCGGGCGAAACGGCAAAAACGCTGAAAGCACTGAAAATGCCAAATCACCTGCCAGCAGGCGATTTGAGCAGCTTCCTGAGATTGTTGAAAAACACTATCGAATCAGAACTCCGATAATCCGCATACGTCCAGTCAAGCGGATTATACGTCCCGTGATGATAAAGCAATGTCGTTTCGCCCCAGATTCCATCCGCAAGCGGAATCCGATGGGCGCTTGGCTTGGTGGTCGCCAGAATCAGACTGCCGAGGCTGAGAACCCCGGGGTCAAGATTAATGCGCCTCTGTCCATTTATGCTGAAACACTTCTCCAGTTCATTCGTCTTGAGCTTGATTGCGGCAAGGGATGAAGGATCGACCAGATTTGCGAAAACAATGAAATGCCTTTCAGGACGCCTTCCCATCTCCGAATCATAATAATCAGTGAAATCAAAAGGCGCCGGAACCGTTCTCTCCTTTATAGAGCCAAACATCTCCTCAAGCCTGCGTTCGGCCTCCGAGACGTCCTCCATCGCTGACAACACCCCTATGACGAGAATGCACTTTTCAAACGGCTTTGCTCTTCCCATGCATTATCGAAGCTTATACCCCTTAACGCTTCTTGTAAACATCTCCAAATGACTTTATATTGGAAGTGATGAAAAAGCTTCTGGTATTCCTTGGAAACCCCGGCTCAATGCATAAAGGCACAAGACACAACATAGGCTGGCGGATATGCGATGCTTTCCAAATCAGCGGATGGCAGAAGAAATTCCACGGAACATATGCGATGGACGGAGATTGGATTCTCCTGAAACCGGAAACATTCATGAATGAAAGCGGCATCTCAGTCCGTGAGGCCATGGATTACTTCAAAATCAAGCCAGAGGACATAATGGTCTTCCATGACGATTCCGAACTCGACTTCGGGCAGATTCTGCTGGAAAAAGGCGGCGGTCTCAGAGGGCACAAAGGACTGAAATCAATACACCAGCACATAGGCTCCCGGGATTTCCAGCGGCTTCGCTTCGGAATAGGACGACCATCAAGACAGGATATGGCTTCCTACGTCCTCTGCGGCTTCTCGGATGATGAGAAGCCGCAGCTTGGAGAACTTGTGGCGGCGGCGGCAATGATGGCGAGGAAGGCGATGCAGGGACAATGAGGACGCAGCCGCAGCAGCCGTGCAGAAACGCCGCGGCGGCTTTGGCGGCTCCGACAAAGTGCAGGAGGGGGAGAGTTCAGATGGGATTTGACAGAAGAGAATTCAGGATACTCAGGAAAGCAAGAAAAGACACAGGGCTTTCAGAACCGCTTTTCATAGCCGACACAATGACAGGGCTCATCATGCAGGCCAGAGAAGCTTCAGAAGCCTGCAACCGGACATATTCCTCCGACCTGCACGAAACAGAGCTCGTCTCCTGCGCCCTCATCCATATGGCGTACCAGACAGTGCTCGACCACTTCCTGATGACAATAGACCCTGCATACTTCGCCCGCTTCTCAACTCTGGGGAAAAGAAACCAGGAAGTCCGGGCCGTCATCCAGTTCTTTGCACAAGAATATCCAGCGATGGAAAAAACCCAAGCCCCCGATTTCATTGAGCAGGAAAACCGGACCAGAGGCTTTTTCATCTGCGAAGTCATCCTCTCGAACCCCGCCATGATGAAAGCCCTGGGGCACCTTATGGCAAGCGATGCAGTGAAGATCCCCGATTCGGCGACAAGCCTCCTGGGTCTGCTGGGCGGGCTGTATGACGACAAGGGAGAGC
The DNA here is from genome assembly GCA_052170175.1 of Sphaerochaetaceae bacterium. GTDB lineage: Bacteria > Spirochaetota > Spirochaetia > Sphaerochaetales > Sphaerochaetaceae > JAAYFO01. Next base: position 6,163 of record JBQNBA010000044.1, on the reverse strand, counting down.
AGCTATCCGGAAAAACAAATCCGGAGGAAGACATCTTCGGGTACCTGTCCGAGCCGGCGAGGCTTTTCCCGGACGACCTGGAGAAGCAGCTCGGCTTTATACAGAAGAGCTGGGGTGCGATTCTGGGGGACTCTTTGATTCTGATGATTGAAAAGACACGTGGAATGCTAAAGGAAGGATTCTCGCCCAAGCAAATAACGGGCCCCGGCCCTGCCCCCGTTCCCGACTACACATTGCTTGTTCAGGAATACGAGTCCTTTTCGGACGACCGCAACTGGATGCCCAATGTGGTCATGATTGCAAAGAATGCGCTTGTATGGCTTTACCAGCTTTCCAAGGCATACGGGCGCAACATCAGCACGCTGGACGCCATTCCGAACGAAGAGCTTGACAAACTCAAGGACAGCGGATTCAATGCGCTTTGGCTTATAGGACTGTGGGAGAGAAGCGAATCTTCACGCCGCATAAAGAATCTTTGCGGCAATCCGGAAGCCGCCGCTTCAGCATACTCCATAAGAAGCTATTCAATAGCGCAGCGCCTTGGCTCATGGACCGCATTCACGAATCTGCGCCAGAGATGCGAAGAGCGAGGAATCCGGCTGGCAAGCGACATGGTGCCAAACCACACAGGGCTCGATTCGGAATGGATGAAAAGCCACAGCGAATACTTCATAAGGCAGCCATACAGCCCATTCCCCTCCTATACCTTCAACGGCCCCGACCTGTCCGGCGACCCGGATATTGAAATAAAGATAGAGGATCACTACTACTCCCGCTCCGATGCGGCCGTGGTTTTCAGGAGGACAGACCGCAGAACAGGCGCCGTTGATTATATCTTCCATGGCAACGATGGAACAACAATGCCCTGGAATGACACTGCACAGCTTGATTACCTGAACAAAGACACAAGAGAGGCTGTCATTCAGCAGATTCTTAATATCGCCAGAAATTTCCACATCATACGCTTCGATGCAGCCATGACCCTTGCCCGCAAGCATATAAGACGGCTGTGGTATCCCCAGCCCGGCGACAAGCCCGACATAGCCGGGCGCGGCGCATATGCGATGAGCGATGAGCAATTCGACAAGGCGATGCCTGTGGAATTCTGGAGAGAGGTCGTGGACAGAGTCGCCGCAGAGGTTCCGGACACTCTGCTCCTGGCAGAGGCGTTCTGGATGATGGAAGGCTACTTTGTCCGCACGCTGGGAATGCACAGAGTCTACAACAGCGCATTCATGAACATGCTCAGGGATCAGGAAAACCAGAAGTTCCGCAGCATGATAAAAAGCACGCTGCTGTTCGACCCCGAGATCCTCAAGCGATACGTGAACTTCATGAACAACCCTGATGAGGAACCGGCGATAGTCCAGTTCGGCAACGGTGACAAGTACTTCGGCATCTGCACCCTGCTTGCAACCCTGCCCGGTCTGCCGATGTTCGGACATGGCCAGATACAGGGGTTCTCCGAAAAATACGGAATGGAATACACGCGTGCCTACCGTGACGAGAAACCAGATGAAGCGCTCATCAAACGTCATATGCAGCAGATATTCCCGCTGCTCAAGAAACGAAGCCTTTTCTCCGGCTGCGCTGACTTCCAGATATTCGATGCCCGCTCAGAGAGCAACCATGACCGCATAGAGGAATCGGTCATCGCATATGCAAATGGCAATGCCGGCATGAAGATCCTGGTGCTTTACAACAACCAATACGAACGATGCAGAGCCAGAATCCACACCAGCGCCCAAAAGCTGGTGCGTCACCCGGATGGGACAAGGGCCATTATGACGACAACAGTCGCCCGCGCACTGGACATACCAGATGGCCCGGACGAGTACACAGTAGCGAGATGGTTCGGAACAAGACTCTCCTACCTTATCCCCTGCCGGGAAATCCATAGGAACGGCCTGCCCATCGATATCGAAGGCTTCCAGACAAAGGTGTTCATTGACATAAGAACCATGAAAGACCGGTCCGGCATCCTTGCCCGCCTTCATGCCCAATACAAGGACAGCCCTATCGAGGACTTCCAGGAAGCTTTCGGAAAAGCCGTGCTGTCGCCCATGTTCTCCATTACCATGGATCTTCTCAAATCGGACTACCCCCAGCTCATCAGGCTCATAATCGACAGCAAGCTCACCCCCGCCCGGCGGAGAAAGCTCTCTGCATTGCTTGAAGAGCTGCACCGCAATATGCTATCGCTTGAACCGCAGCTTGCGATGGTTGGGATAAAGCCGATGAAGATGAACAGCGAGCAGATAGAATCCGATGTCAGGAACCTTGAACGACTGCTTTCCAAGCCCTTCTTCCGTTATGCCTGCCAGCTGAACGGACACGAATCCGACATCCTGACATCCTTCCTGTTCCTGCAGCCTTTCGTCGACAAGAGCAAAAAGCTTGCCGATTTGCTGCGGATAGCGGATGCGCTGATGCTTCCGCTTGCGCTTGGAGCAACCAAGGAAAGCGTCCATCTCGGAGCCTTGATGTGCCTTAGGGAGCAGGCGGACATAGAAACCCTGCTTGACGACCAGGCTTTCCGCTCAATGATAGGCGTCAACCTATACGAAGGAGTCGTATGGTTCAGAAGCGAAGCCTTCATAGATGCGGCGCTTTCATGCCTTGCCGCAAATGCACTCGCAGAAAAGCGGCTCAATGGCATGGCATATGAAAAGAAGCTTGATTTCTGGATGGATAAGGTCCGCAAATCAAATTACATCCTAGACAATCTTTGCGCTAAGGATTAACCTTTTGTAAAGGAGCATCAGATGAAAACCTGGTTATCTTGCATTCTTGCCTCTTTGTTGGGATTCACTGCCGCCTATCTGCTGGGAGCCCTTCCGCAATTCGATGCCTTCATGGGATATGCAACATCCATCATCATGAATATCGGAACATTCATCCTAATGCCGCTTGTCGCCGTAACGCTTTTCTCCGCCACGGCATCCCTAAGAAAGGAAAGCGGCACAATCGGCCAGGTGTATCTGGTCTCAACGGCGTGGAGCATCTTCTCTGCCCTGGTCTTGTCAATCCTGGCGGCATTTGCCTTCACAAGATTCCCCAGCGATTTTCCCATCTTGGGAGACGGACTCTTCACCTCGGACATAACGCTGTCTGAAAACTTCAAGTCGAGCATGGTGAAAACCCTTGCAAGCTGCAATCCCATTGCCCACAGCCCATTTGCAAACCTCATCATCTCACCCACCTTCCTGTTGCCCGTGGCTTTCACCGCATTCATATTCGGGTTCGCCGCCAAGCCGGACAGCGATGCCTTCAAGCCCGCATATGCTGTGGCTAATTCATTCTCTGAAATCATGTACAGACTATCGCGCCTGATGGCCGGTCTCTCCTGGCTGTTCGTGGCTTTCTACAGCGCCTATTGGTTCAAGGAGCTGCTGGCATCAGGTCTGATTGAGGTGCCTTATTTCATAATCACAGCAGCGATAGCGGTTGCAGCGGCAATACTGGTCATAATCCCCCTGCTGTTCTTCCTGTTCTCCGGCTTTAAAGACAATCCCTACAAATTCATGTCAAGGACTCTGGCCACGGCTTTCCTAGGGCTTTTCTCGGGGAACATCCTGCTTCCGCTGACCGGGGCATACCATCTGGCCAGAAGAAACCTTGGGGTTCAGAAACGTGTCACAAGCACCGTAATGCCGTTTTCCACCTTATTCACAAGAGGCGGCACTGCCATGGTAAGCACAATCTGCCTATGCGCGCTGTGCACCCGGACAAACATACAGATACTGGGGCTTAGGAACGTGGCGCTCATAGCCTGCGTCTGCACTCTTTACAGCATGCTCTGTTCAACCAACCTTGGCTTCGAGACGATATTCGTCACAGTGATGGCCGCCGACATGCTGGGATTCGACCTCAGGGGAAACGAGATGCTTATGATTGCCGTCCTCCCCATCACGAATGGATTGGGAACATTGCTTGACACGCTCCTATGCACACTCGGATCTTACGTCAGCGGAAAAGCCATATTCGCAACCGTTCCTGTGCCATTCGGAGAAACCACATGAACAGCAAAGCCGTCAAGATCGCCTTGCTGATTATCCAATGCCTTATCTCTGCGGTGGTGTTCGTGGTTCTCGTCATGGGAATCAGCGGGGGCGAGCGAATGCGCAATATGGTGCTTCAATCAATACCTTGCTCCATCCAGACGACAGCGAATCTCATATTCTCCATTATCCTTTACAAAAGGTTCAAGGAAACGAGCATGCTGGATCTCCAGATATCCCATGTGCTTCTTCTCTCCACCTCGCTGGAGAATGTAAGGATATTCGCATTCTACGCCCAATACTCATACAGAGAGCCGATAAGCCAGGATCTGGTGGCTCCTGTCTTTTATTTTTCATTGATACTTACATCGGTCATGTTCTGCGGGTTATCGATAATCCCATTGTCCAAAAGCTTCATCTCTGTGAACAATTATGTTGCAAGCGGGCTTGCCGGCTCTGTCCTAATAATGCTCTTCGGGCCAAGAATCACAGACATGGAGCATCTGAACACGATAAACATATACAACACCCTTGTCTGCATACTGTTCGCCGCAGCCCTTGTCAGTTTCCTCGCCGGGATGCTTTCAAACCTTCGGGCATACAATGTCCTCAAGCATCTGTCAATCGCCGGACTTGCGGTCGGCGACTTCATGATAGCCTTCTCCAGCTCTCTGGTCACCCAATATCTGGGCATTTCCCTCTTCGTGGCCTGTGAGATAATCCTTTCAATCATGATAAAGCGTGGAACCAGAAGCTACGCTGCCACGGATATAACAAGCGAAGCCATATGACGTGAATGCTTATATGTTGCGGCATCTCATTTCCGCGTTTTATGAATCATACTATCTTTCTTGATTCGGCAGCGCCTTCATTTAGTTCGTGCAGTTTATCCGTAACAAGCTTGGCCACTTCTGTCATAAGAGGAACAACAACCGAATTCCCAAACTGTTTGTATGCGGCAGTATCGCTTACAACAATTTTATAACTCTCAGGATATCCTTGCAGTCTAGCGCATTCTCGCGGAGTAAGACGTCTTGGAATCTTGTTTTCTCCCCTGTTAATCAAAATCTCGGAGCCATCCTTATAATATCTAGCGCTTAAGGTTCTGGCCACTCCATTTAAATCCGGCATCCCATAACCAAAACCATTACCTGCAGCTTTGTGCTTTGCTGCATAATTCTGTAGATACTGCCACAGCTTTGGTGTAAGAGTATATTTCTCGTTAGGAGATTTCTCAAGAATATCTTTCAACTTGGGTTTTATATCAGGAGTTTTATAATCAAATCGAAAATCAACTTCACCGTATTCCCTCTTATCAAAACCAACAATTATAATTCTTTCTCTATGTTGAGGGACAAAATCCTGACCATCTAACACCGCAGAGAAAACAGAATAATCCAAATCTTGAAGAGAGCTCTCAATCACTTTCCAAGTTCTCCCATGGTCATGGTTTTTCAAGTTTTTTACATTCTCTAACATAAAGACCTTTGGTCGTTTTGCCTCAATAATCTTGCATATGTTGAAAAACAATGTTCCTTGTGTTCTGTCTTCAAATCCAGTTGCACGCCCTAAGCTGTTTTTCTTTGAAACTCCTGCAATTGAAAAAGGCTGACAAGGGAAACCCGCCACAAGGATATCATGATTGGGAATATCACTCTCTTTTATCATTGTTATATCCCCATAAGGAATCACTCCAAAGTTCGCAAAATATGTTTCTTGACATTTCTTGTCCCATTCCGATGAAAACACGCATCTGCCACCATTCCTCTCAAAAGCAATGCGCATGCCGCCTATTCCAGCAAAAAGATCTATGAAGTCAAATGCACCTTCCTTGGTTTGATCGGATGAGTTCATTCTGTTTATATATGCAATGATAGCGTCATCAAACAATTGTTGAGTGGATATCCCATAGAGCGCCGCCCGTTCTTTCACCTGCATATATAGGTCATCTGAAATTGTGTAGTGAATCTGCTTTGACATAAACACCTCTGGGAACATATTAGTACTAATACATTCCCAGTATAATGCTGACAAAAAGAATAAACAAGTATTTTTGTAAACTTTTTTCTATTTTCCTGCAAGGCAAATCAATTCAGATTTCTCATACAAATCCACAATTCTTGGATAATTTGTTCTAAACTGATTGCGCGTCTTTCCTTCCT
>JBQNBA010000043.1:0-13512 GCA_052170175.1 Sphaerochaetaceae bacterium | reverse complement strand
CGCCGTCACTGCCACTGACCCCAGCATCACGCCATAAATCGCTCCGACGCCACGCCGTCACTGACCCGGCCAATCCAAACGCAAGCCTCTTACTTCTTCCAGAAGCTCCGGGTGAAGAACACCAGAACAGTGTAAAGCTCAAGACGTCCTATGAGCATCAGGAAGCTGAACAGCCACATGGCCCAATGGGGGAAGATCAGAAAGTTCCCGGTCGGATTGACCTTCCCGAATCCAATCCCTATGTTCCCCAGACAGAGCAACGTGCTTGTGAGAGTCGTTTCAAAGTCCTGCCCGGCAAGCGAGATGAGGGCGGATGAAACCAGCCATATCATCAGATAAAGAGCCACGAATGCGGAAATTGACTGAATAAGCTTGGAATCAAGCTTCTCGTCGCCGTTCTTGACGGGGAAGACGCCCCTTGGATGAATCCTGCCCTTGAGCTCCGCAACGCTGAGCCTCAAGACAGTCGCTATTCTGGTGACCTTGATGCCGCCGGCGGTGGAGCCCGCGCAGCCTCCGATAAACATCATCACGAACACGACGAAACGCGAGAACTGCGGCCACAGGCAGTAGTTGTCAGTGTAGAACCCTGTTGTCGTCAGCACCGATGCAATCTGGAAAGCCGAATACCGCAATGCGGAAAGCAGCGAGTCATAGTAACCGCTTATCCGGAGCCAGACGGCGCAGGACAGCCATGCTATGGTGAATATGGCAAGATAAGTCTTAAGCTCGGCGTTCCTGAACACATGACGGAATTTCCCGGTGAAAAAGAGGAAGAACAATGCGAAGTTGGTTCCTCCGATGAGCATGAACACAGTCACAACGACATCGACATAGGCGCTTGAGAACGTTCCTATGGAAGTGCCATACACCGAAAAGCCGGCGCAGGAGATGGTGGAGAAGGTGACAGTCACCGCCTCATACAGAGAAAGCCCTCCCAGAAGCAGCAGGACGGCCATAATCAGGGATAGCCCCAGATAAGTCATCCAAAGCACCTCGGCGGTCCGGCTCGACTTGGGAACAAGCTTTCCCTTGGTCGGCCCCACCGACTCCGCCCCATAAAGCAACGTGCCGCCCACACCAAGCGAGGGCAAAAGCGCAACGAACAGCACGACAAAGCCCATCCCGCCAAGCCAGTTTGTCATGGAACGCCAGAAAAGCACGCCGCGGGCGCACCCGTCTATGTCTGCCATCACCGTTGCGCCGGTCGTGGTGAAACCGCTCATTATCTCAAAGAACGCTTCGGTGAATCCGGGAGAAGAGCCTGAGACAACAAGCGGAATCGCACCCAATACGGTGGCCAGAACCCACGAAGCCGTGACCAGCATATACCCGTCACGCGTAGAGATGCTCTGCTGCTTGCCCCTCTTTCGGGAAACAAGCAGCGAGACAGCGACCATCAGATATGCTATGGCTATAGTCAACGCAAACGCATGCGCCTGAGCCGTTTCGCCGTTTGAGATGGCGATTCCCGCAGGGAAAAGCATCAGCGTGGCGAGGACGCCCAATATAAGAGACACAAGTCTGAGATCAAGCAGCCAGTTCATCAGTCAAACATCCTCATTACGGCAATCGAGCTTTCCTGCTTCATTATCAGCACCAGTATATCCCCTTCCTTGAACTCATACTCGCCGTTCGGGATGATTGTGTTCTGTGACGAATCGGTGACGCCCGCCACGATTCCGCGGCTCTGCATGTTGAACTGCTTGAGCTTCTTGCCGATTGCACCGCTCCCGGCGGTTACCACATACTCAAACACCTCCACCTTGGCATCAAACAGAGAATGAACGCTGCTCACATTAGCGCCATGCAGGAACCTCGTGATTGAATCAACCGTCACCTCCTGAGCGGACACAATCGAATCAATCCCCATGTGGCGGGCCAGCCTCAGATAATTGTTGTTGCTGCGCACAACCGCCATCGAATACCCCACGCCGATTCTCTTGCAGTAACTTGCGATTATTATGTTCAGCTCATCGCTCTCTGTGAGGGTTATCATCAAATCGTAGGCGCCAAGATCCTCGTCCTTGAATATGTATTCATCGGTTATGTTGCCGTTTATTATAAGAACCTCCGGGAATTCCCTCGCAAACTCGTCACACAGCTGCGAATCACGCTCCACGATGGCGAATCGCCCCCTCTCCTTCTCTGAGAACATCTTGAGCAGAAGCCGGGATATATGAGTTGCGCCGACTATGGCTATCCTCTTGGGCTTCACCTTCGGCTTGCCCGTTATCTTAAGCGCCCTTGAACTGTCCTCGGGACGCAGGACGATGCTCACAGTATCCCCTTTATTTATAATCGTGGATCCGCTCGGTATCATTGTCGCATTGTCCCGGTAGATGGCGACAGCCAGGCAATCCATTCCGATGCGCCGCCTCAGCTCCATGACCGATATATCGCAGAACTCCGGATTCGCCCCTATTACCATGTTATATATGACCAGCTTGGAATCATGGAACGATATCACATCGGAGAACACACCCCGCTCAATCTCGTCATATATGTCCGCTGCGACCTCATAATCAGTGTTGACAATATGTGTTATGCCCAGCAGATTGCTGTTGGAGCCGGAGCTGCCCGTATAGGATATGTTCCTTATCGACGCTATGGTCATCGGAACCTGAAACTCATGGCTGACCATGGCGCTTGAAACAATGTTGACCTCATCATCTCCGGTCAGAGCCACAAAGGCATCGGCGCTTTCCATGCCGGCATCGCTCAGATTCTCAAGACTCGTGCCGCTCCCGGAGTAAGCGATGCAGTCGATATTCGACATGGCGGTTTGCACAAGATTGTCATCGTTGTCTATGATGACGACATCCTTGTTCTCCTCAGAAAGGCGTCTCGCAAGCCTGAGTCCACGTTTCCCTGCTCCAAGTATTATGATTTTCATAGATGCATGCTACCCTTTTGAAATAAAGAAATCAACCTCAGGCAACTTCGCCGCCGCAGAAGCTGTGGAGAAGCTGTGGAAAAGCTCAGGTCAGGCTGACAAGATACTCCGAGCTTACAATGCGCGCATCAGTCCCGGCGAATCTATTGGCGATGAAGTCCGATTTTTCATAAACAGGGAATCTCACCCGCCTGACATCTTCTTCTGCAAGAAGCTTGATGAGATGGTCATACATGAGGTCAAATATTCCCAAACGACGATAATCAGGAATCACCATATACGAGCATACAGCCGCAAGCACTCCACAGACCCTGTAGCTTATGAACCCGGAAAGATTGTCATCAGGATCAAGGCACACGACAGCCCTCTCTCCTGCAAAGCCCTCCGAAGCCTCCCGTATCCGGGCAGAATGCCGTCCATCATCAGCGCCGACCGAGAAATCCTCAAGGACAAGCTCCTCGCGCTCCTCGCGCTCCTCGCGGCCCTCTGCAGCATCCTCTGCTCCATCCGCTTCCTCATCCAGCTTGCCATACCACTCGCGGATGACCTTGGACATGGCCTTTTCCTTGTATTCCCGCCAGGAGGCCAGCAGAGAAGGCTGTGTGCCCAGCAATTCCCTGAAATTTCTGAACACCCCTTTCTGATGAGAGCCAAGCACCTCAAGCATCTTCTGCTTCATTTCAGCATCTGGGCAGCGGGAGGCGAACCTGATCATCAGACCGAACCCGTCCCGGCTTGTCCACTTCGGCAGCTCCACCAGAACCGCATCGCCGTATGTGTTTCTCTGGGCGGCGACACCTAGAGATGGGAAGAAAGCGTAATCCTCCCTCTGATTCTCCATGCCGTATATGATGCCCTCAATCACATCGCCCGTAAGCGGCGGAAGCTTCCTTTTTTCCATGCCCATGGCTCATAGGATAAGACGATTCGGCTAAATAGTAAAGAATTAAAAAAACGGCACAGCCGTCATCACAACGACCATGCCATCATAAATCCGAAACCTCTTGGAACCCCTTGGAACCCCTTGGAACCCCTTGGAACCTCTTGGAACCTCTTGGTAACCCTTGGAAACCATTGGAAAACCCTTGGAAACCCTTGGAAAACCCTTGAAAACCCTTGAAAACCCTTGGATAAATCCAAGAACGGGAAAATCCAAGAAGCCCGGGGAACGACTTTTGCGCCGCCTGCTTAAAGGACAGCAGTCGAGCCAAATCAATCAAAGCCTAGTTCTTCTTGTTGTGCAGAACCAGAACATCGCGGCCGGCGTACTTGGCCGTATCGCCGAGATAATCCTCGATTCTCATCAGCTGGTTGTACTTCGCCAGCCTGTCGGAGCGGCTCATGGAACCGGTCTTGATCTCACCGGTCTCAAGCCCGACGACAAGGTCAGCTATGAAACTGTCCTCAGTCTCGCCGCTTCTGTGTGAAACAACGGCCGAGTATCCATTTCTCCTGGCGTAGTCAACGGCCTCGAACGTCTCGGTCAGCGTGCCGATCTGGTTCACCTTAATCAGAATCGAGTTGGCCACACCCTTGGAGACGCCCTCCTTGAGCCTTTCGGTGTTGGTCACAAACAGGTCATCGCCGACAAGCTGAATCCTATCGCCAACCCTGTCGGTGAGCATCTTCCAGCCTTCCCAGTCGTCTTCCGCCATGCCATCCTCGATGGAGCAGATCGGATATCTGTTCACCCAATCCTCCCACAGATCAACCATCTCCTTGGAGGTCTTCTGCTCACCGGTGGACCACTTCAGAGTGTACATTCCGGTCTTCTCGTCATAAAGCTCGCTGGCAGCCGGATCAAGGCAGAGCATGTAATCGCCATCCCTGCCAGTGGTGTAGCCGGCCCTCTTTATAGCCTCTAGAATCACCTCGATGGCCTCTTCGTTCGACTTGAGATCAGGAGCAAAGCCGCCTTCGTCGCCCACGGCTGTGTTGTAGCCGCGTCCCTTCAGAACAGCCTTCAGATTATGGAAAACCTCGGCGTTCATCCTGACAGCCTCATGCAGGCTCGGAGCTCCGACAGGCATTATCATGAATTCCTGGAAATCAACCTTATTGTCGCTGTGAGCCCCGCCGTTGAGAATGTTGGACATAGGAACAGGCAGGACACATGCATGATATGCGCCAAGATACTTGTACAGCTCCACCCCAAGGAAATCGGCGGCGGCTCTTGCTACGGCCATCGATACACCCAGGATAGCATTCGCGCCGAGCTTGCCCTTGTTGGGAGTCCCGTCCAGAGCTATCATCGCCCTGTCGATGGCGACCTGGTCAAGCGCATCCATCCCCTCAAGCTCCGGCCCTATTATGTTATTGACATTGTTGACAGCCTTCAGAACGCCCTTGCCCATGTAGCGCTTCTTGTCTCCGTCACGAAGCTCAACAGCCTCATGAACGCCTGTGGAAGCTCCGCTAGGAACAGCGGCGCGGCCAAAAGAACCATCTTCAAGATATACATCCACCTCAACGGTAGGATTTCCACGTGAATCAAGAATCTCTCTTGCTTCGATGAAATCAATTGTGCTCATCTTTGTCTCCTAAATTGAATAATCAGCAGAATCACTATGCCCTCAAAAAAGCTTAATGTCAATATGCCGCTGCCGTGCATCCATGCGTTTGAGTTCACGGAATTTCTTTCAATATCTGCAATTGATAAAGACTGAAACCCGCCTTGAGGAAAGCGTCTCTCCTGGCGGTCTCATCATCAGATGCGCTTGCGATACGCTCATATGCAATGCGGGCAAGCTCCATTTCCGTCTCAGGTGTGTATACCTTGTCCAGCGCATCCGATATGAATTCCCTTCTGGCTCCGTGCCGAAGAAGGCGCTGCTCCATGACACGCTTCCCTTCCGGCTTTCTCCGCAAACGCGACCGGGTATATTCATAGCAGTACCGCCGTTCGTCCAGGCAGCCCTCTTCCTCCAGAGAATCCAGCGCCCTTTCAACAATGCCCCTGGGGAATTCCCTCTGGAGAAGCTTTGTCTGCAATTCGTATCTGCAATGCTCGCGCAGGCTCAGAAGACCGAGGGCTTTCTGATAGCATTCCTCTGCCTCGCATATCTCCTTTAGGGAAAAGAAGCCGCTCTCATCCAATTCCTGCCCTTCACGCAGGCGCAGTCTGGAGAAAACGCTGGCCGGTATTGCAAAAGGCATTATAAAAGAAGAGCCTTCCGAAGCGGCTTGCCAGCAACCTTTGGAAGACTCTCTCGTAACAACAGCAAACACTGTTTCGCTCCAGATCAACGCTTGGAGAACTGGAACTTGCGGCGCGCGCCTCTCTGACCGTATTTCTTTCTCTCGACCATTCTCGGATCCCTCGTGAGGAAGCCTGTCGGTCTGAGAAGGGTGAGGTTATCCTCGTCCGCATCGACCAGCGCTCTGGCTATTCCATGGCGGCAAGCGCCGGCCTGCCCTGATATCCCGCCTCCGCAGACGTTTATAAGGACATCGAACTTGGCCCCAGTCTGCGTAGCCTCAAGAGGCTGCTTCACCAAGACAACCAGTGAATCGTTGCCGAAATACTCCTCGACTTCACGTCCATTGACCGTTATCTTGCCGTTCCCTTCTCTCAGATAAACACGTGCGACCGCAGTCTTGCGGCGGCCTGTTCCATGTCCAAGGTTCACATTCTTAAATTCTGCCATAATCTGTCCCTACCTTAGATTTCAACCTTGATCGGCTGCTGGGCGGCATGCGGATGCTCTGCCCCTGCATAAACCTTCACGCAAGTGAAAAGCTTGCGCCCCAGAACCCCGTGGGGAAGCATGCCCTTTATCGCATGCTCCATCGGGAAAGCGGGCCTGCGCTTAAGCATATCGCAATAGCATGTGGCGGAGAATCCACCCGGGTAATTCGAGTGGCTGTAGTACATCTTGTCAGTGAACTTGTTGCCGCTCATCTTGACTTTGGCGGCATTGATGACAATCACATAGTCCCCCATGTCCATATTAGGGACATATTCCGGCTTGTCCTTCCCGCGAAGAATCCGGGCGGCGGCGACAGCGACATGCCCCAGCTCCTTTCCCTCCGCATCGATAAGGTACCACTTCTTTACAACCGATGCCGGCTTTACAAAAATAGTCTTCATGATATCTTCATCCTAAAGTTTTGATTTCTATGCCTGCAAGCTGCGATTGAGTAAGACCCCAGCATTCGCAAAGCCTTTTTCCAGAAAGCATTATCAGTGACATTCGGGGAAATGACCACTGTCCGGAAAGCCGCGTTGCGCGCACGCAAGGCAAATAATAGCTTAAAACAAATTGTTATGCAAGCGTGTTTAACGCTGTTTGGTCAGTTTTAGGTCAAATATCACCGCCGGCTCATCCGTTTGCCCTCTGCGCCTCCGCCCTGGCTCCGCCTTCTGCCTTTTGCAACCCCGCTCCTGTCTCGCCTTCTGCCTTTTGCCGCTCCGCCGTTGACCTTTTGCAACCCCGCCCTTCTTGACAAGGAAGCCATAGCGGGTACTATGGAACTACCTTTCAGCCTTGTCGCAGAATCGGAGCATCATGGAAAGATTCGCATATATAGAAAGCCTGGGCTGCGCAAAGAACCAGGTGGATTCGGAAGTACTCGCCAACAGACTCGCCCTTTCGGGCTGGGCAGTCATTGACGATGCCTCAAAGGCCGACCTCATTGTAGTGAACACCTGCGGATTCATAGAAAGCGCCAAGAAAGAATCGCTGGACACTGTCTTCCAGCTCCGCTCGCAGGCCAAACCCGGTGCGAAGCTCATCATAGGAGGCTGTCTGGCCCAACGCTACGGCGAAGACCTCTTCCGGAGCCTGCCCGAAGCGGACGGCATCTTTGGAAACCGCGACCTGGGCCGTATCGCCGATTTCGCCCAGGAGATTGCAGACCGGCCCCAGAGACGGAAGCTCATCCCGGAGTATCCCTCCGACCCGCGTGACGAATTCGACAAACGCTCCAGACTGTTAGGCTGGCCGGGAAGCGCATTCCTTAAAATATCCGAAGGCTGCAGCCATCATTGCCGTTACTGCGCCATCCCGCTTATCAGGGGAGAGCTCCGCAGCCGTCCGATGGACACCATACTGGACGAAGCCCGCCGGCTTGCCGCGAATGGAATAAAGGAAATAAACGTCATAGCGCAGGATCTTGCCGCCTACAATTCAGAGAACGTCCCCGGAGGCTCCTTTCTGGAGCTGCTGTCAAGCCTTGCGGACATCCCCGGCGATTTCCGGATACGGCTCCTGTACATCCATCCGGACGCATTCCCCGATGGACTTCTTGACCTCATGAAGAAAACCCCCAAGATACTCCCCTATTTCGACATACCGTTTCAGCATGCCAGCAAGCGCGTGCTTGAAGCCATGGGCAGGACAGGAGATTCCGGAACATACTTCAATCTGGTTTCCAGAATCCGCAACGCCTTGCCGGACGCCGTCATACGCACCACCATCATGCTGGGCTTCCTCAATGAAGATGAAGAGGCCTTTGAAGAACTCTGCGATTTCATCAGACGATGCCGGTTCGATTGGATGGGCAGCTTCATATACTCCAGAGAAGAAGACACCCCCGCATTCCCCCAGCGAACCGAGGAAGAGCAGAAAGCGATGGAATCCGTTGCCCGCAGACGTCAGCGGAAGCTTGAGAGAATTCAGGAGAAGATAACCGCTAATCAGCTTCAACGCTTTGTCGGACACGAATATGAGGTTCTGATAGAAGAGAAATTTCAGAACGAGGATCTGGCGATAGGCAGGATTTACTCCCAGGCGCCGGAAGTAGATGGTCAGACCGTTGTCATGGGGGAAGGTCTGATTCCCGGCCAAGTCTGCAAATGCGGAATAAGAAGAGTCGCGGGTCTTGATCTCGATGCGGTGAAGATAGGTGAAGATAGATGATTGAAGAAATACAGGAACCCTGCCGGCCACAGGACTTGCATGACGCACAAAGCGCACAGAGCGCACAGAGCGCGCCGGACAATTCGCAGGACTTCGCCCGGAACCCGGAGACCATCAAGCTTCTCTCCAAGCTGAATGCGCAGCAGAAGAAAGCCGTGACCCACTTCGGACAGCCGCTTGTCGTATTCGCAGGGGCAGGCTCCGGCAAGACACGAGTGATAACGACCAAGATAGCATGGTGCATAAAGGTGCTGGGGCTCAAGCCCTGGAGCGTGCTGGCCGTCACATTCACAAACAAGGCCTGCAAGGAGATGCAGGAACGTGTCTGGAACCTCGTTCCGGATATAGACCCGCACGACCTCTGCATCAAGACTTTCCACAGCTTCGGAGCCATGGTGCTGAGAAGGTTCGGAGACAGGATAGGGCTCAACAGCAACTTCAAGATATACGATGAGGATGACTCGCTTGCCCTGCTGGCTCAGATATTCCCCGAGGAGAAAAGGACTGACCTCGTTCCGATAAGCAAGCGGATATCGCTGTGCAAAGACCGGATGGTCATCCCCGAGGAAACCAGAAACGACAGGGACGCCTCATTCTACAAGCATTATCAGCAATATCAGGAGGCTCTGCTTCATACAGGAAACGTCGATTTTGCAGATTTGATAGCACGCACCACAGAGCTAATAGACAGCAGCCCCGATGTAAGGGATTGGTGCCACCGCCGATTCAAAGCGGTCCTTGTAGACGAATACCAAGATTCCAATGCGACCCAGTGCGAGCTTCTCAAACGCATAGTCGGCCCTGATTGCTCTGTCTGCGTAGTCGGCGATGATGACCAGAGCATCTACCGTTTCAGAGGCGCCGAAGTGCGGAACATCCTTTCTTTCAACGATTACTTCCCGAACGCAAAGGTCATAAAGCTTGAACAGAATTACCGCTCCACGTCCAGCATAATCAGCCTTGCCGCCGCCATCATCGAGCATAACAAGGCAAGAGCCAGCAAAAGGCTGTGGACCGCCCGTGAAGAGGGCGACAAGCCGCATCTGACATTCGTTGATTCGGATTTCGCCGAAGCAAGCTATGTAGCCAAGGTTCTTCAGGGCGATGGCAAATACGACTCAAGCGCCGTCCTCTACCGAACGAACGCCCAGTCCGCAGCATTTGAAACCATGTTCAGCAAAATGCAGATTCCATACAAGCTGGTTGGAGCGCTGCGGTTCTACGAACGAGGGGAAGTGAAGGACGTCGTGGCGCATATAGCCCTCCTGCTTAACCCCCATGAGCCGGTGAGCTTCGCGCGCATCATCAACAAACCATCGCGGAAAGTCGGCGGAGCCACAATCGAGAAGCTGATTGAAGCATCCTCTGCGTTCAACGGCGATATGATAATGACCTGCCGGGATTTCATCAAATCAAAACCCTCCATGGCCTCCGCCGGCATAGCGGGCTTCCTTAACGCCTACGACAAAACGCTGGCAATGATAGGGATGTCCAGCAACTCCGATGTCATAAAGAGCATAATAACCAGCTTCGGACTTGATTCTTACTACGCCAAGAGGGACGAAAAAGAAGAGAACATAGACAACAAGAGGCTTAAGAACCTGGAGCAAGTCGTGAACATCATATCCGAGCAGGAGAATTATCAGAATGGAGTGGACGGCCTCAACGCATTCATCGAGGAATCCATGCTTGACCCTTCCATGATGGCCACCGATGAAAACAGAAAGGCAGGCGGCGTCACGCTGATAACGATGCACAACACCAAAGGCCTTGAATTCGACAGGGTGTTCATCGTGGGCGTTGAAGAAGGGATTCTGCCCTCCATGAAATCCGAAGGAGAGGCGGACATCGAGGAAGAGAGGCGGATATTCTATGTCGCCGTCACAAGGGCGCGGAATGAACTTTACATATTATCATGCAAGCAACGCAAGATGTGGGGGCGCTTCCAGAACCAGATTCCCAGCCAGTTCCTTGACGATATCCCTTCCAATCTCATCAACCGAACCAATTCTCCCGAATCCCCCCTGCTGGGAGCATCGTCATTCTACCGCAGAGGCCTCCCCGATTTCCCATCAGACATGACAGGAGATGATTTCGGCAGCCGAAAGCGCTTCGGCGGCTATTGGAAACAGCCAGGCCATGAGAACCACGGCGAGGCAGTCCGCCGCAGTCCCGGCTCTATGCACTTCGGCAACGGCGGGCATGGCAGCCTGACCAGCGGCTACCGCCCCTATCAGCCCTATCAGCCCGCACCCAAGCCGGGGGTTCCTTCGGCCCTGCTCTCACGCCGCAAGCCGCCGGTTCAGAATGAGGCGTCCTTCTCAACGCATGAAGAGTCCAAGCACGAAGATGCCAAGCACGAAGATGCCAAGCTCAATTCAAAATCAACAGAAGCCATCAGTCAGGGTTTGAACGAACATGAAGCCACGGCTCAGGATTTCATTCAAGGAGACAGGATAGAAAGCGACATCTACGGCAAAGGCGAAGTCACAGCTGTAAGGGAATTCGGCAAGCGCAAAATATACGATGTGAAGTTCGATGACGGGCGTAGAGCCTCATTCGTCGCAGGCAAGGCAAAGCTCTCAAAGGCATAGAACCCCCATGCCATCGGGGCAAGACGCCCGATAATCCTCGCTCGGAACGGCGGGTCAGCAAAACCCCCATGACATCGGAACGGGAACTGCCAGACCAACTTCTGACTAACTTCTGACCACTGAACTCCCGGCTTGACGGACTAAACCGTCAATGATAGCCTTTTGTCATGAGCAACAACAAGCAAGCCAAGAATTACAGGGCAGAGCTGGTCTGCCTTTTCGGCGACCCGGTGGATGACAACCCGACCGGCGTGGTGATGGAAGCAGGATTCCGCGCCTGCGGTCTGAACTACCGCTATATGACCTGCAAAGTGAAGCGGGAGAACCTTGGAGATGCAATCAAGGCGGCCCGTGCCTTGAACCTGCGCGGCATAGGCTTCACCATGCCGCATAAAATAGATGCGGTCAAATACATGGACAGCCTCTCCCAAGCCGCAGGCATAATAGGGGCAATCAACATCTGCGTCTTCCAGGACGGCAAGCTGATAGGAGACAACACCGATGGAAAAGGCTTCGTTCTCGCCCTGAAAGACAGGGGTCTGTCGCCGGAAGGAAAGAAAATTTTCATCATCGGTGCAGGAGGGGCGGCCAAGGCCATTGCGGTCGAGTGCGCCCTGGCCGGAGCAAGAGAGATGGTGATTGCAAACCGCACCGCTGCCAAGGGCGAGGAACTTGCTGACGTGATATGCTCACGCACCCCATGCAAGGCAACAGCAGTCAGGCTGGAGAATCGGCACATCATCCCTAAAGACACCGATATGCTTATAAATGCCACCTCCATAGGCCTTGCGCCCGATTCAGACAAACGACCCGACATTGACTACGCATCAATCCGCAGTGAAATGGTTGTCTGTGATGTTGTGTTCTGCCCCGCCGAAACACAGTTTCTGAAAGCTGCGGCGGAGCATGGCGCAATCACTGTCAATGGACTGGGAATGCTGGTGTCCCAAGGCCTTTTCGGTTTTGAGCTGTGGACAGGCGTGAAGGCCCCGCAAAAGAAAATGGCCGAGGCTCTGACCCAAGAACTGGAATGAGGGGAATGAGGCGGCTGGAATCATTGACGCTTATTCAGCAGCAGATGTATTCCTTCTTCAAGCCTGTCCAGACCTTCTTTAAGAATCTCCCGGCTTGTCGCTATGCATATCCTTATATGCCCTTCAGACCCTTTGCCAAAGAACTTCTCACCGCCGCTTACAACGGCAAGCTTCACAGTTTCAAGCAAGAAACTGGTGAATTCTGCTGATGGAATGCCAAACTGCGTTATATCAACATACATCAGGTAAGTCGCCTGCGGCTTATAGCATTTGATGCAGGGCATGCATGAGAGCCTTTCAAAGGCATAATCCCTATTGGCTGCAAGATGCTTGATAAACTCATCAACCCAATAGTAACAATCCTCCAGGCAGGCGATTCCCGCAATCTGAGACAACGATGAGATTCCGCCAGCAGTGCTCATGACAGCCGAATTGTCAATAAGACGCCCCATCAGGCCTGAATCAGTGCAATAAAGGCAGCCGGCTCTGAGACCGGCGATACCAAAGCTCTTGGAAAAGCCAAACACAGACATGACCCTCCGGCATCTTTCGTTACCCAGCGAGTATATGCTGAGAAAATCATGTTCGGGGAATACTATATCCGACCATATTTCATCATTCATAATGTACAGATTGTGCCTTTCGCATATGTCCATTATATGGTTGAGGTCTTCTTCCGTATACAAGACCCCATATGGATTATGAGGATTGCATAGCCCTATCATCCGTGTCTTGTCCGTTACATACGATTCAAGCTGCGATAAATCAATGCGCCCGTCCTTTAGATTGGCCGGGAAGAATACGGGGACTCCGCCGGCATAAAGACAGGATTCCCTGAAAAGATAATCAACCGGATCAAATACAATCATCTCATCGCCCGGCTTCAGAACGGTCTGGGCCACTATGTACATTGCTCTGGCTATAGGAAGAATCTGGTCGGGCTCTATGTTTTCATTTTTCCTGTTTTTCAAAGCCTCTGAGATTGCTTTGCGGAATCTGGGATAACCAAGTTTCGGAGTATATGAAAAATATCCATCTTTCACATAATCCAAAAGCGCCTGGCGTATCTCAGGCGCGACAGGATAATCAGGATCCGCCGCAGTGAGGGGGATGACCCCATCGGGAAC
>JBQNBA010000042.1:0-13636 GCA_052170175.1 Sphaerochaetaceae bacterium | reverse complement strand
TAACAAGTATACTGTTCTGAGATCACCCTTCGTAAACAAAAAGTCTCGTGAACAATTCGAAATGAGGACGCACAAGCGTCTGATTGACATCATAGATCCTAATACTAAGGTAATGGATGCTCTTATGAAGCTTGAGCTCCCCGCCGGTGTAGACGTTGAGATCAAGCAGTGAGTTGAGGTAAGAGATGTTAGGGCTTATCGGCAGAAAAGTTGGAATGACACAGGTATTTGATGCCAGAGGCAGACTTACGCCTGTGACTGTTATAAAAATTGAAGGCAACGTAGTTGTCGCGGAAAGAACCGTGGAGGCAAATGGCTACAGCGCCGCCGTCCTGGGTTCTATGGATATGAAGAAAAGCCGCGTGACCAAGCCATATGCTGGACAGTTCAAGGATATTTGCGATCCCAAGAAATGCATTGTTGAATTCCGTGATTTCGAGCAGGATGTCAAGAAAGGCGACGTGCTTGATGTGAATTTGTTCAAGGACATCACGTTTGTCGATGTCACGGGCACTTCAAAGGGAAAGGGATTCCAGGGCGGCATGAAGCGCTATGGCTTCGCAGGCGGACGTGCGACTCACGGCTCCAAGTTCCACAGGGATCTTGGCGGCACGGGGATGTCATCGACCCCTTCCAAGACATTCAAGGGGCACAAAATGGCAGGCCACATGGGTGTGGACAGGGTGACCGTCCAGAACCTGAGGGTTGTCCGCGTCGACGAGGCGATGCAGATTCTGATGGTCAAGGGCGCTATACCCGGGCCGACATCAAGCACTGTCATCGTCAAGAAAGCGGTGAAGAAGTAGGGGCACGGATATGGATACCAAGGTTTATTCAACTGAAGGCAAGGAAGTCAGAACCATAGCTCTGAACGACGATGTTTTCAACGTCGAGGTCAGCAATGGAGCTATATACTATGCCGTTAACAACGAGCTGGCCAACCGCAGGGTTGGAACGGCCTGCACCAAGACAAGGGGCGAAGTGAGCTACAGCAATGCTAAGCCTTACAAGCAGAAAGGAACCGGCAACGCCAGAATGGGAGACAAGAAGTCGCCGCTGAGAGTCGGCGGCGGGACGATCTTCGGGCCCAAGCCCAGGGATTACAGCTATACGATTCCCAAGAAGGTCAAGAGATTGGCCATGAAATCGCTGCTTACGCTTTCTGTGAAGGAAGACAGGCTTGTCGTGGTCGAGGACTTCACAAGTGAAAATGGAAAGACAAAGGATGTCGACAAGATTGTCAGGGCCTTTGTCTCTGATGAGAAAAGAACTGTTCTGATTCTCAAGGACGACGATGCGATGCTGAGAAGAGCGGCGAGGAACATACCGTACCTCCACGTTCTTGCATATGACAAGCTCAGCGCGAAGGAGCTTCTCTACGGAAAGAAGATCCTGATGCTTGAAGGCGCCGCGAAGAATCTCAACGCATTCTTCGAATAAAGGATGGTGACGAAAGTGAGACCAGATCAAGTGATCATCGCACCGGTGCTAAGCGAGAAATCAAATATCCAGAGAAGCATGGAGTTCCCGAAGTACACCTTCAGGGTTGACGCCAGGGCGAACAAGCTGGAGATTTGCGATGCTGTTGCCGCATTGTACAAGGTCAATCCGATCAAGTGCAATGTGATGAATATCAAGGGAAAGCCGAAGTTCAGCAGAGGCAAGGGCGGACAGATTGTCGGCACCACCCGAAATTGGAAAAAAGCGATCGTCACTCTTTCCAAGGGCGAGGCGATCTCCGCTTTCGAAGGCGTATAAGGAGTCAGGTAATGCCACTTAAAACATACAAGCCATACACCAGCGGCCTTAGAGAGAGGGCAGTGCTGGTGAGAAGCGAGATAACCGCCGACAAGCCGGAGAAATCGCTTACAAAGAACCTTCACAGAAGGGCGGGGCGTGACGATTTCGGACGCATATCAGTCAGGCGCAGAGGCGGCGGCCACAAGAGGGCATACCGCATCATAGATTTCAAGCGCAGAAAGATTGACATTCCCGGAACTGTGAAGACGATAGAATACGATCCCAACCGCAGTGCAAACATCGCTCTTGTTTTCTATGCCGATGGCGAGAAGCGCTACATACTTGCGCCAAAGGGGCTGACAGTCGGGATGAAGGTGCAAAGCGGAGCCAACGCTCCTCTCACCGTGGGGAATGCGCTTCCGCTCAAGAGCATACCTCTTGGCCTTCTCGTGCATAATGTCGAGCTCACTCTGGGCCGAGGCGGGCAGCTTGCCCGTTCCGCCGGAAACAGCGCCACCGTGGTGGCAAAGGAAGGATCTTATGTCACCCTTCGTCTGCCATCCGGCGAGATGAGGATGGTGTTCGGAGAATGCTATGCGACATTGGGAGAGCTTGGAAACGAGGATCACATGAACGTGTCGCTCGGAAAAGCCGGTGCAAGCCGGCATCTGGGCAGGCGTCCGAAGGTCCGCGGCGTTGCCATGAACCCGATTGACCACCCGCATGGCGGTGGAGAGGGCAAGACGGCTGCAGGGCGGCATCCTGTCACTCCTTGGGGCAAGCCCACCAAGGGCGGCAAGACCCGCTCCAAGAAGAAGCCTTCAGGAAAGTTTATCCTTAATAGTAAACGCAAGTAGGAGAAGAACGTGTCAAGGTCAATTAAGAAAGGCCCATTTGTAGATGCTAATCTGGCAAAGAGGGTTGCAAAGACAAACAAAGCTAATCAGACTCAGATCATCAAGACGTATTCCCGCAGCTCGACGATTACTCCTGATATGATTGGTCTGAACATAAATGTATACAACGGAAAGTCCTGGGTGACGGTCTATGTGACCGATAACCTGGTCGGCCACAAGCTCGGCGAGTTCGCGCCGACAAGGATTTTCCGTTCGCATGTCAATTCAGACAAGAGGTCATCTGAGGGCGGTTCATCATCGTCTTCAGCCGCTTCTTCCGCGGCTCCCGCTGCGGCGCCTGCTGCTCCGGCGGCCGGCGGAGCTCCTGATGCGTCAGCAGAGTAGAGGTAGGATATGAGTATGGAAGCTAAGAAAGAATACAAGGCTTGCGCAAAGTATCTGATGATCTCGCCGAGCAAAGTCCGCCCGGTGGCCGATCTTGTCAGACGGAAGCCTTACTATGAAGCGGTTGGAATTCTGGAGGCGCTGCCGCACAAGGGATCCAGGTTGATTCTCAAGGTCCTGCAGTCTGCGGTCGCCAACGCCACCTTTGCCAACAGGAAGCTTGACGAAGAGCAGCTTTTTGTCTCCCAGCTTCTTGTGGACGACGGACCGAGGCTCAAGAGAGTCTGGGCCAGATCTCACGGAAAGCGGGATATTCTTCTTAAGAGGATGTCGCACATCACAGTCGCTGTAAGCGAAAGGGCGGGGAAATAAATGGGACAGAAAGTTAATCCAGTTGGACTTCGGGTTGGAGTTAACAAGACCTGGCAGTCGAAATGGTATGTTGATCCAAGGGATTATGCAGAGACTCTCCATGAGGATCTGAAGCTCCGCAAAGCCCTCCTCGCCGCTCCTGAGGTGCAGGGCGCGGAGATTTCCAACGTTGAGATAAGCAGGAAGCCGCAGAGAATCACGATTCTCATAAGCACAAGCCGTCCGGGTGTCATAATAGGCACGAAGGGAGCGACTGTCGAGAAGCTGAGCAGCGATCTTCAGAAGCTGTCTTCAAAGCAGATTCAGATCAAGATCAGAAGCGTTGAGCATGCTGAAAAGGATGCGCAGCTTATTTCGGCGAATGTCGCCCGCCAGCTGGTGGCCCGCGGGTCTTACAAGAGGATTCTAAAGAACGCCGTTCAGAAGGCGATGCTCGCAGGAGTCCAGGGCATAAAGATCAGAGTGTCGGGACGTCTTGGCGGAGCTGAGATATCCAGGTCGGAGTGGGTCAAGGAGGGACGTGTTCCCCTGCATACGCTCAGATCCGACATCGATTATGGATTTTCAACTGCGAACACAAGCTTCGGCGCCATCGGCGTCAAGGTGTGGGTGTTTAACGGCGAGATCTATGACAAGGCCGGCAGGAATGCCGCAGAGGCTGCCGACAAGGCCGCCGATGCTGTTCCGGCGGCTGAAGTGAGGTAAATCCATGCTTAGTCCAAAGAGAATAAAATACAGGAAGAAGCAGAGAGGCAAGACCGATGGAGTCGCTCACCGCGGCAACACGATTGCCTTCGGGGAATTTGGCCTTCTGGCGCTTGAGCCCAAGTGGATCACCAACAGGCAGATCGAGGCGGCGAGAGTCGCCATGACCCGCCGCATAAAGCGCGGCGGTCAGGTCTGGATCAGGATATATCCTGACATGCCTTTCACAAAGAAGCCTGCTGAAACAAGGCAGGGAAACGGCAAAGGCAATCCGGAAGGCTGGGTCGCCGTGGTCAAGACAGGCGCCGTTCTTTTTGAGATGGGAGGCGTTGATGAGACTTCTGCGCGCGAGGCATTCGATCTTGCCGCATCCAAGCTTCCCATCAAGACCAAGTTCGTTGCCAAGAGAATTGTGGAGTGATTATGAAGAATTCATACGATAAGATGTCATACGATGAACTCGTGAAGGCACGCGAAGATCTTCGCAGGGAATATCTGGATCTCAGGATGAGCAAGGTTATCAGCCATCTGGACAATCCGCTTGCGCTCAGAAACACAAGACGGAACATAGCCAGGCTGAACACTGTCATACATGAGTATGAGCTGGGCATCAGGAAAAACAAGTAAGAGAGGGCGTGGCGTAAAATGGAAGGCAATAAGAAGAGTTTTACAGGCATGGTTACCAGCGACAAGATGGACAAGACCATCGTCGTGGCCATTGAATCCAGGAGATTGCACCCTCTTTACAAGAAGTATGTGACCAAGACCAAGAAAGTCAAGGCGCATGACGAGCGTAATGAGGCTCATATCGGCGATACAGTCCGTGTTGTCGAATGCCGCCATTTCAGCAAGGACACCTGCTGGCGTCTTGTTGAGATTCTGGCGAGGGCAAAATAAGGAGCGCGGTTATGATTCAGATGCAGACTTATTTGAACGTCGCTGACAACAGCGGTGCAAGGCGTGTCCAGTGCATAAAGGTTCTGGGCGGAAGCCATAGGTACATCGCTGGAATCGGCGATGTCATTGTGGTGGCGGTAAAGGACGCGCTTCCGAACGGAGCCATAAAGAAAGGCGATGTTCTGAAAGCCGTGATTGTCAGAGTTAGCAAGGAATACCGAAGACCTGACGGTACCTATATCAGGTTCGATGACAACGCCTGCGTTGTCGTTGATGCCAACAATAACCCCCGCGGAAAGCGCATCTTCGGGCCTGTCGCCCGTGAGCTGAGAAACGGCTTCATGAAGATCGTGTCACTCGCGCCGGAAGTGTTGTAGGAGAATGTCTATGAGACTTAAGAAGAATGACATCGTCAAGGTGATCGCCGGAAAGGAAAAGGGAAAGTCCGGCAAGATCATCAAGATTGACCCTGAGAAAGAGAGAGTCTACATTCTGGGAGTCAACATGGTAAGCAAGGCCATGAAGAAGCGCAATGCCCAGGATAAGGGCGGAATCTCCAAGATCGAGGCTCCGATTCATGTTTCCAACGTCGCTTTCGTGGTTAACCAAAGCACCGGCGAGACAAGCAGGATCGGATACAAGCTTGACAAGGACGGAAAGAAAGTCCGCTATGCCAAGAAGACTGGAGATACTGTATGATGGAAAACGAGAAGTTCATACCAAACTTTAAGAGGAAATACCTTCA
Organism: Sphaerochaetaceae bacterium; assembly: GCA_052170175.1. Lineage (GTDB taxonomy): Bacteria > Spirochaetota > Spirochaetia > Sphaerochaetales > Sphaerochaetaceae > JAAYFO01. The sequence goes on along the minus strand of JBQNBA010000042.1, from coordinate 7,936 downwards.
AGAGGTTGCTCCGGAGCTTTACAAGGACTTCAATTTCAAGTCCAAGATGGAGGTTCCGACCCTTGAGAAGATAGTCGTGAGCGTCGGCATCGGCGAGGCGATAACCAACAAGAAACTGCTTGATGCAGCGGTCAAGGAGCTTGAGCAGATCACCGGACAGCATGTCGTCAAGACAAAGGCCCGCAAGTCGATTGCGAACTTCAAGCTTCGTGAAGGGATGGAGATCGGCGCAATGGTCACTCTCAGGGGAGACAATATGTGGTTCTTCCTGGAGAGGCTGATATGCATCGCCCTCCCGCGCGTGAAGGACTTCAGGGGAGTCAAGCCGAATGCTTTCGATGGACATGGCAACTATTCCCTGGGAATCACTGAGCAGATCATATTCCCGGAGATTGATTTCGATAAGATTGAGCAGATAAGCGGGCTGAACATCGCGATTGTCACTACCGCCAAGACCGATGAAGAAGGCTTCGCTCTTCTCAAGAAGCTCGGAATGCCTTTCAGCAAGTGAGTCAGGAGAAATAAATGGCTAAGAAATCAATGGTGATAAAGGCGAACAGAACACCTAAGTTCAGCACAAGGGCTTATAATCGCTGCAAGATCTGCGGAAGGCCTCGTGGGTACATGAGAAAGTTCGAGATGTGCAGGATTTGCTTCCGCAAGCTCGCAAGTGAAGGCCAGATTCCTGGCGTGACCAAATCTAGTTGGTAGGAGAAGTGAAATGGCAGTAAGCGATCCAGTTGCTGACATGCTGACTAAGATTCGCAATGGCAGTCTTGCAAAGCATGAGAAAGTAGATATCACAAATTCAAAGCTCAAGCTTCAAATCATAAAGATATTGAAGAACGAGGGCTTCATAAAGAATTTCAAGAAGGTTTCCAAGGATGGAATCTCCTGCTTGAGAGTCTATCTTAAGTATGATGAGAACCAGGCTCCTGTCATCCACGGGATTGCCAGGGTCTCCACGCCCGGGCGCCGGGTCTATTCCGGCTACAAGGATATGCCGAGGATCTTCAACGGCCTTGGCATCGTGGTGGTTTCAACTTCTTCCGGTGTCCTCACCGGCAGAAAGGCGGCTGAGAAGCAGGTTGGCGGAGAGCTGATCTGCAAGGTATGGTAAGGAGATTGATATGTCACGTATTGGTAAATTGCCTATCCAGCTGCCCCAGGGGGTTGAGGTATCGCAGGCCGATGGAGTCATCACCGTCAAGGGGCCGAAGGGAACCCTGACCCAGAAGGAGAGGCCGGAGGTTGCGATTGAAATCAAGGACAACGAGATTCTTGTGAAGCGCACCGATGACACGAATGCGTCCAACGCCTATCACGGGCTGTACAGGATGCTGATTCACAATATGGTGGAAGGGGTCTCCAAAGGATTCTCGAAGTCCCTCACCATAAACGGAGTCGGCTATCGCGCTGACCTCAAGGGCAATGTGCTGGTTTTGACGCTTGGCTATTCGACACCCATCGAATACGTCATCCCGAAAGGAATCGAGATCACCTGCGATGGCCCGACCAAGATCAAGGTCAGCGGAATCAGCAAGCAGCAGGTCGGTCAGGTAAGCGCCGAGATACGCAGCTTGAGAAGGCCTGAGCCGTACAAGGGCAAGGGCATCAAATATGACACCGAGGTCATCCGACGCAAGGTTGGCAAGACCGGCGGTAAGAAATAATAGTGGCAGGATGCAAGTATGAGTAGAATCACAGATAAGAACAGAAAGCACGCTAGAAGAAAGCTTCATATCAGGAAGTCCATCTCCGGAACGGCGATGAGGCCCAGAATGACGGTTTTCAGAAGCAACCTCCACATGTATGTCCAGGTGATTGACGACACTGCTGGGCGCACGCTGGTCAGCGCCAGCACTGTGGAGAAGGAGCTTAAGGACCTTCGCAACAATGTCGAGAATGCAGCAAAGCTCGGCGAGATTGTAGGAAAAAGATGCCTTGAGAACAAGGTTGAGACAGTCGTGTTCGATAGAAACGGGTATCTCTATCATGGAATCGTCAAAGCAATCGCCGATGGCGCCCGCAAGGCTGGCGTGAAATTCTAGGGGGACATTGTGGATACTGAAGATATTAGGAAAATCGATACCGAAATAGTTGAGGATGAGCAGCTTGATGCTGCAGAGCCCCAGACCCCCGATTCCGAGTCTGCGGCCGAAGGGAAGCCGTCCAAGCCCTTCCGAGGCAGAGGTGACAGGCGCTTCGGCTCAAGGGACAGACGGGAGCCCAGGGAGAAGGAATTCTTTGAGAAGACCATCAAGATAAGACGTTGCAGCAAGACCGTCAAGGGCGGCCGCCGCCAGTCTTTCTCGGCGATTGTCATCTCCGGGGATCAGAAAGGCAAGGTAGGATTCGGATTCGGCAAGGCCAACGATGTCAGCGAAGCGGTGAAGAAAGCCACAGAGAAGTCAAAGGAGAAGATGGTTGAGGTTCAGCTTAAGAACGGCACCATCCCTCATGAGATCATCGGGCAGTATAAGAGCGCAACTGTGGTGCTCAAGCCGGCCGCTCCCGGAACCGGCGTCATCGCCGGAAGCTCCGTCAGAGCAGTCTGCGAAGCCTGCGGCATAACCGATATTCTGAGCAAGTCTCTTGGCTCCAAGAACACCATCAACACTGTGAAGGCCGCTTTCATGGGGCTGGAGCATTTGATGACAGCCGCTCAAGTCGCTAAGATCAGAGGAAAGTCTGTGAAGGAAATCTGGGGTTGATTATGGCAAAGCAGGTGAAAATCACATTGATCAGGAGCCTGGTCGGCTCGCTTCCCGCACAGAGAAGGACGGCCAAGGCTCTCGGGCTTGGTAAGATAAGCAGTTTCGTTGTTAAGGATGCTACTCCATCCACGAATGGGATGATCAGGGTTGTTCAGCATCTTGTTAAGGTCGAGGAGATTTAAATGGCACAGATTGTTAAACCCGAAGGAGCTACTAAGAAGAAGACGATAGTTGGCCGTGGTGCATCCTCAAAGGGTCGCACCTGCGGACGCGGCAGCAAGGGACAGAACTCCCGCTCCGGCGGAGGGACAAGGCCCGGCTTTGAAGGCGGGCAGATGCCTCTTTACAGAAGAGTCGCTCGCAGGGGCTTCTCCAACTATCCTTTCAAGAAAGATTACGTTGCCGTATCACTTGATGCCATCGACTCAAAGTTCAATGACGGAGATGTTGTCAGCATCGACACGCTGAAGGAGCGCATGGTTGTCAAGGGCATGGACACTCTTGTCAAGATTCTTGCGAATGGCGAAATCACCAAGAAGGTTGTCGTTGATGGATTGAAGATATCCGCTGCTGCCGCTGAGAAAATCAAGGCCGCCGGCGGGGAAATCAAATAAAAAAGGATAAGCGCGATGTCAAATGCTTTAGTGGACATGTTCAGGATAAAGGAGCTGAGAAAGAAGATAATAATAACATTCCTTCTCCTTGCCGTAAGCCGAATCGGAACGGTGATTCCAATTCCAGGCATAGATCCGAATGTTCTTGAACAGTACTTTCTCGCTGAATCCTCTTCCACGTCAATTGGTATCACCGAGTATCTGAATTTCTTCTCCGGCGGAGCTTTCTCGAATTTCTCGTTGTTCATGCTCGGTGTCATGCCGTACATATCAATGCAGATAATCCTGCAGCTCCTCATGCTGATCGTTCCCTCTCTCAAGAAGCTTGGGATGGATGCATCCGGCAGACGGAAGATGCAGAGATACACAAGATACGGCACGATTGTCGTTGGATTGATTGAGTCTTATGTTGTCACAGTCTATGCTAAGTCGATTCCAGGAGTGCTGACGATCGGAATCGTGCCTTTCACATTCATTGCGCTGCTTACAGTCACCACCGGAACCATGTTCCTCGTGTGGCTGGGGGAGAAGATAACGCAGTATGGGGTCGGAAACGGCATCTCTCTGCTTATATTCGCCGGAATCGTAGCCAGGATACCGAGCGGTCTGACCATCCTTGCAAGGGGAATCGGCGCCGGCACCTACAACCCGGTTCTGGTGGTCATTCTCCTGGCGATGTTCATCATCGTGGTTGCGCTGGTCGTCTGTGAAGAGGAAGGCCAGAGAAAGATACCCGTTGATTACGCCAAGCGTGTTGTCGGAAGGAAGATGTACGGTGCGCAGAGCACATACATCCCCTTCAAGATAAACCCCTCCGGAGTCATCCCGGTCATCTTTGCCTCCGCCATACTCTCATTCCCGCTGACGATTGCCAATGCGCTTGGCCCCAGTGTGAAATGGCTTGCTTCCTTCTCGAACTGGCTCAATCCTCAGGGTGCCCCCTATCTGATTATCTACACCCTGCTGATAATAGCGTTTGCTTTCTTCTACACTCAGGTGACGCTGAACCCGCAGGAGATGGCCAGGAACATCAGGGAGAATGGAGGAACGGTGCGCGGCGTAAGGCCTGGAAAGGATTCCCATGGAAAGGATTTCCTGGAGGTTTACCTGACCAAGGTGCTCAACAGGATTGTCCTTCCCGGGTCGTTGTTCCTCGCCTTCATCGCCCTGATTCCAACGCTCATTCAGATTATCTTCAAGTTCCCTCAAGCGGTATCCATGCTGTTCGGCGGAACTTCCATGATGATTCTTGTCGGGGTTGACGTGGAGACGATGAAGCAGATCGAAGCCGAGATGAAGACCCATCACTTTGATGGCATCTTCGATTCGAAGAGAAAGAAAAAGGCGAAGAACCTTTAGTATAGGAGCACAATCATGAAAGTGAGAGCAAGTGTCAAGCCTATTTGCGATAAGTGCAAGGTTATAAGAAGAAAGGGAGTCGTGAGGATCATCTGCGACAACCCGAAGCATAAACAGAGACAGAGATAGCATCTCTAGGTAATAATCAGGAGGCCATTAATGGCGAGAATTGCAGGTGTAGATTTACCGAATAAAGCTACGAAGATTGCTTTGACCTATATCTACGGCATCGGCAGGACTTCTGCCCTCGATATTTGCAAGCAGACAGGAGTTGACCCCGAAGCGAGGATGAACACACTGACCGCCGATCAGGTCGCAGAGCTAAGGAAGTACATTGAAAGTGATTTCAAGGTCGAAGGACGCCTTCGCACTGAAACCGCCCTGAACATCAAGAGATTGATGGATATCGGATGCTACCGTGGGCTTAGGCACAGGAAGGGCCTTCCGGTGCGCGGACAGAGGACCAGAACCAATGCGCGCACCAGAAAGGGCAAGAAGAAGACCGTAGCCGGGAAGAAGAAGTAAGGAGTAGAAGATGGCTAACGCAAAACGCAAAGTCAAGAAGACTGTATATGAAGGCAACGTCTATATTCAGGCAACCTTCAACAACACGATCATCACAGTCACCGATCTCACGGGCAACGCTGTGTCCTGGTCAAGCGCAGGCGGTCTGGGATTCCGCGGCGCAAAGAAGTCCACTCCCTACGCAGCTCAGACAACATGCGAGACCGCGGCAAAGAAGGCGATGGATTTCGGCCTTCGTGAAGTCAACGTGTTTGTCAAAGGGCCCGGCCAGGGGCGCGAGTCCGCTATCAGATCGCTTGGAACGCTTGGTCTTGTGGTCAAATCCATCCGTGACGTGACTCCGATACCTCACAATGGATGCAGACCCAGAAAGACAAGAAGAATTTGATGAAGGAGCAGATGCAGTATGGCAAGATATATAGGACCTAAATGCAGGCTGTGCAGAGCCGAAAGGGCAAAGCTGTTCCTCAAGGGAACGAGATGCCTCTCTGCCCATTGCCCTATGAACAATCCGAGCGAGTCCGGCCTTCCGGGGAAGGATCCGAGAGCGCGCTCAAGGAAAGCAACGGATTACGGCGTGATGCTTCGCGAGAAGCAGAAGCTCAAGAGGCTTTACGGCATGCTTGAGAAGCAGTTCTTCATTGCTTTCACCGATGCGGCCAAGATGCCCGGAAAGACCGGTGAGAACCTCATACGGATTCTTGAGCGCAGACTTGACAATGTGGTTTTCAGAATGCACTTCGCAGCGAGCCGCGCTCAGGCTTCCCAGCTTGTGAATCATGGGCACGTCTTCGTGAATGGCAAGAGAGTCGATATCCCTTCCTACAGAGTCAAGGCAGGCGACGAGATATCCCTTAGCCCGCGCGCTCAGAAAATCACCCTGTTCAAGGAGAACCTTGGAGAGTTCTCCAAGAACGGCACAGTGCCTTGGATAACCCTTGACATTGATGCAATGAAGGGAACTTTCAATGCTATTCCGCAGAGAAGCGAGGTCAAGGAGCTTGAGAACATTAACGAGCAGTTGGTTGTTGAGCTGTATTCCAGATAAGGAGCAACAATGGCTAGAAAAAACCTAATGAAGGGTTTCAAGAAACCCCGTTCCGTTTCTTTGGAACACGATACGGTAGACTCGAATTACGGAAAGTTCGTCGCATTCCCCTTTGAAAGGGGATTCGGCACGACAATCGGCAATACCTTGAGGCGTGTCCTGCTTTCTTCAATCCAGGGCTGTGCGGTCACCTGTGTCAAGATCACCTATTACGATGAGTCCGGGGCGCATCTCATCTCCAGCGAGTATCAGGCGATTCCCGGCGTAAAGGAAGATATCGCAGAGATTCTTGCCAGGATGAAGAAGCTGCGGATTCAGATGCCGGAGGAAATTGAGTCAGACACCATACTTGTCGAGTGCAAGGGGCCTGGCGTCGTCACCGGAGCTGATTTTGCAAAGAGCAGAGTGGAGATACTGAATCCGGAGTGGGAATTGATCACAATGATGGACGATGCTCATTTCGACCTTGAGGTTCAGATTGACCTGTCCAGAGGCTATGTCCCTGCGGAGATCAACGAGAACTACAAGGAAGAAGTCGGCGTCATTCCAATCGATGCGGTTTTCTCGCCGGTTCTTAGGGTCAAATACTCAATCGAGCCGTATCGCGTTGGACAGCGAAACGACTACGACAAGCTCATCTTGGAAGTCTGGACGGATGGAACCATCTCTCCCGAGAATGCCCTCGCCGAGGCTGCGAAGATAGCAAAGGATCATTTCTCAATATTCATCAATTTCGATGAAAGCCTCGTAAGCGCAAGCGATGAGATTGATGAGACCGAAGAGAATGTCAGAAAGCTCCTGAACACATCAGTTGAAGAGCTTGAGCTGACCGTTCGCTCCAGCAACTGCCTGAAGAACGCCAACATAAGGACAATCGGCGACCTCACCAAGAAGACAGAGGAAGAGATTGCCAAGACAAGGAACTTCGGCAAGAAGAGCCTCTCGGAAATCAAGGAAAAGCTCAAGGAATGGGGCTTGAGCTTGGGTATGACAGATTACAGCGTCCTTAAGACCTCCATAAGGGTCCCGGGACACAAGGAAGAGAATAATGAAGCATAAGATTGGATTCAATGCTCTTAGCAGGACATCGGCGGAGCGCAAGGCTCTGCTGAGGAATCTGGCGACATCATTCTTCCGCCATGAGAGAATCGAGACCACATTGGCCAAGGCCAAGGAAGTCCAGAGAATGGTTGAGAAGATGATAACCAGAGCAAAGGTCGACAGCGTTCACGCTCGTCGAATCGTTGCGAGGAAGCTCTATGATGAGGTTGTGCTGGCGAAGCTTTTCAAAGAAATCGCACCGATGTACGTGGATGTCAATGGCGGGTACACCAGAATCATCAAGACACAGAATCGTCTTGGGGATGCGGCTGACATGGCCATCCTTGACTTGACCAAGAAAACTCCCTCCTACGAGGAGAAGCAGAAGAACGCCGAGAAGCTCGCAAAGAAGAAGGCCAAGGAAGCAGGCGAGTGACCGCTGGCCGATGCCGTTGTTCATAGAGCACGGCGCAAGGCGCTGTCAGGCGTTGTCATGCACTGTCAGGCGTTGTCATGCACTGTCAATCGCTGTCAAGCTTGAATGCAAAGCAACTGCTGAAAGAGCAAAGCCGCTGTCTGAACTAACCCCCTTTCGTTGGAGTAAATCCCAAAAGGGGGTTTCGTTTTGCCAA
>JBQNBA010000041.1:0-13691 GCA_052170175.1 Sphaerochaetaceae bacterium | reverse complement strand
TCAACAGGCTTCCCGCCAGCCTTTTTAACAGAAACAGCACCTTGGGACGCGATTCCTCTCAAGCCCCTTCAAGGCAGGAAGCCCACCGCCCGCCAGCCCCTCCGGCATCATGCCAGCACAGAGAACGCCCCGGTGACCGCAAGATAGTAGACTATCATCCTTGGAGCCCGCCAGAGACAGGCCAATGCGACCTTCTGCACTGGAACCTTGACCATCCCGGCAAGCCAGCAGACAGTGGAATAAGGGATGGGTGTAAGCGCCGCTATGACCACGGCCCATGCGCCGTAGCGCTTTATAAGGCGCTTCCCGTCCTCGGAGAAGCCTTCTGTCACCTTCCTGACGATTCGAGTGAACCCCAGCAGCCTCCCTATCCAATACCCGGCGAACCCGGCGACAATGCTGCTGCAGCTAAGCACCGCAAGGAAAAGAGCCGGATTCCACCTTGAGGCAAAGGGAAAAACCACATCAACCGACATGGGCACGATGAAGGTATCGACCAGAAAGGCAAACAGAGCCACCCCGGGCAATCCAAGCTTATCGCCGACGAACATCCCCACTCGGTCAAGCCTGTCACGGAAGATGAAGGCAAGGCCCCCGAAGACAATCAAGAACAGGGCCAGGATAGAAATCATCTTGAGAACCAGTGTCCACCACATGATGCGTCCGTCCACATCAACCATGCCCTTTGACGAGAAGAACGCCAGAAGCCGTTGCGCCAGTTCAGTCTTCTCCCCTTCCTTGTCGTTTTTCACGTCGTTACTTTTTGCGTCGTCGCTTTTCACGTCGTTACTTTTTGCGTCGTCGCTTTTCACGGATTCTGCGGACTTGTCAGTGATAGGCTTCTCGATAGGCTTCTCGGCGGAAACCACCTTGGCAGCAGACAGTCCAGCAGACAGCTTGGCGGCAGACAGTCCAGCAGACAGCTTGGCGGCAGACAGTCCAGCAGACAGCTTGGCGGCGGGCATCTCGGCACCCGTTTCACCCACCTTTCCGGAATCAGGGCAGCTTCCCATATCTTTCCTCCAGCATGCCGACAAAGCCTTTCAGAAATCCATCAACAACCATGCCATCCGCTCCGGGAGCCATGCCCTGATATACAGGCGGCCTTCCGCCGCCCTTGCACCCAAACCTGTCAAGCACCCCCTGCCTTAGCTGTCCAAGCCCAATCTCCGAATACCGGCCATTAAGCACAATCAGCCAGAGCATCTTGGAACCGTCCAGCCTTGCCACGGCCAAGGCGAGATCATCAAACCCCTCGGAAGCATCAGCGAACGCCTTGAAATCCACCAGCTCCGCCATATTCCCCTCAGCAACAAAGGCCGCCACACCGCTTTCCTTCGATGCTTTCTCCCCAATAATGCTCTTTGCAAGCATCGTTGCCATCTTGCCCCTTGCCTGCTTCTCCAAAGCAAGAGACCGTGAAAGCCCCTCGTTCAACTGAACAAGCTCGTCCGGAACCGCCGAATTGGCAGCGCATAGCCTCCTGATGATTCCATGCTCTCGCCGAATCTGCTCCATTGCGGAGCTGCCCGCCCTGAATATCAGCCTGACATTGCCCCTTATCCTCTCCTGCCCCTGATAAAGGATTATCCGGCACTCCGAAGTTCTGGACACGTGGATGCCCCCGCAGGCAATCGAATCCACCTCGCCGATGCGCACCACCCTCACATCGGTGCTCACCTTTATCTCACGCCGCAGCCCCAGGCGCTCGGCCTCATCGTGCGGCATGAAGACGCCCGTCACCGGAAGCCCCTCCAGAATCGCGTCATTCGCTGCATCCTCAAGCCTCATCAGCTTCTCATCATCCACTTCCGGCTCGGAGACCTCGATGGTAAGCTCTTCGCTCCCAAGATGAACGGAGACGGTGCCGATATTGAACATGCTGTGCAGCAGACCGCTCAGAAGATGCTGCGCCGTGTGCTGCTGCATGAAAAAATACCGATGATTCCAATCTAGAATCAGGCGCACCTGGTCACCGGGGCTTATCTCGCCTACCGGGCATCCGACAAAATGCACAGGCACAATCCCCAGCCCGCCGTCAGTATCCTCGCCCGCAGCAGGATCATCCTCGCCATGCACCACGTTGTTATGCAGCTTCTGGACATCAATGACCTCAAGTCTCCTGTTCCCAAGCTCAATCCATCCCCTGTCACCCGGCTGCCCGCCGCCTTCCGGATAGAATATAGTCCGGTCAAAAATCACCGCACAGACAGCTTCGGCGCTCCTTCCCATGGCCTTGATAAGACGTTTCTGGCGCTCATCAAGCGGCAGGACATCCTCGACCCTGGCCTGCGTCTCTTTCATGCAAGGGTCTGCATAGTAAATCAGATTCTCCATAAGCCCAAATATAAAGCATTTTAATCTATTGTCCAACGGCAGAAGATTAATTATCTTAATAGTGATGCTGCAAATCAGCATAAAGAGGCATAAAAGAGGCATTTTATCATGGGACGAATCAAGACGGCTTTGGAATTGGCGATGGAAAAGATGGAGAGCATACAGGTTGACGAGGAAAAAATCCGCCGGCAGGCGATGATGGACGAAGCCAGGTCAATAGCCGGCTCCTATATCAGCGACGACCAGATGACGGACGATGATCTGGAGCTTCGGCTCTCAAAATTCAAGGGAGCGGCCCTTAATCTTGTTTCCAGGACCATAAACGAAATCATCCTTCAGAACATAACCTTGCCCTCCGCCATAGAATTCAAGACGCGCAATGCAAGGCTGTCCGGTCTTTTCAGCGTGGTGAACGACGGCAACCAAGCCGCCATCAAGCTGCTTGGCCAGATAATGGACGTGGAATCCCAGTACTGGGAAAGCATGACCGGTCTGCTCGACAACCTGAAGGAGCAGTACAAGGATGCCCTTGCCCAGTCCTCCATGGCGCCGGAGCAGAACAAGGATTTCATGAATCTCTACCAGCAGAACATCACGCAGATAAACAAGCAGTTCGGCTCATTGCTGAACAATGCGAAATCAAAGCTTTCCGTGATGGTGGGAATCGAAGCCTGACCGCATAATCCAAAACGTTGCTCCAAGCTGGCCCATTGCGGCCTCCACACCTGCCACAGCGACAGCTCCAATCAGGCTTCATTGCGACCCTGTGCTATGAGCGTGAAATGACTGCGAGCTAACCAAGAGAAAATCATCTTGACATATCACCAAGCAGTTGCTATTATGAAATCGTTCAAATAAAAACAAACTTGTTCATATTAGTTCAGGATATTTGACAGCAGGCTGTTCGAATTTGAACTTTTTAAAGGAACTCTGATGGTGCAGCTCATCCCAGTCCAACGACAGAAAAAGATACTGGATTTCATCCTGGCAGAGGAAACAGTCCAAGTCTCAGACCTCGCCCGCCGTCTTTCAGTAAGCGAGCTCACTATAAGGCGCGACCTGGAGCAGCTTGCTTCAAAGGGTCTCGTGATAAGGAGCTTCGGCGGCGCATCGATGGTGCGCACGCTTTCCAGAGAGCCGGATTACAGCACAAAAGCCTCGCAGTTCGCCGGCGAGAAGCGTGCCATAGGGCTCAAGGCCGCCGGTCACATCGATGACGGCGACACCATATTCATAAACAGCGGCTCAACAACATACGAAGTAATAAAGGCGATTCTTGAGTCAGACAGAAAAGTGACCATCGTCACAAACAACCTGAGCATATGCCCCCTGCTATCATCCGAAATTAAGGCCACGGTCATCTTCACCGGCGGGGTTTATCGCTCAATGTCCCACTCTGTCTCGGGCGCCCTGTCCATGCCGGTGCTTGACGAAATCTATGCGAACAAGGCTTTCATAGGCGTTGACGGCTTCTCTCCCGAACAGGGTCTGACAACCCCGATACAGGAGGAGGCTCTGACCACCAAGCGCATGATAGAGCACACGTCAGGAAAAGTCTACGCTGTATTCACAGCGAGCAAAATAGGCGTAGTCAGCAATTTCAAGACTGTTGATGCATCCAAAATCAACTGTCTGATAACCGACGAGGCCGGAAGAAGGCTGCTTGGCGGCCTTGCAGAACTGGAAATCGAGGCGATTTTCGCCTGAACGGAGGTTTAGATGTCGTACGCAGATGCTTACAAAGATTGCGCGTGGATTCCATTCGAGGATCTGGAGAAATTCATGGTCGAGAGTCTCATCCATGCGGGAGTGCCCAAGGATGATGCCAAGGTCATAGGCGACGTTCTCATCGAATCGGACAAGAGGGGAATCGACAGCCATGGAATAGGAAGGCTTAAGCCCATCTACATAGACCGAATAGATGCCGGAATCCTCAATCCTGTGACTAAAATCGATGTGCTTAAGGACAAGAAGGCCTGCGCCGTGCTTGACGGCAACAACGGCATGGGCCATGTGGTCGGAGTGAAGGCCATGAACATGGCAATCGCCAAGGCAAAGGAATACGGCCTTGGAATGGTGGCGGTTCGTCATTCAACCCACTACGGAATCGCAGGCTATTACGCCTCGATGGCCACAAAGCAGGACATGATTGGGGTGACCGGAACCAACGCTCGCCCGTCAATCGCACCGACATTCGGCGTGGAGAACATGCTGGGCACAAACCCTCTGACGTTTGGGATACCGACAGACGAGCCGTTCCCATTCATGCTGGATTGCGCGACAAGCGTCTCCCAGAGAGGAAAAATCGAAGTCTACGGAAGAGCCGGCAAGCAGCTTCCCCCAGGCTGGGTGATTGGCAGTGACGGCACCACCCGCACCGATACAGTGCAGATACTTGAAGACCTCACCCGTGGCAAGGCTGCTCTGGCCCCCCTCGGCGGAATCGGCGAGGAAACAGCCGGCTACAAGGGCTATGGCTATGCAGCGGTGGTTGAGATTCTGAGCGCCGCTCTTCAAGGCGGTGCATTCCTGAAAGACCTCAACGGATTCGATGAGCAGCACAACCGCATCCCCTACCCGCTTGGGCATTTCTTCATCGCCATCAATCCGGAGTTCTTCATGGGCGCAGAGCTGTTCAAGAAAATCGCAGGCACAATCTGCCGTCAGCTGAGAGCCTCCCGGAAAGCCCCCGGACAGGAGCGTATATACACCCCCGGCGAGAAGGAATTCGATGCATACAACTATCGAAAGGAACACGGCTGCCCGGTTCCGCCAAGCCTCCAGAAAGTCATGACAACGCTGCGTGACAGATGGAACATGGACTATCATTGGGACTTTGAGAACAAATAAGCAACAAGCAATCCATCTTCAATCTCCTAAATAAATAAACAAAGTTAGTAAGGAATCATGACTATGACAGATTTAAAAGAAAAAGCGCTTGCTTACCACAACTTGGACGGAGTCCCCGGCAAATTGTCGGTGGTTCCCTCCAAGCCATGCCAGACCGCCGCTGACCTCGGTCTGGCCTATACACCCGGCGTCGCTCAGCCGGTGCTGGAAATCGCGGAAAACCCCGAGGACGCATACCGCTACACCTCCAAGGGAAACCTTGTCGCCGTCATCTCCAATGGCACGGCCATCCTGGGGCTGGGAGACCGGGGGCCGCTTGCCTCCAAGCCCGTCATGGAGGGCAAAGGCGTGCTGTTCAAGAGATTCGCCGACATCGATGTCTTTGACATCGAAATCGATGAAAAGGATCCGGACAGAATCATCGAAATCGTCCGAGCCATAAGCGGAACATTCGGCGGAATCAACCTGGAGGACATCAAGGGCCCCGAATGCTTCAAAATCGAGCAGGAGCTGATAAAGAAATGCTCCATACCTGTTTTCCACGATGACCAGCATGGAACCGCAATCATAGCCACTGCAGGCATGATGAACGCATGCGAGCTGCTGGGCAAGAAGCTTTCCGGGATAAAGGTCGTGGTCAACGGAGCGGGAGCCGCCGGAATCTCCTGCGCCAAGATGTTCGTCGCCGCCGGCGTCAGAAAAGAAAACATAACGATGCTTGACAGCAAGGGTGTCATATACAAGGGCCGTACAGCCGGCATGACCGAGGAAAAGAAGGAATTTGCAAAGGAAACCGCTGCGCGGACCCTCACCGATGCCCTCAAGGGCGCCGACTTCCTGATGGGGCTTTCCGTTGCCAACTGCGTCACCCCCCAGATGCTGCTTTCGATGGCAGACAAGCCGGTTGTCTTCGCTATGGCCAACCCCAACCCGGAGATTGCGTACGAGCTGGCCACCGCCACAAGGTCGGATCTCATCATGGCGACAGGCCGCAGCGACTACCCTAATCAGATAAACAATGTCCTGGGCTTCCCCTTCATATTCAGAGGCGCCCTCGATGTCAGGGCCTCTCATATAAGCGAAGGCATGAAGATGGCCGCTGCAAAGGCTCTGGCCGAGCTTGCCAAGCTGCCAGTCCCGGAAACCGTTAAGAAAGCCTACGAAGGCCACGATTTCACATTCGGCCCCAACTACATCGTTCCCAAGCCGTTTGACCCAAGGGTGATTGAGTACGAGGCGGTCGCAGTCGCAAGAGCCGCCTGCGAGGAAGGCATAGCCGCCAAGCCGATAACAGATTTCGAGGCCTACCGGCAATCTCTCAGACAGAGGATGTCCAAATACTGGAATTGACAATCCGCTGAACGGCCACACACTTCATTGCCCTGTCGCCGGTTTCCCGGCGGCGGGGTGTTTTTTCATCTTGACGCATCAAGGCACAGGTCTCGCTTAAACAGAGGCAATTGAATGCGGTCATTCCCGTAGCTTCCTTCGCTTACGTCAGCACGAACGCATCTTATGCGTTGCCATGTCAGAATAGCTTCCGCAGCCGCCTGACAGAACGCCATGAGAGCGCCATAGCCGGTCACACAAAACTGTCATCTTGTAAAAATCAATTAATAATCAATCTATAATACCTAGTTAGGATTGATAAATCGGGTAATCATAGTGCAAATCAAAAAAAGGTTCTTCCCGGATTTCTGTGGGATGCTTTCCCCAATCCTTTATCTTGGCGAATCAAGACAATGAGGCAATGGATTCTTTCACAAACGGACTGCAAGTCTATTGATTCACAAGCTGCGGAGGTGATATTTTCTCAGAAGTGATATTTTCTCAGAAGTGAGATTTTCTCACGGAGCGAAATGAAATGACCGGCTTCTTAAAGGATTTCTGCGATTCATTCAGTGGAACATACTTGGCGGACAGCCTTGCGCGGATATTTGAAATCTACGATGAAGCGGAAGCCAAATCCTTCGAGTTCACATCAGAATACGATGTCCACTGTCCGCCCGGCTGCGGCGCATGCTGCGAGCATTTCCTGCCGGACATCACCAGGGCAGAGGCTCTGGCTGTCGCTGCCTACCTGCTGTTTGAGAAGAACGACCCCTCGCTCATAGAGAAACTTGAAGCCTCAAGCGATTTGACCGAGCCGCCTTGCCCTCTCTACAATCGGGATTCCCCATTCCACTGTCAGGTCTATCCAGCGCGGCCTTTGATTTGCAGGCTCTTCGGCGCTTGCGCTAGTTCCGACAAGGGCGGAAACGCCGTTTTCAGAAAATGCAGATACAACACAACAGATTCAATGCCTGCTTCATTGCGCATAACAGACGCCCGCCCTGCCGAGATGGAGGATTTTGCAATACGCATAAATGCAATATCTCCGGATAAGCCTGAGATGCTTCCACGCGCAGTGATGGACGCATTGTGCAAGCTGCGTTTTCTCTACAGCGTTGATGTCTATATGGGCGGCGATGATGACACGCCTACGCCGACCCCGCTGGCTTCGTGATGACAGGACAAAGTAAATCTTGGCAGCAGCGGAAAAAGGCCGCATATTATTCACGAGGGTTCATTAGCATATTGCAACAAGAACAGCTTGGAAGCGGTTGCCAGCGTTATTATTTAAAAGAAATATACGATGAGTTTTATAGCAAATACCAAGATGAATAAAAACCTCGTTCTGCTGCTGATAGCCGATTTCATTTCCTCATTCGGCTCTTCGGCAACATCAATGGCTATGCTTCTGGAGGTCTATTCACGGACAGACAACCTTATGCTTCCCTCTCTTTTCGCTATGGTGACTCTTTTGCCAAAAGTCATCATAACGCCTTTTGTGTCCAGAATAAGGCTCCGAGGTTCTTTCAGAAGCATATTCATATGCCAAGAGCTGATTTGCGGCGGACTTGTCGCTTTGCTGCTTTTGAACGATGGGCTTGCTGCTATCTTTGCGCTATGCGGGCTGTTCGGGGTTATATTCTTTGTGCTTGAGTGCTATCGCGCTGGATTCCTCAAGGTCATATCAGATGAAAGCAACATCCACAGGTATCAAGGCATTTCCCGCAACGTCAACATTCTGGTTTTGGTGATTGGGCCTTTTGTCGCCGGGGCGGTCATGACAAGCTGGGGAGTCAGGTATATCTATACAATTGATATAATCTCGTACCTGCTTGCGGCTTTTGTCATTAAATTCATTGATAAGGCATTCAGGCCTGTGAATGGAATGCAGGGCATGACAAGGCTTCGTGCCTCTCTCAAGATAACGGATAAATCGTACATCTACATAGGCAGCATACTCATTGTGTTCATAGGGGGCGCCACTTCCATGCTGACGCTTGCCTATATCAATGACATCCTTCGCCTGAACCCTTTCATGTACTCGTTGCTGATGGCAAGCAATTCAGCTGGCGGTTTCATCGGCAATATGGCAGGAGCCATCGAACCGATAAAAAAACGATTGCGCCGGATATCGTTGTCATCGATGTTCCTTGTGGGGTGCTTGCTTCTCTCTGTGCTTTTCAGGCCGGCCTTCATCCCCATGATTGGCATACTCTTCATCAGCGGCGTCCTGAGCGCGCTGACTATGCTTTATTTCGCAACGGAAATATTCATGCGATACAATCAGAATGAAATCAGGGAGAAATATGCGTACTTCTCCAGCGCGATTGATATTGCGGCTGCGGCATCCAAGCCGTTTTCAGGTGTGGTCGAGAGACTTGCAGGCGTGGTTTATTCAATAGCGGGGATGGGGCTTCTCTTCATGATTTTCACCCCGATTGAATGGAGGCTCATGGGAGCAGGCAAGGTCTGAAACAAAAAAAGGCAGCCCGCCAGAGCCGCCTTTGAGGTGCTGATTGGATTCGAACCAACGCATGGAGGTTTTGCAGACCTGTCCCTTACCACTTGGGTACAGCACCTTGAGCATTTGAAAATGTAACATATAATCAACTTCGTTTCAAGAAGCCCGATGGAATGGGTGGTTTTTTTGGCAATTTCCACTTATACTTAGTTCATTGGACAGGAGAGCCTATGATATCGACAGGCAAGCACACGTTCCTTCTGGAGACGGAGAACACCTCGTACTGGATCCGGGTGAACCACGCCGGAATACTTGAAACGCTGTACTACGGAAGGAAAATCCGTCAGACCGACAGCGTCGGCGCTCTTAGGGACAAGCACTTTCTCCCAATGGGCAACTCCCTCGCTTACTCGCAGGATTACCCGACTATCAATTTGAACAATATGTGCGTTGAAATCAGCACGCCGGACAACGGGGATTTCAGGGAAAGCTCTCTCATTGTCGAATACGGCAAGCACGGGACAGTGGCTCTGAACATGCTGTATAAAAGCCACCGGATATTCCCCGGCAAGCCGAGGGCCTTCGCAGGGCTGCCGGAAAGCTATGGAACGAGGAAAGAATGCGCCACGCTTGAGATAACCTTGGTTGACGAGGGCTTCCCATTCTCTCTGATTCTGTACTACACGGTTTTCGAGGACTGCGATGTCATCGCCCGAAGGTCTGTGTTCGTGAACAACTCCGGCGATGAGGTGGTGATAAGGAACATTGCAAGCGTCCAGCTTGACCTCTTTGATTCGAACTGGAAGCTGCTCACATTCGATGGAGCATGGGCGCGGGAGAGGCATGTCCATGAAAGATCCGTAGAGCCCGGAATCACTGTCATCGATTCGAAGAACGGAACAAGCTCAAGCGCCCACAATCCGCTTGTCTGCCTGAAGCGCCCCGATTGCACCGAAGACACCGGTGAATGCTGTGCTTTGAATCTTATATACTCCGGCAACCATCGCGAAACAGTGGAACGTTCCGAGTTTGACAAGGTGCGGGTCATGACAGGAATCAACCCCGCGACATTCTCATGGCATCTGGGCCCCGGAGACAGGTTTCACACGCCGGAAGCGATAATGACATTCTCATTTGAGGGGCTCAACGGAGCCAGCGCCCATTTCCAGAAATTCATCAACCTCCACATAGTGCGCGGAAGCTGGAAGCTGCGCGAGCGGCCTGTGCTGCTCAACAGCTGGGAGGCCACGTACTTCAACTTCAATGAAGCGAGGCTTGAGAGCCTGGCGGAGGAAGCGGCGCGGCTCGGATTTGAACTGTTTGTCCTTGATGACGGGTGGTTCGGTGCGCGGGATGATGACACCAGCTCGCTGGGCGACTGGTTCCCTGACATGCGCAAGCTTCCTGAGGGTCTGGCCGGGCTTGGCAGGAAAATACACAGCCTGGGGCTGATGTTCGGAATCTGGGTCGAGCCGGAGATGATAAGCGAGAAAAGCGAATTATTCGAGAAGCACCCCCAATGGCGTATCGCGGTGCCGCAGCGCTGGCCCAAGGCAGGACGGAATCAGTATATACTTGACCTGACCAGAAGCGATGTCCGCCGTTATCTGATTGAAACGCTCGTGAACCTTTTCCGGGAAAGCGAGGTGGATTACGTCAAATGGGACATGAACCGTCCGTTTTCGGATGTTTATTCCGAGACCTGCACGCACGGCGAATTCAATCACCGCTACTGCCTGGGGCTTTACGAGGTTCTGGGCGCAGTCACAAAGAACTGCCCCGGCATACTGTTTGAATCCTGCTCGGCGGGTGGAAACCGATTTGACCTTGGGATGATGTGCTATATGCCTCAAGCCTGGTGCAGCGACAATACCGATGCTCTATGCCGCACCGAAATACAGAAAGGCACGAGCTATGGCTATCCGTCAAGCTGCATGGGAGCGCATGTATCAGGTTCTCCGAATCATCAGACGCTGCGCTTGACAGATATCGAATCCAGGTTCAATGTCGCCTGCTTCGGAACACTGGGCTATGAACTGGATGTATGCAAGCTTTCATCATCGGAGAAGGCTCAGATAACGGCACAGATCGAGTTTTACAAAAGCAACAGGGCATTGCTGCAATACGGGCAGTTCATACGCATTCCGTGTGATGAAAACAGATATATCTGCGCCGTTGCCAACAAAGACCGAAGCGAGATGATAGTGCTGGATTTCCAGCGTCTGAACACCCCGAACGGCCCTGCTCAGAATCTCAGGCTGCCCTTTGCGAATCCCGACTACCTGTACACGGTGGTTCCGAGGGCGCAGAGGATAAGCATCCGGAAATTCGGTTCGCTCATCAACACGATATCCCCCGTGAAGCTTGATTCCAGCAGCAAGGTGACCAACGCAATCGCAGACAAGCTCTATCTCAACAACGAAATCGAGCATTATCTTGTTCCGGGGGATATGCTGGCCTACGGCGGCATAAAGCTGTTCCAGCAATTCGGCGGAACCGGCTACAATCAATTCTGCCGTGTCATGGGAGACTTTGACAGCAGACTATACTATATATGCAAAGCCGATGAGCAGGGAAAATGATGACCGTAGCATCAATCAATGGCGGCAGACCGCAGTTTTCCGGCAGAGTTTCGGCATTTCAGGGGGGGGTCATATGGCGAGGGCTGATGAAGGCCTGGCTTGCATGCTGAGGTACGAGAACATAGCGTGGTATGAGGAAGGTTGTGTCAGGATTCTTGACAGGCGGGCATATCCGACCCGCACCGAGTTCGTGGAGTGCCGGACGCACTTGGAGGTGACGAAGGCCATAAGGGACATGGTGACCCAGAGCGCCGGTCCATACACGGCGGGGCCCATGGGGATGGCGCTTGCAGCGTGGGAATGCCGAAGCATGAAGGCGGATGACCAGCTCAGATACCTGTCGGAAGCAGCCGGCACGATATCGGGAGCCAGACCCACAACGCAGTCCAGGATGAAGCTGGTCACTGAGGCGTGCATCCCTGTGGCCAAGAAGGCGATTGAGGCGGGAGAGCCTGCCGATGAGGCCATAAGAGACCACGTCGTGAAGGCAAATGACAGGCGTTACAACAGGATAGCTAAAACGGCTGAGTATCTTGTCGACATGTTCCCCCGGAACGGGACTGTAATGACCCAGTGCTTCGCCGAGACAATCGTGGGGATGATGCTCCGTGAATGCGTCAAGCGCGGGAAACGCATAAGACTGTTCTGCCCGGAGACCAGACCGTACTTCCAGGGGGCTCGGCTCACAGCAACTGTATGTGCAGAAATGGGGTTTGACACCACTGTCATAACCGACAACATGCCCGCTTTCGTCATGGCGAATGAGAAGATAGATGTATTCACATGCGCCGCTGATGCCATAAGCTGCGATGGTTATGTGTTCAACAAGGTGGGAACCTCTCAGATAGCCATATGCGCCCGGCATTTCGGCGTGCCGATGTTCGTTACAGGATCACCCGACGCCGGGCATCCCACCCATGACACTGTGACCATAGAGATGCGCGACCCGGATTTCAGTCTCCAGGCCATGGGTGTCAGAACAGCCGCCCGCAACCCCAACATCAAGGGATACTATCCGGCATTTGACATGACCCCTCCAAGCCTGATTTCCGGAATAGTGACAGACATGGGCATTTTCTCTCCTTATGATCTTAACCGCTATTTCGCCAATGGAGGCGATAGAGAGTTCAGCGTATAGCAGGAAGCTCACCGCATGGCGGGAAGCTCACCGCATGGCGGGAAGCTCACCGCATGGCGGGAAGCTCACCGTATGGCGGGCATGCTCACAATGTAGAGATGCGGCGGCTCCGTCTGGGCCAAAGGCATGGCGCCAGCTTCAATGTGCTTGACGAAAGGTAATTGAGTGTATTAAAATAACAGTGTTATTTTGTATTGAATAGCATTGTTGTTTTTTATTGGTTAACACTGCTGTTTTTATTAAGATATTTTTATTGCGAGAGAGAACTGCATGACAAGAAAAACCGGTGTTGTTTCCGAAGATACAAGGCAGTCGCTGCTTCGTTCGGCAAAAGCCGTAATCTGGGAAAAAGGCTACGAGGCAGCGGGACTTCGAGAGGTGTGCGATCGGGCGGAAGTGACTACTGGCGCTTTATACTTTTTCTTTCGGAGCAAAGAGGATTTGTTTCGACAGCTGCTGGAGCCTGTTGCCCGGACAATCGTGGAATTCATGGAGAATCACTATCGCCTGGAAGATGAGAGCAGGATGCTTTTCGGGGAGACGCAGGAGGACATCAACTTCACACGCACAATCATCCGCCTGTATGACAGCGATCCGCAGATGTACGACATCATTGTCAGAAACTGGATGAATCCGGTGGTCGCCAAGTATTTGAGTCAAATCATGGAGACAATGGATCGGCACACGCTCAATCTTCTGCGCACGGATGCCTCCGATGTGGCCGTCTTGCGGGCGGTTCACTGGTTTTCCGAACTCCAACTGGAAGCTTTCATAAAAGTCGTGTCCGTGAGAAACAATCCGGAGGAGAGAAGCAGGCAAATGCATATTGCGATTCAGATGCTCAGAGGGGCATTGCTTGCCTTGTATGAAGCAGCTAGGGACGGCAAAGAGGAACGACTTGGGAACAAGGCGCATGACGATGTTATTTTCCGGGAAACCATATTATATCATGTAAGCACTGGGGGTTATAAGAATGAGCATCATTGATTAT
>JBQNBA010000040.1:0-13700 GCA_052170175.1 Sphaerochaetaceae bacterium | reverse complement strand
CAGGTCGTTCCCGGTCTGCGGCCAAGGCCGGCGCAGGCGTGGTCTTTGAGCAGGAAAGAAGAAAAAAAGAGATAGTCAGCGCAGTGACAAACAGGACTGGTATGAAGGCGATTCTTCTCATGACAGGTACACATTAGCCTATACAAAGAGGAAAAACAATTGATAGAAGTTCAAATTACAGGTAAAGTTCAGGCATGAAGGTTCTGTTCTTGGGTGAGATAGTGGGGCGCGCCGGCTTGATGGCTGTGCGTGATCTGCTGAGAGATTATAAGAAGGA
Source organism: Sphaerochaetaceae bacterium (assembly GCA_052170175.1). Lineage (GTDB taxonomy): Bacteria > Spirochaetota > Spirochaetia > Sphaerochaetales > Sphaerochaetaceae > JAAYFO01. Next base: position 13,423 of record JBQNBA010000040.1, on the reverse strand, counting down.
AAACAAGATAGATCTGGTGGTGGCGAACGGCGAGGGCATGACATCAGGCTATGGTCTTGGGAGCCAGCATGCGATGACCCTGTTGAAATACGGGATTGACTTGATAACAGGCGGGGAGAAGATATTCTACAAGCTTGACATGCATGATTTCATAACGCGAAAGGATAGGGTGCTGCGCCCGGCCAACTATCCTGAAACTGTTCCGGGACGAGGTGCAAAATACCTTAATGTAGGGGAGCAGAAGGTATCGGTCATAAACCTGCTGGGGGCCTCCGATATGCCATGCCACCTTTATAACCCGTTTCTGCTGGGGCCGTCGATGGTCGCCAAGGCCAGAGGCGAGACGCCTTTTGTCTTCGTGGTGTTCCATGCCAGCCTGACCGCTGAGAAATGCGCCATGGGCTATGCGCTGGATGGCAAGGCAAGCGCTGTGATAGGCACGCATTGCAAGGTGCTGACGGCGGATGCCAGGATTCTGGAGAAGGGCACAGCCTACATAAGCGACATCGGGCGTACCGGCTCTTTCATGAGCGTGGGCGGGTTCAAGCCCGAGAACGAGATTGAGAAGATGGTCAGCGGACGGTTCCATCGTTCATACGAATGCTTTGACCAAATACGGCTTCAGGGGGTGACAGTTGACGTTGATGCCAATGGAAAGGCGAGAAGCATAGATGTTGTGAATCTCTGCGGCCAAGCCGGTGAAAGCCAGGACAAAGGGGGAGAATGATGGTGCAGGATGTGTATGTGATCAGCCTCGACCCGAACGCGGGGCTTGTGACGGTAGGCTGCGGATCTGTTCAGTGCGAGTCCTGCAAGGCCTCATTGTTCTGCAATTCCAAGACCCAGCGGTTCGAGGTGCGCAATCCGCAGGCCATAGAGGTGGCTCCGGGAGATCGCATCAGGATTTACATGCCCCCGGGAAAGACAATTCTAAGTTCAATCATCCTATTCGCCGTCCCTTTGCTTCTGTTCCCGGTGTTTTATCTGCTTTTCCCTTCTGAAAGTCAGATTGCCAAGGCTGCCGCCGGACTGGCGGGCGGGGCGCTGGGGTTCCTTGTGTCGTATGTCTATTTTAAAAGGAGAAGGCTCTCTCTTATGCCGGTGATTCAATCCAGGATTGAAAAGCCGGTGGAATAAGGCGATTCAGGTGCGTGCAGCCCCGACTCAGGTGGATTCGGGTTGTAAGAGCCGTCATCCTGCTTCTTCCCGCGCGTGCAGCCCCGGCTCAGGTGGATTCGGGAGGGAGATAAGGCTTCAGCATCCCCCGTACAAGCCAGGCGGCCGTGTTTCGAAACTCTTCTCGGGTAACCGGCCCCATCTCGCCTGAAAGCATGGCGATATAGGAATCCACTATGCAGGTTATGAGCATCCTCAGCACCAGATTGAACTTACCGCGGTTCTGTATGCTGGGGATCTTAGCCGTTTCCTCAATCAGATAGTCTCCAAGCCTTTTCTTGTGTCCGAGGACAAGCTGGGATGAAATCTCGGAGGAGAAGAGAATCTTCACAATCCTGTCGTTGCTGGCCACATAATCCGTCAGCTGTTCCATCAGATCTTCCGGATGCCGGAGGAAGTCGAGGATCGAGTTGGCCGTGATAGCCTCCAGGATTGTGTTTATTATGTCCTCCTCAATTGCCTTGTATATGGCGATTGGATTGGAATAATGCGCATAGAACGTGCCTCGGTTGATATCCGCCTTGTTCACTATGTCGGTGACGGTTATCTTGTTCCAGTTCTTGATGGCAAGCAATTCTATCGCTGCCGCCTTTATGAGATTCTTCGAGCGTATTGAGCTTCTGTATTCTGCTTTCGCCATGATTCTTCCCTCAATCAGCTTATATTATAGCAAGAATCTCAGATGAATCAACAAAATTGTATATTTATATGATTTTGACATTTTGTCGGCTCCGGCTTGCCGTTGCCGCGGCGGGCAGTGAAATCTTCTTGCCGGCTCCGGCTTGGTCGCGGTTGCAACGCCAGCCCCAGTTGGTCGTGGTTGCAACGCCAGCCCCGGCTTACTGCAGCGTTCCCATCAAATCCCGGCGGCGGGGCGAACCGCTGGCAAGGTCAGAATATGCACAACCCGCGACATACATCCCAGAGACGGCGGAGCGAGCCGCTAGAGCAGCATGTAGAGCCAGTTTGCGCTGATGCCCGCCACAAGCCCGCCTATCGTGTGGCATTTTATAGCCTTGCCGGTAAGCTCCGGGCAGCCGAGATCGTTCATCATGGCCACATGGGTGGACAAATATCCCGAGAAGCACATGCACATCGCCGTGAACACCGCAAGATCCTTCTGCGACACAATGCCTGAGATAAGCATCTGCGGAATCATCGCTATTCCCGCAGCAGCCGACCCAAGCGCCGTTATGGGAACGGCAATCGCTTCCGGTGACTTAAACCCGAACAACGGCTTCAGTATGAACCCAAGCTTGGCGCCAAGCCAGGGGAGAAGTGGAACGCCTTCATAAGCGGCTCCGGTGTAAACCCCTTCCGGCCCTGTGCCTTTGCTGAGCATCATCACAAGCGTGCAGATTATCACTATCCCCGGAGCAACATCGAGACCTAGGCGCACCCCCGAAGCCCCGCCCTTGAGGAGAGAGCTTGCAAACCTCAGCCCCAGCCCCTTTTTCCACTCCTCTGACTGGCCGCAGGATGATGCATCGTCCGCAGCAGTGCACATCTCATCCGCACCGTATATCTTCTTCGTGTGGAGAAGCATCAGCCTTGTGCTGACCACACAGCCAATCAGTGCGCCGAGATTCCCTATCAGCACCGCCTTGCCGTAAGACTGTCCGGTGATGGATAAGAACCCCAGCATCGAGGTGGTTATTATCGCACCCATGCCGAATCCCGTCCCTATGTTCGTGAGGGCGGGAAGCTGATACTTCCTGAAACACGCCTTGAACTCATCATTGCTTGCGAAAGACAGTATGCTGGGATTATCGGAGAGATAAGTCATCAGCACCCCTATGGAGCATGCGCCCGGCATCCCGAACAACGGCTTCATCAGAGGGGAGAGCAGCCTGTCAATCAGCGAAATCACGCCGAATTCAGCCAGCAGGCTTGCGATGGCGCTCATGATTATCGCTATCGCGGCGATGTAAAGCGCCGTGTCTCTGAGCAGAGCATAGGCGGTGTTCATCATGGTGGCGAACACATTGGCGATTCCCATCTTAATCCCAAGCAGAATGAAGAAGGCCAGGAAAACAAGCAGAAAGACAAAGCTCTCCAGCATTGCGGATTTCGATTTCAATTTCACAACGAGGATTCTAAATCGCCCTTGCGGAAGAGGCAAGCTAAAAAGCCATTGTTGCGCCTGTTATGCGATTTCGGTATTTTCATGCAGTTTTTATGGGTTTTGGCCAAACATCACCGTTGGATTCAGCTTGCAACTCAGACCCGGTCATTGTATTGTTATGGCATGACTGATTCACTTAGAAAAGACGCTGATTTCATAATCGCGGAGGCGCTGAAAGCGGCTTTGCCTGACAGCGCTGTGCAGAAAGCGCTTGATGGGATTGTGTTTGGCAAGGGCAAGCTTGTGCTGATAGCCGCAGGGAAGGCCGCCTGGCAGATGGCGAAGGCCGCCTGTGACCGTCTGGGAGACCGTATAGATGACGGCGCTGTGGTCACAAAGCACGGCCACAGCAAAGGCTCGATTGGCGACATCCGGATATTCGAGGCGGGTCATCCCGTATCGGATGAGGCCGGCTACAGAGCCACTGACCGCTGCATCGGAATGGTGCGGGGGCTTTCGCAGGACGACAACGTGCTTTTCCTGCTTTCAGGCGGAGGGAGCGCCTTGTTTGAGAAGCCCCTTATCACCGAGGCCGAAAGCCAGGGGATAACAAAGCAGCTTCTGGCCTGCGGTGCGGACATAGTGGAGATGAACACCGTCCGGAAACGGCTTTCGGCGGTGAAGGGCGGACGCTTCGCGCAGCTTTGCTCCCCGGCTCACGTCTACACCATCGTGCTTTCCGACATAATCGGCGACCCGCTGGGCATGATAGCCTCGGGGCCTGCATACCCCGATTCCTCAACAAGCCTCCAGGCACTTGCGATAGCTGAAAAATACAGGCTCAAGCTGTCTGACGAAGCCCTGCGCCTCCTTAAGCAGGAAACCCCGAAGTCCCTTGACAATGTGACCACCTTCGTAACCGGAAGCGTCACCCAGCTGTGCCTGTTCGCAGCGCAGAGCGCCCGCTCACTCGGCTATGAACCGATTCTGCTCACCTCCAGGCTCTCCTGCGAAGCCCGTGAGGCCGGCTCCTTCCTCGCTTCAATAGCAGCTTCGCATCAGGATGACGGCCGCAGCCTTGCTTACATCGCCGGCGGCGAGACAATCGTCCATCTCACTGGGAAAGGAAAAGGCGGGCGCAATCAGGAAATCGCACTCTCCGCCGCCTCCGGGATAGCCGGGCTGGAGCGCACGGCCGTCTTCTCGGTCGGTTCGGACGGCACGGACGGCCCTACGGATGCCGCCGGCGGGTATGCAGACGGAACAACCGCAGGCGTTCTGGCAGATAAGGGAATCAATATAGCCCGGACGCTTAAGGATAATGACGCATACCACGCCCTCTCCGAATGCGGCGGACTGATAATCACCGGCCCGACAGGAACAAACGTCAATGATTTGTCGGTTCTCCTGATAAAACGCTGACAGATGGTTCTGTCTGCTATTATTTTATCTGCTATGGTGTTATCTGCTATTGCTTCATCGGCGGTTGAGAGGGCTTTGCCTGTTGTTGACAGGGCTTCATCTGCTGTTGACAGAGCTTTGTCTGCTTTTGGCGGCAACGACCATGGAGATTTTTAGATTAGGAAGGAGCGTTGGTATGGCAGAACGCTGCGTGATTTTCGGGGCGGGGGAATTTGACCGCGAACTGGTGGGGCTCAGGCCTGATGATTTCATCATAGCCGCTGATGGCGGCTATAGATTCACAAGCCAGATGGGTCTCAAGCCCGGTCTCGTGATTGGTGACTTCGATTCTCTGGACGGGCCTCCCCATGGCGAAAACGTTGAGATTCACCCCGTCAGAAAAGACGACACCGATCTGGCGCTGGCGGTCAGAAGGGCGCTTGACCTGGGCTTCAAAAGCTTCATAATCCACGGGGCGCTTGGGAGACGCACCGACCACAGCTTCGCCGCCGTTCAGGTTCTGATTCATATAGCACGTTGCGGCGGACAGGCGTTGCTCATGGGCAAGCCGTTCTCAATGTGCGTGATAAAAAACTCAAGTCTTGGCTTCTCCGGCGAATTCAATGGCCTGATATCAATATTCGCCTTGGAAAAATCGAAAGGCGTAAGCATAAGAGGCCTTGATTACGAAGCCGATGGGGTGGCGCTTGACATAGACAGACCCATGGGGGTGAGCAATGCCTTCACCGGCAGGCCTGCGCGTGTCAGCGTGGAGGACGGCCTGCTGCTGGTCATGTGGGAGCCCTGCGGCTCGCTTGTCCCTGAGATTCAGAACTTGTAGTAATCCAGGCTTTTCTCCATCAAATCGAATGATTTGGAGACGATTGCATTCATTATGAAATAGAATACGCCCGCCACGAATATCGGAACGGTTGAGAAGGCCCTTGAGCTGGCATTCTGAGCTGAGCGGAAAAGCTCCTCCACGCCTATCGTCTGGGCGAGGGCGGTGTCCTTCACCAGCGTTATCACCTCATTGCCCATGGCAGGGAGAACCTTCTTCACCACCTGGGGCAGTATTATGGAAAAGAATGAATCCCAGCGTGAAAGCCCAAGCACGGCGCAGGCCTCGTGCTGACCTGCGCCTATGCTCTGGATTCCGCTTCGGTACACTTCGGCGAAATATGCGGCATAGTTTATCACAAACGCCACTATGACGGCGGCGAACCTTCCTGTCGATATGCCGAATAGATAGTATGGGGCGAAATAGACGAATATCAGCTGCAATATGAGCGGCGTCCCGCGCATTATCATTATGTAGATGTTGGTGACCGCCGACAGAACCCGCAGGCGAGACATCTTGGCCTTGACCACCACCAGCCCCAGCGGAATGGAGAAGATGAGGGTCAGGCAGAAAATCTCAAGCGTTGTGAGGGTTGACCTCAGAAGCAGCGGCAGCAGCCTGGCTATCTGATTCATGCTGCTGATTCCTTTTCTCACTTGCCCATTGTCGTGATATCGGCGCCAAACCACTTAACAGCGATCCGGGCGAGCGTTCCATCGGCGGCCATCGCCTCAAGCTGAGCCTGAACCGCATCGCGCAGGGCGATATCGGCCTTGCGGAAGCCGACTCCGTACTTCTCGCTGCACAGCCCTTCATCAAGTATCCGGAAATCCTTGCCCGACTGCTGGATGCTGTAGTTTGCCACAATCAAATCCATGACAACCCCGTCAACCCCGCCTTTCTCCAGATCCATCAGGGCTGTCAGGTAATCCTTGAACTCCACGACACTTGCCACAGATGCCTTGAAGGCGGCGTTGTCATTTATCGCATCCGCCCCTGATGAGGCGGCCTGTGTTCCCACGACTTTGCCTGCGAAGTCGGCGAGATTGCTGATGGCTGACGAGCTTCTGACCACAACGACCTGCATGTTGTCCACATAGGCCTCTGTGAAGCTCAAGGCCTCAAGCCTTTCCGGTGTTATCGTGAAGCCGTTCCAAATGCAGTCAATCTGCTTTGTGTTTAGCTCCTGCTCCTTTGCGTTCCAGTCAATCGGCTGGCAGACAAGCTCCACCCCGAGCCTCTTGCAGACTTCCCTCGCCGCATCGATGTCGAACCCGACTATCTCATTGCTTTCGTCTCTGTAGCCCATCGGCGGGAACGAGTCATCCAGCCCCAGCACCAAGCGTCCCTTTGATTTGATGTCTGAAAGCGATGTGTCCTTTGCTGTGTCCTTCGTTGCTTCCTTCGCTCCGCTTGCGAATATGGCGGCGGCCGACAGTGCGATTATGGCGATTATTGTTATAAGCTTTTTCATTTTCATTTTCTCCAAAGATGTATTTTTATTAATCAAATATGTACGATTGCATGGCAAATCCGACTTTAAAATTTCATGAGTTGATTTAAAAAGAAAAGAATAAGATACGCCCTACAGGGCGTGGTGGAGGTGATGGATGTGCGAACAAGCAACGCTGACGCAAGAAAACACGCTCTTGCAGACCGCAAGGGCTGACTTGTTCTCGTAATATGCCTCGATGCTTCTCATGCACTTTCCTCTTGTTGGCGATTATAAGCAGAATTGCATAAAAATGTAAAGAGGGAGAAATATCTAAAGATAAAATGTCTTTAGCCCGGCAAGGTTGCCGGAGATGAGATGATGGGAAACGCATCCCACAGAAATCCGTGAAGAGTCATTCTTTTTATGAGCAATCAGTTCGGTGGTCTATTGACAGTGCTCTATTGGATAGTATTGATATTCAAGAAGAGCTAGATACGAATGAAGTGCGGCAGCATGCCCATCCGAGGAGTACTTGTTCGCATTGATATAGCCCATGCCGCCCGCGCTGTTCATGACGCACATGCGCTGCCCATGCTGAAAAAATCTTCCCATATAGCCGATTGTTTTCTTTCCATCTGTAAATAAATGGTGTATCATGCTTGCGTGGGGTTGGATGAAGTTCCAATAGAGGATTCTTTGGGGAATCGTCGAGGGGCCGTTTAGGAAGTTGTTCAGGAGTTTTGAAAATGGAGAGCAGGGCAAAGGATTGCGCTATTCAGGCGGAGGCCTGCGGGGTGCAGGAGCATGTGAGCTTCAAGAGCAAGATATCGGTCAGCGCCGCTGATGGCGTCTGCGGGATTCTCAACGGGCTTGTCACCGCCGGCGGGCTGTCATATTTCTTCACAAAGTATCTTGGCTTGAGCGAGGCCTTGACCAGCATCGTCTGGGTGCTGTTCGGGATATGGAACGCTTTCAACGATCCTCTGTTCGGGTATATAAGCGACCACACCAAGTCCAGGCTGGGCAGGCGTGTGCCATACATCAGGTACGGCTCCATATTCTACGCCGCCGTATTCATATTCAGCTGGATTAAATGGCCGGCCAGCTCCAGCCAGGGAGGGATGTTCTTCCAGATGCTGTCTTCGCTGTTCCTGTTTGACACCCTCTACACGGCGATAGCCACTTCACTCTATGTGATGCCGTTCGAGCTTGCCGTTTCAAACAAGGCCCGCTCATCGATTCTGATATACAAGATGATTTTCAGCCTCATATCCCTAGGTGCGCCGCTTGTGCTGTTTCCGCTCATCAAGCCGGAGCCGGGCGAGAGCCCTGTCCGTTTCCAGATGATAATGACTGCCATAGGGGTGACCAGCTTCCTTATCATCTTCTTCTCCACTTTCTTCTACAAGGAGAATGGATACACACAGGCCGAGGAGCAGCCGCCGCTTTTTTCCAGCATCGGCAAATGCTTCCGCAACAAGAGCTTCATCATCTTTGAGTCAATAAGCTTCACAGTGATATTTGTCCAAACAATCCTCATGCAGGGGGTGATTTACTATTTCGACGAATTCCGCGTCTCCATGGCGGTCTGCTACGGGGCGATGGTGGCGGGAGCGGTTGCGGGCATCGTGCTGTGGATAGCCAAGCGTGATGGCTGGGGGGTCAAGCGCTGCATGATAATCATGTGCGGACTCTTTGGGCTAGGCGCCCTCATTATGGTGTTCCTGGGCGGAATCCAGCCAGTGGCTGCATTATGCTTCTTCCTGGTGGGCATAGGATTCGCCGGCGGCATGTACCTTGTGCCCATCATGAACGGCGATGTCATAGACTACGATGAGAGCGTCACCGGCCTGAGAAGGGAAGGGATGTACGCCGGGGTGAACAGCCTTATCACCAAGCCTGCCATCAGCCTTGCCAATGCTGCGTTCCTGATGTTGATAAAGGCTTTCGGATATGACCAGACCCTTGCCGGCGGCCTCCAGGGCGAAACCGCGCGCAACGGCATTCTTGTGGCTTGGATGGCCATCCCGGCCGCTCTGCTGATAGCCTGCTTCTTCATCCTGCGCGCATATCCGCTTGATGGAAGCGCTTGGGAGGAGACCAAGCTCCGGCTTGCCCATCAACACGCCCAAAAGCAGGCCGAATACGAAAAGAGGGTATTGTAAAACTGGTTCCGGGGGTGCATAATATAGCCTATGGACTATATATTCAGAAAACCTGTTCCTGACGATGCCCAGGCGATGCTTGATTATCTTTCGGCGGTCGGAAGCGAGACGGACAACCTTACATTCGATGGCAGCATTCTCATGACGCTTGAGGAAGAGCGGACGTATCTTGCCTCATGCAACAAAGGGCGCAAATTCTTCATGTGCGCCTTCGATGGGAATAAATGCATCGCAACCATCAACAGCCATGCCTCAGAGAGGCCGAGGCTCTGCCACTTGGGACAGGTCGGGCTTAGCGTCCGCAAAGCCTACTGGGGGCAGGGCATAGCCACGCATCTCATGCAGATGCTGTTTGACTGGGCAAGGGAGAACGGACTGTCCAAGCTGAATCTTGAGGTCAGGGCCGACAACCAAAGAGCCATTTCCCTTTACAAGAAGCTGGGCTTCGTGACAGAGGGGTTCACCACCCGGATGCTCTTCGTGAACGGCATCTACGTAGATGGCGTGATGATGGGGAAGACGCTGAACCCGGAGGAGTTCTCCACGGAACGCCTTGTAATGAGAAGAGTCACCGATGATGACCTTGAGGATTTCTACGCATTTGCCAGCCAGCCGGAGGTTGGGCCGCGGGCGGGCTGGTCCCCCCATAAGAACATTGAGGAATCAAGGCGGTTGCTGGCGGAGTTCAAGACCCATCAGCATTATTTTGCAATAACCCGCAAGGGCGAAGGCAGGATGATCGGCTCCATAGAGGCCATGCCGCGGCGCGATGACAAGTTTCCCAACAGCATAAAGGAGATAGGGTTCGTGCTTCGCAAAGAGGATTGGGGCAAGGGCTATATGACCGAGGCGCTAAAGGGAATGATGAAATATTGCTTCACGAGCCTTGGCTGTGAGCTTCTGCAATGCGGATATTTCGAACCGAACCGGGCGAGTGACAGCGTGCAGCGAAAATGCGGATTCATCACCGATGGCCGGGTTCGAATGTTCGCCCGATGGATAGATGGCGCTCCATGCGACCTTATCTGCAACTCCCTCTCAAGAGAGCAGTGGGAGCAATTGGAGCGTTCAAATGAGCGTTGATGCGGCAGAGCGATTGGAGCGTTCGAATGAGCGTTGATGTTGAGATAAGGCTGCGCCCTTCCGATGATGCCGGCCATGAGGCCCTTATGGCCGCTGCATGCCGTCAAGCGGGACGCCGAATCGCCGATGTGAGCACGATGTCAATTCTCCGGCGCAGCATTGTCCGATAGTGCTGGAGCGCGGCGCTGATGTAGACGGCAGGCGGCAGAAGATAACAGCTTTGCACCGCCATGGCGTGGTTGACCCCAATACCAACTATTGCTACGGCGAAGGCGGGGCGGGAACATATTCGGATGGCAAGCTGTTCACCAGAAGCACGAAGCGCGGAGACCTGTCCAAGGTTCTGGCGGCCTTTGTGGAGAACGGGGCTTCCCCTGAAATAATGTATGAAGCTCATCCTCACCTCGGCTCCAACAGACTTCCCGCCATAGTCAAATCAATCAGGGAGTCAATAATAGCCCATGGCGGCGAATTCCATTTCGACACGCCTGTGACTGCGCTTATATCTGCCAAGGATGGAAGCATAGCCGGTGCAATCAGCGCCTCCGGTGAGGAATTCCGCGGGCCTGTCATCCTGGCAACCGGTCATAGCGCAGATGATGTCTACGAGTTCCTCAGACGCCTTGGGGCTCCGCAGGAGGCGAAAGGCATGGCGGTGGGGGTCAGGCTTGAGCATCCCCAGAGCCTCATAAATCAGATACAGTACAAGGGGCAGACGGCTCATCTGCCGCCCGCTGAATACAGTTTCGTCACACAGGTGAAAGGACGCGGCGTTTATTCGTTCTGCATGTGCCCGGGCGGTGTGATAGTTCCGGCGGTCACCTCTGCCGGCCAAATCAATGTCAATGGCATGAGCGCAAGCTCGCGCAGCGGCAGGTTCGCCAATGCGGCGATGGTGGTGGAGATTCGTCCCGAAGACCTTCCGCCCCGGTTCAATGGCCCGTTTGGCATGCTCCAGTTCGCAAAGACTCTGGAATCCCGGACTTTCTCCTTCTCAAACGGCACTCTTGCGGCTCCTGCCCAGCTGATGGTCGATTTCACGAACGGCCAGCCCAGTCAATCGCTCATAGGAACCAGTTACATGCCCGGGGTGGTCAAGGGCGACCTGAATCGCCTGATGCCCCCTTTCATCTCGTTCCGCCTCAGGGAAGGCTTCCGTCAGTTCGGACTTCTGGCAAAGGGCTTCCTGACAAATGACGCCATGCTTCTGGCATCCGAGGCTTTCACCAGCAGCGCTGTTCGCATAAAGCGCGATGGCGATACTCTGATGTCGCTTCCCGGTCTGTTCCCTTGCGGAGAAGGGGCCGGCTATGCCGGCGGCATAGTCTCCGCCGCTCTTGATGGAATGAACTGCGCCCTTGCTGTGAAGAAGCATCTGGAAGGGTAGCAAAAACAAACCCCTCACAAGCTCTTGCCTTGCAAGGGGCTATCTGATGGGCGAGATTGGGTTTGAACCAACGACTTCTACCGTGTGAAGGTAACACTCTCCCGCTGAGTTACTCGCCCATGCTGTTTGATTATGATACAAAAGAAGCCTTGGTGTGTCTAGTACGCAATCAGCATAATTTGCATGGCTAGCCGCTTCCCTTAAGCGCTTTGATTGACGGGTCAAGCACTATTTTCATTGGAAAGCTGGATTTGTCCCCCGAAAGCCGCATAAGCAGCATGTCCACTATGGATTTACCGATTTCCTCCATGGGTTGCACTGCGGCATAGCGGCAGTTTTTGAGCAACGGACCATAATACATGTAGTCGAACGAGGCGAACACGATTTTGCTCTGCTGGCTTATGGTGGCTTCTTCCAGCAGATAAGAGGTGGCGCCGATATGAACCATGTCATTAACGCAGAAGAATGCATTCGGATGATCCGGTCTGGAGAGGGCTTCGCGCATCAGAGCGTGTCCGGCATCCTGCGTCATTCCGCCGAACAGCACAGAGCTCTGGTCAAGGGGCAGCCCGGCTTCACGGAAAGCGGCTAGATAGCCCATATATCGATCTGTGGCTGTCTGAACCCTGGTGTTCCCGCCTATGAAGCCTATGCGTTCATACCCATCCTTTATCAGGCAGGAGGTGACAAGCTGCGCGCCAAGGAGGCTGTTGACAGTTACGGTGTCGGCCTCCACGCCTCCCAGCGGACGGTCAACTGCGATGAGCGGGATTCCTGCTTTCTTGACTGCGGTGAAATGCTCTGTCACGTCAGAGACCGGTATGACTATCATGGCATCGACATTTTTATCAAGGAGCAGCCTGAGCTTCTCGTTCTCCTGTTCAAGACTGTCGTTGGAAGAGCAGAGAATGATTGAGTACCCATGCCTGTACATCAGATTCTCCACACGTTCCACAATTCCCAGAAAGAATGTGTTTATCATTTCCGGGACCAGGATTCCTATCGTCTTGGTGGTGTGGGTCTTGAGGTTCCTTGCGCTCATGTTCCTGGTGTAGTTCAAGCTTGCCATCGCCTGCTGAACCCGCATCGTGGTGTCAGGATTCACTTTGCCCGGGGCATTGAGCACCCTGGACACCGTAGCGATTGAAACTCCTGCAAGCTTTGCCACATCGTGGATTGTTGTTGCGGATGATTCGGTCATTCAATCTCCTCGCCGGCGTTATCTTCTGGCGTATTTGCGCATGTCGAAGTAAACGGCAACGATTATTATAAGACCTTTGACCAATTGCTGGTAGTAGCTGTTTATCGCAAGATATGTCATGCCGTAGTTGATAAGACCAAGGGTGAAGACTCCTATCATCATTCCGCCGACATTTCCGACTCCGCCGGTCTGTGACACGCCGCCTATCGTCACAGAGGCTATGGCATCCATTTCCATGCCTACTGCGGTGAGCGAATTGGCAAGACCCAGCCTTGAGGCCTGAAGCGTTCCGCCGATTCCGTAGCATATGCCGGCCATCGTGTAAGCCGCAACAAGTCCCAGCTCAACCTTTATGCCTGAAACGCGTGCTGCCTGGATATTCCCGCCGATGGCATAGAAGCTTGTTCCAAGCTTGGTGTGCTTGGTGATGACCCAGACGATAAGAGCGGCTATGAGCACGTATACGGCCAAGTTCGGTATCGGGCCGACATACCCCTGGGAAATGTTCTTGAACGCCGGCTTGAGCGAGCCTACTACCGCTGCGTTCGTGTAGATGAGCTGAACGCCCTTGGCGATTGACATCGTTCCAAGAGTGGCGATGAACGGCGGAAGCTTGCCGTACGCCACAAGGCTTCCGTTCACCATGCCGAACACAAGGCCGGTGGCTAT
>JBQNBA010000039.1:0-13853 GCA_052170175.1 Sphaerochaetaceae bacterium | reverse complement strand
ATGGCGTTCTCTGATGCAATCCTATCTTGATTCGCCAAGATAAAGGATTGGGGAAAGCATTCCACAGGAATCCGTGAAGAGACATATTAAATCGCTTGACTATAGTTAGCATGCTAATTATATTACATTCCTGAATGAATCCAGGCTTTTATGGATGCAATCGGGAGATTAATCATGAGCACTCAGCTTCCAAGGCATTTCAAGTTCGAGAATGCGCCGCTGTCTTTCAAGTTCAAGCTCATCAGCGACAAAATAAAGAAAAACAGGAACAGCGAGCTGGATAAATACGGCTTGACGTTCTCGCAGTTCGGCATTCTGTTTTACCTTGCCGGCAACTCGGGCAAAGGCCGTAAGGTTTTTCAGAAGGAACTGGGAGAAGCTGTCAGGGTCAAGCCTTCCACGATGACGGGTCTTATAGGCCGCATGGAGGAGAAGGGGCTTGTAAGGCAGACGGTGGATGACGCCAACAGCAAATTCCGCAACATAGAGATGACCGCCAAGGCCGTTGCGCTGCTGGATAAGTACAAGGAGGAGCTGCAGGCCTCAGAGGAGCATCTTGTTTCCGGTCTGAGCCGGGAGGAAGCGGCCGAGCTTGGGCGAATGCTTGATTCGGTATACTATTCATTCTTTTCAAATGCCCCCGGCGGTTCAATGAGCGGAGGCGCAGAATGCTGAAAACACTGCTTTCTAATACAAAAGGATTCCGGGTTCCTTCTGTGCTCACCCCGGTTTTCATGGTGGGCGAGGTCATCTGCGATATGATCATTCCCATCCTCATGGGATTGATTGTCGACCGCGGCATCTATGGAGGCGATCTGAATTATATAATAATCACGGGAATGAAGATGGTTCTAGTCGCAGGAGCAGGGCTTGGCATGGGGATTCTGGGGGGAGTGCTGGGGGCTAAGGCTTCGGCTGGATTCGCCAGGAATCTCAGAAAGTCCATGCATGACAGGATACAGGCTTTCTCTTTTTCGAACATCGACGGATTCTCAGCTTCCAGTTTGATTACAAGGCTCACCACCGATGTCTCAAATGTGCAGAATTCTTATCAAATGATGCTCAGAATGGCTGTAAGGGCTCCTATGTCGATGATTGTCGCCATGTTCATGAGCTTCATGCTCAGCCCAAGGATAGCAAGCATATATCTTATGGCTGTGCTGTTCCTTGCGATTGTGATGACCATCATGCTGAGGTCGACAGTCAAGTATTTCACCCAGATATTCCGAAAGTACGATGAATTGAACGAGAGCGTTCAGGAGAACATCCAGGGGATGAGGGTGGTGAAAGCCTATGTGAGGGAGAATCACGAAATCGGCAAGTTCAAGAAGGCGGCGCTTAATGTGTATATCCTGTTCCTCAAGGCGGAGATACGGATGGCATTTGTCTCTCCGTTGCTCATGGGAACTGTATACGCCTGCATCCTTATAATAAGCTGGGTGGGGGCAGGCATGATAGTCGGAGGTGATTTGACAACCGGCACGCTTCTCAGTCTGCTGACATACTGCATGAACATAATGATGAGTCTGATGATGCTGTCGGCCGTGGTGGTCATGATAACGATGTCATCGGCAAGCGCCCGGCGGATTGTGGCGGTGATTTCCGAGAAGCCTTCAATCGCCAATCCTGAGAATCCGGTGATGGAGATAAAGGACGGCAGCATTGAGTTTGACCATGTGTCGTTCTGTTACAGCGAAGGCGGCGATGCGCAGCAGGCGGTGCTTGATGATATAAGCTTCAAAGTCGACTCGGGCGAGATGATTGGCATAATAGGAGCCACCGGCTCGGGAAAGTCGAGTCTGGTAAGCCTGATAAGCAGGCTGTACGAGGTGAGCGAGGGCTGCGTGAAGGTCGGCGGGGTGGATGTCAGGGATTATGACCTTAAGAAGCTTCGTGGCGGCGTTTCCGTTGTCCTTCAGAAAAACATACTGTTCTCCGGAACGATTTACGAGAATCTGCGCTGGGGCGATCCGGCTGCTTCGGATGAAGAATGCCGTGAGGCTTGCAGGATTGCCTGCGTCGATGAATTCATCGAGAGCCTGCCGGATGGTTATGAAACCCGCATTGAGCAGGGAGGAACCAATGTGTCAGGAGGCCAGCGGCAGCGTCTATGCATAGCCCGCGCTCTTCTGATGAAGCCCAGGATTCTGATTCTTGACGATGTGACAAGCGCAGTTGACACTTCCACCGAGGCGAATATAAGGCGGGCGCTTGAAGAGAGCTTGCCGCAGACCACCAAGCTGATGATATCCCAGAGGATTTCCTCTGTTCAGGATTGTGACAGGATATTGGTTCTGGACCATGGGCGGCTGAACGGATTTGACACGCATGAGAATCTTCTGGCAGGCAACTCCATATACAGGGAGATACATGCATCGCAGATGGGTCTGGGTGATGCACGGGCCGATTTCGATTCGAAGGGCTAGGAGGCGTTTCATGGCAGAAAAGGAAAAGGCAGCGCCAAGCGGAATGGGGATGGGCAGACGCAGGGGGATGCCCAGGCCAAAGGTCAAGAATCCCGGCAGGATACTGAAAAGAATAATGGGAATCGTGATGCGCAGCTATGGTTTCCAGATTGCGCTGGTGCTGTTGTGCATAGTCATCACGGTGTTTGCCAATGTCCAGGGGACGCTTTTCGCCAAGACATTGATTGACACATACATAGCGCCTCTCAAGAAGGTCGCCGATGCAGGAATGGCTGTTGATCTCGCTCCGCTTGCAAAAGCAATCGGAAGGGTGGCGATGTTCTACCTCATCGGAATCGCAGGCACTCTGACGCAGTCCCTGTGCATGAGCTTTGTGACTCAGGGGACGTTGCGCAGGATACGCGAGCAGTTGTTTGAACACATGGAGAAGCTGCCGCTCAAATACTTTGACACGCATTCCCATGGCGATGTTATGTCGATATACACGAATGACACGGATGCCTTGCGGCAGATGATAAGCCAGTCGCTGCCCAATATCATAAGCAGCTTCATAACAATCGCCTCGGTGCTCGTTTCCATGGTCATTCTGTCTGTGCCTCTGACGCTTGTGTCTATCGCGATGGTGGCTGTGATGATATTTGCGTCTATGTTCGCCACCAGACGTTCAGGCAGGAACTTCGTGGCCCAGCAGGAGAATCTGGGCCGGCTGAATGGCTTCATTGAGGAAACGATGACCGGGGAGAAGGTCGTGCAGGTGTTCAACCACGGAGAAGAGTCCATCAAGGCCTTCGATGAGATGAACCAGCAGCTGTATGAAAGCGCCTACAAGGCGAATGCCTATTCAAACATAATAGGACCGGTGAACGCCCAGATAAGCAATGTCAGCTATGTGCTTTGCGCGATAATAGGAGGAATCATAGCCCTTGACCCGGCGGCGGGGTTCACAGTGGGCGCACTTGCCAGCTTCCTTTCGTTCAACAAGAACTTCGGGATGCCGATAAATCAGGTGAGCATGCAGATGAACTCGATTTTCATGGCTCTGGCCGGAGCCGACAGAATCTTCAGGCTGCTCGATGAGAAGCCGGAGACAGATGAGGGATATGTCATGCTTGTTGATGCCAGGACCGATTCAGACGGCAGCGTGACTGAGACGGATGAGCACACCGGGGAGTGGGCTTGGAAGCATTATCACAAGGCGACCGGCACGACCACGTACATTCCGCTGGAGGGGGATATAACCTTCAGTGATGTCGACTTCGGCTATTCGGATGATAAGATGGTTCTTCATGATATCAATCTCCATGCAAAGCCGGGGCAGAAGGTGGCTCTTGTCGGCTCCACGGGGGCGGGCAAGACGACCATCACCAACCTGATAAACCGTTTCTATGGTATTCAGGAGGGGAAGATACGTTATGATAACATCAATATCAACAAGATTCAGAAGAACGATCTGAGAAGGTCGCTTGGCATTGTACTGCAGGAAACCGCTTTGTTCACAGGCACAATCGCCGACAACATACGTTATGGAAAACTTGACGCCACGGAAGACGAGGTTGTGGCGGCGGCGCGTCTTGCGCATGCCGATGAGTTCATAAGGCAGCTTCCGCAGGGGTATGATACTGTCATCCGTGCCAACGGGGGCGATTTGTCGCAGGGGCAGTGCCAGCTTCTGTCGATTGCCAGAGCGATAATCGCCGACCCGCCGGTGCTTATTCTGGATGAGGCGACCAGTTCGATTGACACCCGCACCGAGAAGCTGATACAGGAGGGCATGGACGAGCTGATGAAGGGGCGCACTTCATTCGTTATAGCTCACAGGCTCTCCACAATCCGCAACAGCGATGTGATTCTGGTCATGGAGCATGGCCGCATCATAGAAAGCGGCAGCCATGAGGAACTGCTTGAGCAGAAGGGCAGGTACTACCAGCTTTACACAGGCAAGAGCGCTTAGACTTCTGTCGTCATCGTTCCTGCAGCTGCTCTTGCAAGATATATCAGAAGCGTGAATCGGGAACCCGCCCCTATTGCAAACCTAAACGGTGGTTGTTAGAATTTCGTCAGAACGCTTTAAGGCGCTGCCCAGGCAGGAGCGCTCAGCATGCAGGGGTTTGTCGACATTGCAGGAGCATATCAACATGCAGGAGCGTATCAAGGAGAACGGCATGAAGGAAGATGATATAAAGACCACGCAAGGTCTGATTGATTTCATACATCGCAGTCCAAGCTGCTTCCATGTGGTGGCGAATGTCGCCTCTAAGCTGGAAGGCGAAGGGTTTCTTAGGCTTGAGGAATCGAAGCGGTTCTCGCTTGAGCAGGGGAAATCGTATTACGTGACAAGAAACGGGTCATCATTGATTGCTTTCAGGATTCCGGTTTGCGGAGGTGACGGGTTTTCCATTGTGTCAGCCCATACGGATTCTCCGTCTTTTAAGATAAAGGGCAATCCGGAGATGGGGGATGCGTACACTTCTCTGAATGTGGAGGGCTACGGCGGGATGCTGATGGCGCCGTGGTTTGACCGTCCGCTTTCAATAGCGGGAAGGGCTTTTATCCGAGACGGTCAGGGCGGTCTGCAAGAGCGTCTGGTGATGTTTGACCGTGATTTATGCCTTATCCCTAATCTTGCGATTCATCAGAACCGTGAGGCGAACCATGGGGTTGATTACAAGGTGCAGAAGGATCTCCTGCCGCTGATTGCACAGGGGCGCAAGGAAGGGGCTTTGAAGCAGATGGCGACGCAGTTGATTGGGGTTGACGAAAAAGCTTTGGTGGAGACTGAGCTGTTCCTCTATTGCAGGATGAAGGGGACTGTCTGGGGGAAGGACAATGAGTTCTTCTCTGCGCCTAGGCTTGATGACCTTCAATGTGCGTATTGCGCAGTGGAGTCGCTGATTCATTCAAGCAGTTCCCGCAAGATTCAGGTCTGCGCTTTGTTTGACAATGAAGAGGTGGGCAGCGGGACGAAGCAGGGTGCATTGAGCGACTTCCTGAGTCAAACGCTTGCACGGATCGGGGGCAGTCTGGGCTGGGATTATGAACAGTCATGCATAGCGAAGGGTGGCAGTTTCATGCTGTCCGCCGACAACGGCCATGCGGTTCATCCGAACTGTCCGGAGACGAGCGACCCGACAAGCAAGGTGTATCCAAACAAGGGCGTTGTGATTAAGCATTCGGGGAACCAGAAATACACGACGGACGGCTTCTCCGGCGCTGTCCTGAAGGATTTGCTTGAACGCCACGGCGTTCCTTATCAGATGTTCTTCAACAATTCGAATCTTCCAGGCGGCAGCACTCTTGGAAATCTCAGCGCAACAAGATACTCTGTTCCCACTGCTGACATCGGGTTGGCTCAGCTTGCCATGCATTCGCCTTATGAAACCGGTGGAGTTGCCGATACCGGGATAATGCTAGATGCAATGGCGTGCTTCTACGCTGAGGTCTGATTTGCGGTTCAGCTTTTTTGGCAGTTCAGCTTTTTTGGGCAGTTCGGTCTTTTTGATGGTTCAGCTTTTTTGCATTGGCTCGATTGATGCGTTAGTTCGATTGATGCATTGGCTCGATTGAAATGACGCTGACGGTTCCGGCTTTGGTTTTTCTGTCTGCGGCATCGTTTGCGTTTGAGGCATCGGCCTTCCTGTCGCCGGCATCGTTTGCGTTGCGGTCATCCGTTTTTGCATCATCTGCATCAGCCGGATTGCTTGCCTTGAACTGGATGTTCAATCCGCAGAAGCTCATTCCGTAAATGCGATTGGAATCATTATGAAAGCGCGGCCGGGGGTCAAGTGAAAGCACCGACCTGAGCGCAGATCTTTTTTCTGGTGGAACAAGGGTTTCAAGCTTGGGCGGGATATCGACTTCAAGCCTGCTGTCAGCCTGAATGACCTCTGCACCCTCAAGATACTCCACCTTGGCATCAGGGTGGCTGTCGGTGTAGGCCAGATATGGCTTTATATCGAGAATCGGGGTTCCGTCCATCAAATCGGCTCCGCTTATGTGCAGCA
This sequence comes from Sphaerochaetaceae bacterium, assembly GCA_052170175.1. Taxonomy (GTDB): domain Bacteria; phylum Spirochaetota; class Spirochaetia; order Sphaerochaetales; family Sphaerochaetaceae; genus JAAYFO01. Next base: position 7,426 of record JBQNBA010000039.1, on the reverse strand, counting down.
CGGGCCCTTTGTCATGGGTGAACTCGATTCGCTCAAGCTTCACCGAGGATAGTCCGATGGGGTTGGGGCGGAAAGGGGAGCGGGTGGCGAACACCCCCATTCTACGTTCCCCTCCCAGGCGCGGCGGACGCACTGTGGGAGACCATGCTGCTTTTGAGGTTTCCGAAAACTCCCAGATGAGCCAGATGTGAGAGCAGCCTTCAAGACCCCTGAACGCCTCGCGGTCACGGAATTCAGGCTCCATCACGATGAACGCTTCAAGCTGCTCCACGAGGCCGCTTTGCCTTGGCAGTCCGAACTTCTCGGGGAAATCGGAATGAACATGACCGATTGCCTTGAACTGCCATCTGTCTTTTTCTTCTGTCATATTCCTTGGTATCCCTTATTCATTTTGCTTTCCGTGTCCGGCGGGGATTCAAGCCCACGGAGTTTTCTGGATTCTTTCCGGAAAAGGATAATTGACAGCATTGCGGATATGCATTCGCTGATTATGAAGGACAGCCAGACCGCTTTCAGTCCAAAGAGCCGGCCAAGAATCCATGCGCTGGGAATCAGCACCAGAAGCTGCCTTGTGATGGATATGTACATGCTGTAGATTCCATCGCCCACGCCTTGGAAGACTCCGCTCAGCATTATCGCCCCTCCGGCGAACAGAAAGGACCAGCTTATTTTCCTGAAAGCGACTGTCCCTATGCTCATCATTTCCTCCGATGGCTTGAAGATTGAGAGGAGAGCGCCGGGGAAAAGCTGGAAAGCCATGAAGCCGATAAACATTATGCCTGTTGCGATAATAACGCCATGCTTTACGGCTTGATGGATTCTGACTCGATTCCTAGCGCCGAAATTATAGCCTACGATAGGAATCAGGCCGCTGTTAAGTCCGAACACCGGCATGAAAACGAAGCTTTGTATTTTGAAGTATGCGCCAAATACCGTTGTTGCGGTCGGAGTGAATGATATGAGAATCATATTCATCGCCGAAGTCATGACTGTGCCTATTGACTGCATTATTATTGATGGCAGACCTACGTTGTATATATCCTTTGATATGCGTCTATCCAGCTTTGCTTTCAGGAATCTGACCGTTATGAAGGGGTTGCGCTTGAGCAGAACCATCCCTAAGGCCATGCTGCCTATCTGTCCCAGCACTGTCGCATAGGCGGCCCCTTTTATTCCCATTGCAGGGAATCCCAGCAGTCCGAATATCAGTATCGGGTCCATTATTATGTTTATGACTGCGCCTGTCAGCTGGATTGCCATTGCGCTGAGGGTTTCGCCTGTGCCTTGGATTATTTTCTCGCAGGCTATCGAAAGGAATATGCCGAATGAGAGCGTCATGCAGATTCCGAGGTAATCACCGCCCATCTGCAGCAGTCCGGGATCTTTTGTGAACAGCCCTATGAAGGTCCTGGGCAGGAAAAGCCCGATTGTTCCGAAAACAATGTAAGTCAGCATCATGAGGGCGATGCCGGTCTCGGCCACCTTCTGCGCTTCCTCGCGGTTCTTCTGCCCCAGGCGTCTTGCCAGAAGGGAGTTTATGCCCACGGCTGTCCCCACCGAAAAGGCTATCATGAGCATCTGCAGGGGGAAGGCCAACGAAACCGCCGTCAATGCGGATTCGCTGACTCGTGATATGAATATGCTGTCGACGATGTTGTACATGGCTTGGACAAGCATGGAGAACATCATCGGCAGGCTCATTGTGACCAGCAGCTTTCTTACGGGCATCACGCCCATCTTGTTTTCTTTTTCCATACTGATTTCCATACTAATCAGGTTATGGATAAAACAATATTTATTGTCAACCATGTGAGATTGTTTTTCTTTGATGGAATCTGTAGAATACAGCAATCGGGGTTGGATTATGTTCAAGACTTTGGTCACGGCATTGCTTCAGATAGCGGTGCTGGTCTGGATAGGCTATGCCGTTGCAAGAAAAAAAGTTTTCACGAAAGAGGGGTTTGACCAGCTCACGGGGTTTCTTCTGAAAGTGGTGTTTCCTTGCAAGCTGATAATGTCAGGGAATCTTGATTACAGCCCGGAGGTTTCGCGCAACATAATCCTGGCGCTTGAGCTTTCCGTGATTTACTTTGTCATCTCCATTCTCCTGAGCATCGTTGTCTTTCATTTCAAAGAGCTTTCAGGGATAGCCATAATGGAGAGCGTTTATTCCAATGTCGTCTTCGTGGGCTTTCCGCTTGCGCTTTCTCTTTACGGTGCTGAGGGGCTGCTGTATGCGATTGTGTTCAATGTCGTGTTCAATGCCTTCTTCTACGTTTCCGCCGCATTTTTCATGCAGAGAGAATCCGGCGGTCTTAGGATGAAGGATATCCTGAATCCTCTCAGCGTTGTCTCAATGCTCTCGATGGCGTTGTTTTTTCTGCCGTGGCGTATTCCCGCTTCGGTCGGGAAGGTGCTTGATGACATAGGCAATATGTCGACCGCCATATCTCTGATGCTCATAGGCAGCTGGATTGTCGATATGCATTGGAAGGATGTCTTCCTGGATCTCAAAAGCTACGCTGTGTGCGCCATGAGGCTGCTTGCGCTGCCTCTGCTGTTTGCCTTTGGGCTGTGGGTGTTCAAGGTTCAGTATTCCATGGTCGTTGCCGTCGTCCTGCTCATATCGGCTCTGCCTGTTGGCTCAATGACTGTCGTGATGAGCCGTCAGTACAAGCTGGATGTGGGATTCGCAAACAGAACTATGGTTCTGAGCATGGTGCTGTGCCTGCCTTCGCTTGTGCTTTTGATGAAGGTCTTCGGGCTGATGTTTTCCTGATGTTTTCCTAGACAACATATTTCTTTTGCATCATAATCCTTGGATATGAGCAGAAAGAGGATATATGAAGGCCCGGTGCTGGTGACAGGGGCATCAAGGGGCATCGGAAGTCATGTCGCTTTGATGCTGGCAGAGCGGGGATACAAGGTTTACTGTGCCTCAAGGAGCGGAAAGACCCCCGGCGAGGGCGATAATCTCATAGGGCTCAAGCTGGATGTTTCGGACAAGGGCTCGATTCTGGCGGCCCGCAGCGCCGTGAAGAGCCTGCAGGTGATAGTGCACTGCGCCGGGTTTGGCATAGCCGGCTCCTGCGAAGGGGTTGATGTGGACGATGCCAGGAAGCAGCTGGATACGAATTTCTTCGGGGTTCTGGCAGTCAACAGCGCATTCCTGCCGTTGCTGAGGGAGCATCCGCATTCTCTGGTGGTCATGACAAGCTCTGTCGCGGGCTTGATTCCCATCCCGTACCAATCGCATTACAGCTGCTCCAAGTTCGCCCTGGAGGCTTATTCCGAGGCGCTTAGGATGGAGTGCCGCCCCTTTGGGGTGAGGGTTGTGGTTGTGGAGCCCGGCGACACCCGGACTTCATTCACGCAGAATCGTCTTAATGTGGAGCCGGAGGATTCCCCGTATTACCAGACCTGTCTGGCTTCGGTTGAGAAGGTGGCTCATGATGAGATGTCCGGAAAGAGTCCCGCCACCGCCGCATCCTGCATTGCCGGGATGCTGAAAAGGAAGAATCCGCCTGTAAGATGCGCTGTCGGCTTGGGGTACAAGTGTCTGGTTACGCTCAAACGCCTGCTGCCTGCACGCCTGGTTCAGTTGATTTTGAGAATGATGTACATACCGCAGGCAAGGTGATGTCTCTCTTCTCCGTACGCATTGGAGTGAATCCGGCAGACTTGTCGGATTTTTTGGATTTTTTAAGTAGAACAGTCGGAGATGATGTGCTAAAGTGTAGAAACATGGGTTTCCCATTTCATCTATGTTTCGTTTATTGGCAGGGGTGTTTTTGATATGGGCGATGATGTCATGAAGAATGACGTGCGCAATAAAGTCAGATTCCTGTCGTTGAAGCGGCATGCATTGGCCCTCATCGACATTGTTTTGTTCTACGCTTGTGGGATTCTGTCCTATTTTCTTGTGAGCGGAGCGCTTGACGCAATGGATTGGATGCTCATGCTTGCGCTTGCCGTCGTGCAGGTTGCGATTTTTCATATAAACAGGATTTACCATATAAAGCTCATGACCGGCTCAATCGACCTTGTGTTCAAGGTTCTCGTGTCGGTGGTTCCGCTATGGGCTCTGTACTTTATTTATTCATGGATTCGCTACGGCATTGTTTCCATGCAGGTCAGGGTGTCGGTGGTGACCGTCTGCCTTGTGATTCTCAGCGTTCTGAGCATAAGATTCATATACCGCGGCTTGCTTCAGAAGCGCAGCATGGCATCTATGTCCGGCAAGCCGAAGGCTCTTGTCTATGGAGCCGGGGAGATAGGCCTTGCCATAGCGCGGATGGCGCATAAGGGCAAGTTCGACTATAATGTGACAGGATTCATCGATGACGCCTATGATAAGATCGGTGAGATAATCCAAGGAGTTCCGGTTCTGGGGAACCTTGAGAAGCTTGAGGGAATCCTTGAAAGCCATGTGTCCGATGCGCTGGTTATAGCAATCACTGAGATTTCATCCTCACGGATGCAGAAGGCTGTGGATATCGCCATTCGCAACGGCTTGAAGGTGAAGATTGTGCCTAATCTGTTCGAGCAGGGCGGGAAGGCTAACAGGGTCAGCATAAGGGACATGGATTATGCCGACCTGCTGGGGCGCTCGCTCATACAGATTGAACGTGAGCCGATTGCCGATATGATTGAGGGCAAGATTGTGCTGGTGACCGGAGCGGGGGGAAGCATAGGATCGGAGATAAGCCGCCAGCTTGTGAGCTTCAAGCCTGCGAAGCTGCTTCTGCTGGATATAGATGAATCCGAGCTGCACGATTTATGCCTGCGTCTGCTTGATTACCGGAGCGAGTGGTCTGACAAGGTGCTGCCTGTGCTTTGCGATATAAGGGACGGCGAGAAGATAAGGAGCATCATGAGCAGACACAAGCCGGAGATAGTTTTCCATGCGGCGGCCGTAAAGCATGTTCCTATGTCTGAGCTTTATCCTGAGGAGGCGGTCAGGACGAACATCTGCGGTTCATACAATGTTCTTTCTGCGGCCAAGGAGAGCGGTGCAGAGAAGGTTGTTGTCATATCAACGGATAAGGCCGTGAATCCAACCAACGTGATGGGAGCCACCAAGAGGGTTGTCGAGATGATGGCGAGCGCCCTTTCCTCCGAGCGGACCGAGATGGTGGCTGTCCGGTTTGGGAATGTGATAGGATCGCGCGGCTCAATGCTTCCGCTGTTTCTGGAGGAGATAAAGGCCGGTGTTCCGATAACCGTGACCGATAAGAGAATCATCCGTTATTTCATGGCGATTCCGGAGGCGGTCGGGCTGGTTTTCCGTGCGGCGACCCTGGCAAAGGGCTCCGAGGTGATGGTGCTGGACATGGGAGAGCCGGTGAACATCTACGACTTCGCCAAGAAGCTCATATATGTTTTCGGTGACGGAACAACCAAGATAAACATAACCGGTCTGAGGCCGGGGGAGAAGCTGTACGAGGAGCTGCTTGCCAACAAGGACACCACGATTCCCACTGAGAACAAGAGGATTTTCAAGGCGAAGGTGACCAACACTCTCGCGCTGGATGGTCTGGGGGATATGGTCAAGATGCTCGAGACGATGGATGCAGAGGCTCTTCTGGATATGCTTCATAGCCTTGTTCCTGAGTGGAAATCCCCCCTCCCATATGGAATCAGCTCGAAATGACACCGAAGCTATGGAATAAGCAGTTGCAGAGCCGCTTCGGCGGACAGCGGCTTTCATTCGGTGCGGCTTTTTGTCGCCTTTTCTCTGTTTGACTGTTATCGTTAAGTGTTATAATCAACTTAAAGGAGATGGCACGGCCATATGGAGCATTTGGACTGGAAGACCGTCAAGGAGATGCTGTAATGAGGAGATTTGTGATTGTCGTTCTTATTCTCGCAATATCTCTTGCCGGGCTTTGCGCCAAGTCGGAGATTGGCGTGGGGGTGAATCTTTATTCAATAGGAGTTGACGCCGCGCTTGAATCCGCGCATTTCGGAGTTGAGGCCATGGCGGGGCTGCCGCTTATCCATGGCGCTGCAAATGCAATAAGCTACTATGCCAAGGGCGGAGTCGATGATTAAGGCAATGCGCTGCCAGAGCCCAGGCTGACCGATTTCTGTCTGCCGTATTTTGTGGCCAACGGGTACTGGAAGGTGATTGACGGCAGGGTCTTTGGGCTGAACCTCGGTCTTAAGGCTGATTCCCTCATTCTGATTAACAAGAACAAGGAGCTTGCCTTGATGGGGCTGTGGGGCTTGTCGCTGGGCGCTGTAGTTTTCTGACGGCATGGGGGAAGAAGACCGTGTTCTTCATCGCACCCAGACCGAGGATTCCCGGCAGCTGAGGAATTTCAGCGATGCGGTTTTTCATCCGGTTTCAATGCGGGTGATTGCTTGGGCTTCGGCATAAGGCAGCGCTTGGAGCATTATTTGGGCAAATCACCAGAATGCGAAGAACTGTCAAATCAATGCCAATTGAAATCAATGAGAATAAAGTCAAATCACGATTTGACAAATTATGATTTGACTGATATTATCGTAGCTATGAGGCAATCATGAGGCAATCTGACGAGAGATTCATAGGACGAAACGAAGAACTGGCTTTTCTCAATGAAAGATATGAATCGGGAAAAAGCCAGCTTATCATCATCTATGGCAGGAGACGCATAGGCAAGACCGAGACGATACGGCGTTTCTGCAAGGGAAAGAAGGCCGTGTTCTTCACCTGCACCCAGACCGAGGATTCCCAGCAGCTGAGGAATTTCAGCAATGCGGTTTTTTCCTCCGGCTTCAATGCGGGTGATTACGCTCAGGAGTTCAGAGATTGGAATCTGGCTTTTCTTTCGGTCAAGGATTATGTGCGCAACGAGAACGGCAAGAGCATTCTTGTCATTGACGAGTTTCCCTACATGGCCAGGGGCAACAGCGAGATTGCTTCAATATTGCAGAAGCAGTGGGATGGCATCCTTAAGCATGAGAATGTGATGGTGATTCTCTGCGGAAGCGCAATGGGCTATATTGAGAAGGAGATATTGGCAGAGAGGAACCCACTTTATGGACGCTCGACTGGGATATACAAGATGGAGCCGATGCATTATCGTGATGCCGCCTTGTTTGTCCCGTCTTATGGTCTGCATGACAAGATTGCGACCTATAGCCTGCTTGGTGGAATTCCTTATTATCTTGAGCAGTTCGATGATTCACTGCCGCTTAAAGATAATATAGTGCGGGCGATAATCAGGAAGGGAAGCATATTGTACACGGAACCGGAGTTTCTTCTGAGGCAGGAGCTTCGCGAGCCGGCGACCTACAATGCGATAATCCAGGCAATCGCATATGGAAAAACAAAATTCAACGAAATACAGGATGTGACGCTCATTGAGAAGAGCAAGCTGTCCGTCTATTTGAAAAATCTGATTGAACTGGGATTCGTGAGCAGTGAGTTTCCAGTGCT
>JBQNBA010000038.1:0-13858 GCA_052170175.1 Sphaerochaetaceae bacterium | reverse complement strand
GTAGTCGGCCATGTCTCCAACACCAATGCACCAGCCTTCGTAATCATCGGCGCAGCCTTCATCCATCTTCTTCCTGCCGTAGCGACACGAGCAGATAGATGCGCCCAAATGCCCCTCATATCTCTTGAGCCAATAGGACAGGTGCTCTATGTCAGCGGTGGTGCTTTCCATGCTGATGGCCTTTTCAACAGGAATGACGTGCATCCCTATGCCTCCGCCCCCGGGGGGCACCATGGCCGTGGCCTTCTCCAGCGGAAGGAATGTCATGCGCTCAAAGAACATGGCCAGCTCCGGATGCTTGTCCATCAGAGCCTTGTTCATGTTCGTGTATTCCGCAGAGCCAGGCACAAAAAGAGGAATCCAGTAGTGCCGGTCCTCCCTGTTGAAAGTCGTCCCGGGAACAGGCCCATCCTTCGTGTATTTGTCTCCGAAATCATACTCAAGCATCCCATAGAACGAAAGCTTGTCCAAAAGCGCATCAGCGGCATCATTCTCCATCTTGATGGACTGGCACATCTCCTTCATCCTGGAATAGGGATACTTCTTTCTGACCTTCATCTGATTGAGAAGGTCAAGCGCATTCTCCGACTCCTGCTTGTCCAGTTCATCTTCAAATATGCAGGCAAAGCCCCAATACTCAGGATCCTGAACCTTGATTCCCTTTATCTTCCCCGGCAGGCGATCAGTTACGCGTCTGACAAATTTCAGAAGCTTGGGATTCGGATTCCTGTCATGCATGTGAGCAGGCACAAACTTATCACTCATCTCCGGCATATCAGTTCTCCTTCCAAGTCTTCACCTGGCCAAGCAGCCAAGAAACGAAGAGGTCTATTCCGTCCCCATTCCTAGCTGAGATGGGAATCACCTTTGCCTGAGGGTTTCTTCGCCTGATATATTCCTTGCACTTCTCAAGGTCGAAGTCAAATCGATCAATCACATCAATCTTGTTTATCAAGACCAAATCACAGATGGAAAACATCAAAGGATACTTAAGAGGCTTGTCATCGCCCTCCGGCACAGAAAGAATCATGCAGTTCTTGGAAGCCCCGGTATCAAATTCCGCAGGACACACAAGGTTGCCCACATTCTCCAGAATCACAAGATCCGCCTTTTTCAAATCCAACTCACGCAGCCCCTGTCTGGTCATCTCCGCATCCAGATGGCACATCCCGCCAGTATGAAGCTGAATCGACTGAACCCCTGTCTGCGCGGCAATCTTCCTTGCATCCACATCCCCGTCTATGTCAGCTTCCATCACAGCGATGTTGAGCTTATCCTTCAAGGCGTTTATGGCTCTCACCAAGGTCGTTGTCTTGCCGCTTCCCGGGGAGGACATCAGATTAAGAAGGAAAACCCCATTCTCCTTAAGCTTGCCCCTGAGCATCGCAGCGTCCTTGTCATTATCCTCGAATACGCTTCTCTTGACTTCAATGATTCTGATTTTATCCATACCATAGGTTCCTTATCAGGCAATTGCATCCTAAACAGGATTTGATTCCCTCTGCCTTGTCATTGCAACGTGTGCAGTCATTATAACTTGTGCAGTCATTATAACGCATTTCTCTGATTTATTTAACCTTTTTCTTAATCTGCTGGCCAGGCTTCCCGAAACAATGTACTTCCCCTCATCGGAGAATGCAATATCAACGTCATACCAAGGGGAAAGCAGGCTTGCAAGCTCCCAGGGTGGAAGCATTGCTCTTGAAACATCCGGCGAAACGCTCCGATGATGAAGATTGAGCTTTTCAAGGCTCATGTCATGGGCAATCGTCAGTCTGCCGCCCGGCTTAAGCCATGTTGCCAGATTGCAAATAAGCCGTTCTGGATCTGCAAAGTGCGGGAAAGCGTTGTATATCACGCAGCACTCGTAGCCGGAACCGCCATGCAGCTCCTCCATGTCTGCGCAAATCACATTTATCCGCGGATCGCTGAACTTGCTCCGCGCTACGGTGACCATGCCGGCAGATATGTCTATCCCGGTGACCGCCATGACGTCCCTCTTCAGATAAAACGGGAACATCACGCCAGTGCCGCAGGCCACATCCAGCACCATGGAGCCGGCTTTCACATGCGCTGCATCCAAGATGACCTCCATCTTGTCCTCATTGACCGAGAGATTATCGTCCCACTGCGGAGCCAATCTGTCAAAAAACCTTATAATGTTTCTTTTATCCATAGATTCCCATATAGATTTCCATATTTACTCCAACTCATAGAATATGAGATGATAATCAGGCAATCGGCATTTGTCAAGCAGACCTCTGCTCTCAACCAGCTTGCAACGCAAAGCCATCCAGATGAGAATCTGTGTAATTTTGTGAGAATTTCTTTCTACATCATTTACAGTTTGATAAGCCTCCACATCCGATGTATAATGCAGCAGAAGAAAAATGTTTTCATTCAATGGAGGGTTTGTTATGAAATGGGTATGTCCAATCTGCGGTTACGTTCATGAAGGCGCTGAGCCGCCGGAGTTCTGTCCTCAGTGCAAATGCCCCGGTGCAAAGTTCACGAAGCAGACAGAGCAGATGACATGGGCGGCGGAGCATGTTGTCGGTGTCGGCAAGCAATTCGGCGCGGATGTTCCGGAAGAAGTGAAGAACGAGATCATCGAAGGCCTCAGGGCCAATTTCACCGGCGAATGCACCGAAGTGGGAATGTATCTCGCAATGGCACGTGTGGCGCACCGCGAAGGATATCCTGAAATCGGTCTGTATTGGGAAAAGGCAGGACTGGAAGAGGCAGAGCACGCCGCCAGATTCGCAGAGATGCTTGGCGAGGTCATTACCGACAGCACAGAGAAGAACCTTGCGATGAGGGTTGAGGCCGAGAACGGAGCGACAGCAGGAAAGGCAAAGCTTGCCAAGCTGGCCAAGCAGTACAATCTTGATGCGATTCACGACAATGTACATGAAATGGCTCGTGATGAAGCCCGCCACGGCAAGGCTTTCGCCGGGCTTCTCAAGAGGTACTTCGGCAAATGATCTTGGTTCAGCTTCTGCTGAAAGATGTCTTCATGGCGGCGGGAGCTTTTCCCGCCGTTTTTTCTAATTGTCATCTCATGCAGGTTTACATAAAGCAGGATTTATGCAATCCTCAGAAAGGGCCTGGGGAAAATGAAATCGACTCTCGCTTTATGCGTGGCTTCATGCTAGAATATTTATGCCTGCGCCTTCTTGCTTGATATGGCGGTATGGCGGTTTTATTTGCGCTGAATCCTATCATGGCTGAAAAGTGCGTTGCACTTCATATATCAGGAGGAATAATCATGAAAAAGACTATCATCACCATGTTGCTGCTCTCTGCGACAATGGCATTGATCTTCGCCGGCGGCGCATCGGAAAAGGCGCCTTCTGCAGAGAAGCAGACGGTGAAGCTGAATGTTTGGGTCGGCGATCTGTATGTGCCCGTCACTGAGCAGATCATCGCGAATTTCAAGGCGGCGAATCCCGGCGTGGATTTCGAGATCACGATTGGAATCGAATCGGAATCGACCTGCAAGGATACTGTGCTCAAGGATCCTGAGGCCGCAGCGGATGTCTACACCTTTGCTGATGACCAGCTTCTGGAGCTTGTCAATGGCAGCGCAATCCAGCCCGTGCAGGATGTTGATGCGATAAAGGCGAACATAGGAAAGGGAGCGGTGGACGCAGCGACAGTGGACGGCAAGCTCTATGCTTATCCCATGAGCGCTTCAAACGGGTATTTCTTGTACTACAATTCGAAATTCTTCACAGATGCGGATGTGACTTCACTCAATGCCATGGCCCAGAAAGCGGCTGCCGCCGGAAAGACGGTCGGGATGCAGTTCGGAGCAGACGGAGGATGGTATGTCTATTCCTTCTTCAAAGGAGCAGGGCTTGACATGGCTCTCAACCCAGACGGACAGACAAATCACTGCGAATGGGCCTGTCCCAGAGGCGAAGCTGTCTGCCAGGGCATTCTGGATCTGGTGGCAACAGGCGGGTTCGTGGCTGATGCCACTTCCAACCTTTGCTCCGCGGCAAAGGAAGGAAAAGTTGTCGCCTTCATCGATGGCACCTGGGATTCCAACCCGGCGAAGGAAGCCTACGGGGACGGCTACGCATGCGCAAAGCTGCCGACCTACCTTGTCAGCGGCGAGGCTGTTCAGATGTCATCATTTGCCGGATACAAGTTCATAGGCGTCAATCCCTACTCTGTCAATGTCGGATGGGCGATGGAGCTTGCCAAGTTCATGATAAACGACGAAAGCCAGCTTTTGCGCTTCGAGGCAAACGGAGATGGGCCTGCCAGCACAAAGGCGGCGGCATCCGAAACGGTGCTTGCCAATCCGGCGATTGCAGCCCTGGCCGCCCAGAGCGCATACGCCACGGTTCAGAGAGTCGGCGGCAACTACTGGTCGCCAGCGGCGACGCTGGGAACAATCCTCTCCCAGGGCAACCCAGAAGGAAAGCCGCTTTCAGACCTTCTTTCAACCGCAGCGGCGGGCATAACGGCAGCAGTCAACTGAATCATCAGGGGCGTCATCAGACGCCCCCTTTTACTTCCGGCATCTATTCTGTCCTGTTATTTGGAATCTTATGAGATGCCTGAAGGCGAAAGGAGGAGTTGGGTATGAAACAAGCAAGATCACATGGCTTCACCGCTCATCCAAGGGGCTTCTTGCCAACCATTGGCGAATGGTTCAAGGAATTTGTGATGGCAGTCAGCAAGGGGGATGTATTCGTGAAGCTCTCCCTCGTATTCATGGGACTGGGGCATATGCGAAGGAAGAGGATTCTTGCCGGCATAGCGCTTCTTCTGGCCGAGGTGCTATTCATACTTGCAATGGCATTCTTCGCAGCGCCGAATCTTTCCAAGTTCGGCACGCTTGGAACTGTGCAGCAGGAAAGAGTCTACAATCCCGTCACAATGAAGAACGAGTTCAACGATTTCGACAACAGCTTCAAGATACTTCTGTACGGCATAATCAGTCTCGTCATGATAGCGGCATTCGTGATTGTCTATATAAACAGCGTGAAGTCGGCCTATCGGTATCAGGAGGAAGACAAGGCAGGAAGGAACACGGCTCACACAATTGCCGATGATCTTAACGCAGCGCTGGAAACCAACTATCACAGGACACTGCTTGCCTTCCCCCTCATAGGCATCTGCCTGTTCACCATAATACCGCTGATTGTCATGATAGCTGTGGCTTTCACAAACTACGACCAGCAGCACTTCCCGCCGGCGGCTTTGTTTACATGGGTCGGCCTGAGCAACTTCAAGACCCTGTTCACCAATTCACTGACCAGCACGTTCGGGTATTCTTTTACCAAGATACTAGGATGGACGCTCATATGGGCGGTGCTGGCGACCTTCACCAACTACATCGGGGGAATCCTGCTGGCTTTGCTTATAAACAACAAGCGAACCCGATGGAAGAAGATGTGGCGCACCTGCTTCATAGTGGCCATGGCAGTTCCGCAGTTCGTGACCCTCCTGCTTGTACGCAACTTCTTCGCAGACCAAGGGATAGTGAATACAATCTGCTCAAGCATAGGCCTGACCGGCCTTCTCAGAAACATCGGCTTGGTGCCGTCATACATGAACTACATACCATTCCTGACGCATCCGGGCTGGGCGAAGTTCATGATAATAATGATAAACATATGGGTAGGCATCCCCTATCTGCTTCTCATAGCCACCGGGGTGCTTATGAACATTCCCGCAGACCTGTATGAGGCCGCCACCATAGACGGAGCGAACTCATGGCAGAAGTTCAGAAGCATAACAATGCCGTACATGCTGTTTGTGACAGGCCCCTATCTTATAAACAGCGTTGTGAGCAACATAAACAACTTCAATGTGATTTACCTGCTGACAAACGGCGTCTATGAAACGGCCGACCAGCTTATGGCCAACTCCCATGCAAAGGAGATCGATCTTCTGGTGACATGGCTGTTCAGATTGACCAACGAATACTACAACTACAAGATGGCTTCGGTGATAGGCATATGCGTGTTCGTCGTGTGCGCCGCAATCACGCTGATAGCATTCAACAGAATCACAAGAGGCTCAAGCGAAGAGAGGATGCAGGGATGACAAGCGCAACGGCAAACAATTCACGGCAAGTCCAATTCAAGGAGAAATTCTATCTGGGAAGGCATGTTGCCCTGCTTCTGCTGGCAGTCTTCTGGCTGATTCCAATCGTCTGGCTGGTGCTGTGCTCGTTCAGCGCCTCCAACGGCATGAGCATATCGCGGTTCTTTCCGGAAAAGCTTTCGCTCATTCAATACAGGAATCTGCTTTTCAACACCGATTCAGCCAACCAGTTCCCACGCTGGATGCTGAATACTTTTCTGATTGCGGTGTGCAACTGCGTCATATCCTCGGCATTCGTGCTGCAAGTGGCGTATGCGATGAGCAAGATGCGGTTCAAGGCCAGGAAGAATCTGATGAACATCGGGATGATACTAGGGCTTTTCCCCGGATTCCTGTCAATGATCGCCGTCTATTTCATAATGAAGACATTCGGGCTGACAAACAGCCACATCGGAATGATAATTGTCTACAGCGCTTCAAGCGGACTAGGATATCTAATCGCCAAAGGGTTCTTTGACACTGTCCCGATATCGATGAACGAAGCGGCCAAGATCGACGGGGCATCGCAGCATACGATTTTCTGGCGGATAATCCTTCCAATGTCCAAGCCTATCATAGTGTATACGGTCATAAGCGCTTTCCTGGCGCCATGGGTTGACTTCATATTCGCCAAAATAATGCTTAACAGCGGAATCGCCTCGGACTGGACTGTGGCGATCGGGCTTTATGGGATGCTTGACCGATCAAGAAAAAGCCTCTATTTCGGACAGTTCTGCGCAGGAGGCGTACTTGTGAGCATACCTATCAGTGCGCTGTTCGTTGTGATGCAGAAATTCTATGTGGAGGGCATAACCAGCGGCTCAACAAAGGGCTGAGAAAACACGGCGATGGTCAAGCCGGGGATTCTGCTCAGAATGTTTTTCAAGCAGATCCAAACAGCCCCGTGCGATTTCGGCAAAGCAGATTCAGCAAGCTGTCACCACAATCATCGATCTTCCCGGAATGGAAGCCTCTCCTTGGATGCCATGCGCACCCATGGGGAAATAATCGCCTAAAGCGACAAGCTTGTAGGAATGATTGGGATTAAGATTGTAACGCAGGATATCATTTCCGGGGTTTATCACGGCAAGCCCCGCAAGCATGCCGTCCCTTTCGTATGAAACCTCTATGGCATTGGAACCGAAAGTCCGGCAGCGGACTTCCGAATTTCTGAACATCTTGAATGCCTTGCGCATCGCTATGAGCTTGCGATAGAAGTTTGTCATTCTGCTCTGAGGGCTGGAAGGCGCAAGCGCATCCCAGTCGATGTTGTTGACATCATCGGGCGATTTGTAGCTGTTGTCATCGCCTTTCTTTGTCCGCAGCATCTCCTCCCCTGCCAGCATGAACGGCATGCCGCGTGAGATGAAGACTATTGATGCCCCAAGCCGGTTCATGGCGATTCTTTCGTGTTCAGAGACCCTGCCGGCCGAAGCGCACAGCTTATCCCAGAGGGTGTTGTTGTCATGCGCGGACATGTAATTGACCACCATCCCCCCGTCAACGCTCCAGCCAATGCGGCTTCCGGCGCCTCCTACGCCTCCGATGCCTCCGGCGCCTCCGGTTATGCCGAAGCAGACACGGGAAGCATTCGCCCCGTCGGCGTTGCCGTTTATATAGCCTTGGGAGCCCGGGTTGAACACCTCGCCTTTCAGTCCGTCACGCATGACGTCGTTGAAGACCGCCACAGAGCCGGCGGCGTTCGCCGATGGCTTGATTGCCTTTATATTGGCCTTGGATGACTGCCTTGCGGCTTCCAGCGTAGTCGCACCGCCCGTCCAGCCCTCCCCGTAGAGAAGGGCTGAAGGATTCACCTTGTGGATAGCTCTCTCAATCATCTGCATCGTTTCCAGGTCATGCAGGGCCATCAAATCAAACCGGAAGCCATCTATATGGTACTCTCTCTGCCAATAAAGGAGGCTGTCTATCATGAACTTGCGGAACATCAGACGCTCGGAGGCTGTTTCATTCCCGCAGCCGCTGCCGCCTGAGGGAGTGCCTGCGTCTGTGTATCGGTAATAGTAGCAAGGGACAATCTTTTGGAGATTGGAGAAGATATCATAGGTGTGATTGTAGACCACATCCATAATCACTCCTATCCCTCTGGAATGGAGGCTCTGAACAAGCTGCTTGAGCTCCCTCACCCTGACTTCGCCATTGAAAGGATCAGTGGAGTAACTGCCTTCGGGAACATTGAAATTCTGAGGGTCGTATCCCCAGTTGAACTGCAACGGGGAATTCTCGTCCAACGTGTTATAATCAAAGACCGGCTGCAGCTGAACGTGGGTGATTCCAAGGCTGACGATATGATCCAATCCCGCCGGTTCTCCGCCTGCGCCTGTCAGCCCTGATTCAGTGAAGGCAAGGTACTTTCCTCGATATGCCGATGCAGCAAGATGGTTGGAGAAATCGCGGATATGCACTTCCCAGATTATGGCGTCGCTATAGCTGCGGCATTGAACGAAACGGTCATCGGAAAAGCCGGCGGGGTCTGTGGATTTCATATCCAGAACCATTGCGCGCTTGCCGTTAAGCCCTGCGCTCCTGGCATATGGATCAACGACCTCGAACACCCCGATGGCGGACGTGACCGTGTATGTGTAGTAGGTTCCGCTTTCGCATCGGGCGAAGGCATGCCACACCCCATGGTCTTCCTTCATCATGGGAAGCGCTGCGTATGCATCCACGCCGTTTCCCGCTTTGAAAAGGTTCAGAGCGACTTCCGATGCTGTAGGAGCCCAAAGCCTGAAGTCAGCTCCGTCCTGCGTCAATGTCACGCCCAGATCGTCGCCTTGGTATGAATAATCCCGGATGAATGCCTCGGAATCAAACAGCCCTATGGGAATCGCCGCTTTTGAGCCATATCCGGGAAGTTCAATCCGGCACTGCTTGCCGGCATCCAGAGCGGAATGCAAGGTGACGATTCCATCACCGGCGCTGCGACCCAGACAGGAAAGGCTTCGCACAGCGGCTTCCTCATCGCCAAGCCAGACCTTTATCTGGTCGAGGCTGCTTATAAGGACATCAGGCCGCACATGGAACTCAATCGAGTTCTCCGACACAATCGATGCCATGGTGAAGACCTTTATGGGCACAAGCGTCTTGCCACCGTCTGCGCTGGAGTACTGCCCGCCATCTCCTGCGACAAGATATATCTCGGTCTCATGCCCCGCTATGAAGGCGAACCTGTCAGAGCCGAAATCCTTGTCAGCCACCCCCCAGGTCATGCCGCAAGGCTCCGAGCATCCGGTACGGACGATGAAGCCGATTTCAGTGACATGCAGAGGCACATCAACAGTGCAGGCAACACCATAAGAGCAGCTTTCGAACCTGAACCCGCCGCCGCTGAACCCTGTCCACCAAATCCACATATCGCTGTGATTCGGATTGCGCTGTGACTCATCCGGAAGGCCGGATTCGCCGTTCCAATAGAAACGAACACGGTTGAAGCCTTCCGGTATGGCTGCTGCATTCATAGTCAATGGAATCCCATTGATTCCGCTGGTACTCATATAACGCTCCTGCTGCTCCGCATAACTTATAAACCAAATCCTTGTTTTAGTTAAGTGGTTCTAGTCAAGGGGTGATTGCGGATAACCGTTTCCTGATGATAATATACTTAATTATCATGAAAAAGACGCTTGCTTTAATTATGTGTCTGCTTTCATCGATGACTTTTCTGATGTCATCGGACATGCAGAACAGCAGGATGATTGAATCAGCCTCACCGCTTTACGAATACGTGGATGCCCTTTATTCTCTTTGCGGTTTTGGCAAGCCCACCACCAACAGGCCTTGGTCAGAGGCCGAAGCCAGGCAGATCATCTCGCTGGTTGACTCCCGGAGACTTGATGAAACCGGCCTGAAGCTTCTTGCAGAGGCTCAGAAGCTCATCAACGATAAGCGCAGATTCATCATAAACGATGAATTCTCCATGTCCGCAGGCGCCGATTTCACCTATGAGCTATACGCCCATAGGAACGAGGATTTCTGCCTGGAGTCGGATTGGGCTCGCGGGTACAGCAAACGGAAGCCTCTCATTCATTTTTCTTTTGACTTTGCAGCAAGCGATTTCTTCTACACCTATTTTGACGTCAACTATCAGTTTGGCAGAGCTTCACATCTTGATGAATATAATTATTACAGCTCATCAGACAAGATTTCGCTTGATGGATATGTGGGAAGCTACAAGCTGGCCCCGACAGCCCACTATGTGTCCAAATCGCATTTCTTCAGCTCCGCACTGATATCAAACTTCTACACCGATACATATGATTTCAGCTTCATATGGCCCAAACGGGCGATATTCTCCTTCGGCGGCAAGAATTGGAACATATCGCTGAACCGCGATCGATTGAAAATCGGCGATTCCCATATCGGGAACCTTCTGGTCGATGATTACACTGATTACAATGATTTCTGCAGACTGTCGGTCTTCGTCAACGGATTCCGCTATGACTGGATAGCGATGTTCTTCAATACGCTGACTTCAAGCTCAGAAACGATGACCGAAGAAAGCAGGATGTTCCTTATTCACACATTGGAGTTCAGGATTTGGGACAGGCTCTCTCTAAAGGTAAGTGAGAATGTCATGTACAAATACGAGGTCATGGATTTCCAGTTTCTCAATCCCGCCTTCATATACCATAATCCGAACAACCGTTCCATGTTCAACGCAATCGCCTATATAGAAGCGACAATGCAGCTGTGCAGGGGGCTCAACCTTTATGGGCAATACATAATGGATCAGGCAAGGGCTCCGCATGAAGGCCCAGAGCAGAGCGATGCGTCCGGTTTCATAGCGGGGATAGAGCATACAGCCGCCTTATCCAAGGGCCTATTGGGAAGCTATGCCGAATTCGTGTGCACAATGCCGCTGCTGTATCGCCGTGACAAGGTGGATTTCATCAAGGTCTCCCGGTACTATCATCAGAACAAGCTGGGCATCCCAGGTGTCGAATCAGGTCACATACCTTTCTTCGAGTTCATAGGCCTGAAATTCGGCGGAGATACAATCGCCTTGAAGGTTGGAGCGGATTACACAATTCCAGGCCTTCTGAAAGCATCGGCAGCCTGCCTGTTGCTGGAGCATGGCGAAATGACTCTGTACAAGAGCCACAGCGTCTCTGGAAAAAACGATGATGATGCGAATTATCCCGGATCCACACCGTCCGGAGATTTCTCCACCAGAGCGATCCTGCTGAGCGCATACGCCAGCATAAACTTGGAGCGGATGCTTAAATGGCCCGGAGTGAGCGCTGAGGCGGAAAGGGATTTTGGTCAATAATAGCAATGAAAAAGACAAAGAAGTCAAAGGAGAAAGCAAAATGAAGAAATTGCTTGCCGTCATATGCATTGTCATGCTATGCATGGTGTCCGCTTTTGCCGGCGTGAAGGGAATCGTGAATCTGAAGCCTTATTTCAATATGGACAACTCCCCCTCGGGGATAACTCCCGGCTTGGGTCACGTGGGGTGGACTCTTCCGGCGAACTGGTGGGAAACCAGACAGGATCACTGGCTGAGGGCTTTCAGCGCCCCGACCTTCATGGATCTGGGATTAGAGGCCAGAACCGACAATTTCGGGTTGGTGTTTCTCATGGACATAGGCCAGGACACCCTTCAACGGATGAAGGACAACGGCAATATAAAGACCAACATCCCATTTGTCGACGCAACGCTTGACCTGAATATGCCAAAGGTGGGATTCATAGACTACACATCCACTAACAGAAATTTCTACGCCTCAGTAGGGCGGCGCCAGATAAAATGGGGCCCATCGACATACGACATGGCCCTATCCGACTCGCAGCCGTATCTGGACAATGTTTATCTCATGGAGAATGTCCCCATGAAGAACGGATGGAATTTCTTCTACAACTTCATAGGAATCGCCTATAAGTTCTTCCTGAACTATGGTGGAATCGACATCGGCCCCAAGTCGACCTTCACCCATAAATTCGGATTCGAGAACAGCAATCTCCGCTTTTCCGTCGCGGAGCTGAACATGGTTTATGACAAATATCCTACCCTTCTGGACTTCACCCCCTGCGGAGTGTGGCATGACAACTATCAGGACTCATATTCCAATGTGATGCTCAATGCGGCAGTGGAAGCCATTGCCGGCCCTCTCCGCCTGTTCGGAACCTTCACTATGGATGACTTCGACCTCCCTCATGAAATTGATGCAACGTATGGGATAAGCAACAAACCGCAGGCGATGGGCTTCACAGCCGGCATAGAGCTCAATCTGTTCGATGGCAAAGCCATAAAGGCCTCTGATTTCAACTATCAGGACTACGCCCTGAGAGATAAAACCTTCAAGAAGAACACCGGGCTCAACATCGGCTATGAGTTCTACTATTGTTCCACCTTCATGTATAACCGCGACAACGCGGCTGGCAAATACGTTGTGCCCTTCCAGTTCATAAGCCTCACAGGTGATGGTTACTCATACAATGTCGATGCCTTCTACCTAGGGTTCAAATACGGCCCCAACACGATGGTTCATCGCTTCTATGCCGAATATGCGGACAATCCCGTTGAACTGAACTTCGCAGCGGAGCTTATCAAGCGCGGTTCCTATTTGATTGATGGTCCTTATGGCGATAATTCCGTTTACCATTCGATGGGACTCAAGGAGATGAAGCTCACCGCCCCAGTGACCACGGTCTTGAAGCTGGAAGCCGGAGCTGCCTATTTCCTGCAGGAAGGCTTCAAGCTAAACGGTTCATTCGGATACACAAAGGACTTGACGCATGATGCTCATTCGATTTCTGTGAAGCTGGGCGGCTCCATTTCCGTCACAGACGTGGATTGGAAGAATCTTTTCTGATTCCAGCCCTGAGGCGGAACATCACCTGTGGCCGCAGACGAGGCGGCTATCTGGTGATGTTCCGCGCCCATTTGAACGAGTAATAGCGTCTCAGCACCCAGGGCCATTTTACAAACTCATCCGTGCATATGAGCAGATAGACCACCTTGACCGGGAGCTTGAATGAAAAGGCGGCCAGGAATCCAAGCGGAACAGCGTAGCACCACATCCCTATGACATCGCAGCGGAAGCCCCATCTTGCATCGCCTCCCGACCGGAGTACGCCTGTTATGAGCGTCATGTTAACCGCTGTGCCCATAAGATAGAACCAGTTCACATGGAGCATGAAGTCAAGATAGCCCATCGCCTGATCGGAAACACGGACAAGCCTCATCGCAATCGGCGTGCAGGCGGCGACAAGAAGCCCTCCTATAAAGCCTGCGACGACTGACAGACGCAGGAAAACGCGGCTGGCATCCTTTCCATCCTCAATCTGCCCGGCGCCAAGATAAGCCCCCACTATTATGCCGCTGGCGCTGCCTATCCCATAGCAGAGCACCGTGCCAAGATTCCTTATAACCGATACAACGGAATTCGCCGCCACCACGTCCGAGCCAAGGTGCCCGAATATGACAGAGTACATTGAGAAAGCGACTCCCCAGCCCACCTCGCTGCCAATGGCCGGAATCGCCGAATCACGATAATCGGCGGCAAGCAGCCTATCATTGTGGAACATCATCCTGAGGTTCAGCTTAAGATCCTTGCTTCGGGCCGAAACAACCAGGCAGATGGCTAGCTGGGCGATGCGCGATATGACGGTGGCCAGGGCGACTCCCCTTATGCCCAGCTTCGGCGCTCCCAATAGGCCAAATATGAACACGGCGTTAAGCGTGACATTAAGGAACAGGGCCGCAGCCTCTGCAATCGTGCTCAAGACAGCC
>JBQNBA010000037.1:0-13947 GCA_052170175.1 Sphaerochaetaceae bacterium | reverse complement strand
ATGCGATTCTCCTCGGACATGTGATTCTCCTCGGACATGCGATTCTCCACAGACATGTGATTCTCCTTCATAAAACAAGACCATTATACAATTCCAGGCATATTTAGTCACTTATGTGAAAAGCCATCAGCCACGTAGAAATCCATTATGAAGGCCGAAAAGAAGAATGAGAGCTCCCCTGTCTGAAAATTCCAGGCCAGCCCCATAGGCAGCAGCCTTTCCCTGCGTCCCGTCCTAGGGCTCCCGACAGTCAGCGGCGTCACCCTTAAAGTCAGAATCGAAGGAAGGAAGACCTTTTCCGGATTATGATTGTTGGCAAAGATTCCTATTGAGACCATCGAGTTTATGCCCAACCCGGCGTTGTCGTAGTTGAACACCCGTTCCCCCAGCAGGCAGAAACCCAGCTCGCACCCTATACTGGCATCCCCGAAGAGCCTCGGAGTCAGCATCACCATAGCCATAGCATCAAGCTCCAGCCTCTCCGTCAGACCTAAGGAAACGCCTGTCAGCAATCCCACCCCGCTGGGATCGTATCGGTCAAAGAGAAAGTTCCCGTGTCCGAACTCTATTCCTATATCCTTCAGGAAGACACTTTCCGAGGCGCATGCAAGGCAAAGAGCGCAACCCATCAGAACGAAAACAGCCAAAGCCCTCTTCATCATCCCTCCCAGCAATCAGAAAAGCCCCGAGAAACGGAACAGGAGAATCCCAAGCGCATCAATCCCCCCAGCGCCCAAATCGCAGAAAGGCACAAGATACTCGTAAACAGCGTCCTTCTCCATGAACCGGAAAAGCGAAAGCTGCAAATGCATCAGAGATGAACCGCCCTCCCGGCACCATCCGCATAGAACCGCCGGAGACCACACTGTGGGATTTGCAGTCAGGAACATGAAATGATGATTTTTCATGTACATCAGCTCCAGCCCCAGCCCGGCTCTGAAACCTCCGAATCCAAGCGCCGTATCGGAAAGCTGGATGAAAGCCTCGCAAAAGGCGAAAGGAGTCATATGATTCCCATGGAAGACGTAGAAACTTGCCCCGGCAGCTGTCTGGAGCACAGAATCCGACCTGCCGCCCATCGACACCCAGCCCCCCAGATGGCTGTCCATGACAACCGGAAAGACTGAAAAAACAACGGCCACGGCCAAGATGACCGTAAATGCAAAGCGTTTCACCATCAGCCTCCGAAGAATCCGAAAAGGAAGTTCGGCAGGTAAACCAGCTTCCGCAAGGAATCCGCCTCCTCCTGCTCAATGACATATGTATCATCCAGATACAGATTATAATGCTCCACAGCCTCGGCGGCGAACTGTTCGTCCTCCAGCACAATCATTATCTCGTTGGACAGATTCATAGACCTGTAATTGAAATTCGATGAGCCGAAGCACACATACCTGCCGTCAATCACCATCAGCTTCTCGTGAAGAAGCCCCCTCTTCTCCAACCCAGGATTCTCCATGCGCACCTCGATGCCCGTCTTCACAAGAGCTGACAGCATCCAGCTTGTCGCCTTGCGCGGCATCGGTCTGGAATCGAAAGGAACAATCATCTTGAAATCAACTCCACGCTGCGCTGCCGCACCAAGCACAGAAAGCATGTTCTTATCACTGTAAGGCAGGAACGGAAGACTGAGAATCTGATTCTCCGCTGAATTTATAAGAGTTCCAAACATCCGAGCCATGATAGGATGGCCGTCACGCTGGTCCGCCAGATAACCCTCAAGGCTCTCCTCGTACGTCCGCACAGCAGCCTTGAAATCTCCGATGCTGATTTCATCCCAGCTTTGGGAATTCCAGAAATCCACGAAGCCCCGAAGCAGAGCGGCGCCGGCATCGGCCGACCTGAACCGGTACATCGAATCCCTCTGCCCCCCTCCGTCCAGAGCCCCGAGTGAGATGTAATTCAGATTCATCCCTCCAACGGCTATTTCACTTCCATCAACCACGATGAACTTCCGATGCTCCCGCTGGACAACATTCCACAGGTTGACGAGCCTTGTCATCGAAAACGGATGATACTCCAGCAGATGAACCCCGCTGTCGGCGAGATCGGAGAGAGGCCTCAGATGGAACCTTGACTCAGTCATATCGAATGTGCCGGTGCCATCGTAGACAAGATAAACGGGAATCCCGCTCCTGGCCTTTGATTCAAGGGCATCGACAATCGCCTGATTCTCATCACACTGAGACCCTAGGAACACGGTCACTATTATGTAATGCTCCGCTTCTTCAATCATCCTAAGGAACTCGGCGGCCCACTCCTGACCATCGTAATAGACAGCAGGCCGTGTCATCATTATCTTCTGGAGCCCGGCGCGTTCCAGCCGTTCGCCCAATGTCAACCCATCAGACAATTCCGCCTCGTTAGGAAGCATGAGACCGGTCGTGGAGCAAGAACACAGCACGATTGCAATGCAAGCCATCGCTGCAAGAATCAGCAGCCGCCATCCCGCATCACACCGGCGCCCGCTCTGATTGCGCCGCTCAGATCCCCCGCGCACAGGAAGAATCATCCAACAAGCTCCGCAAAGTGATGAAGTTCCAGCGAAGGCTTTGCAATGAAGACCCTTGCACTGGGATTGCAGTAACGCCTGACGCTGAAAAGCGCCATCAAATCAAGCTCCCGCATTACCAAAGCCTTTATCCTCGCACCCTTTCCCTCAATGCTTGCAAAGGCCACGCACGCCGCCTCCAAAGCGCTTAAGGAATGAGTCTCCAGCGTGACAGGGTTCCCGCCATAGACAGCATCGGACCCGGAAAGCACAGCGGCCTTGAACTGATGCGCAAGATATTCAAGCGAATCGGGGAAAAGCGCCTTCAGCTGCGCCGCCTTCTGCTTCTTCACCGCCTCATTGAAAGCTTCGACAGAATCAAAATCCGGGAACGAGAGCAAGTTGGGGAAAACCAAATCCGCCCCATGGAAGCGAAGCCCTTCCTCTGAGAACGAGCCCAGCACCCCTATGCAGGAGCAACCGGCGGCCCTGGCCGCAGCCACGCCATTCTCAGCGTCCTCAACCACGATGCACTCATCGGGCGACAGCCCCATACTGATGGCGCAGGCAAGGTATATGTCTCCGAAAGGCTTCTTGCGCTTTATCTGGCTCCCGGTTATGACGAAATCGAAATCATCGGCCTTGAAACCTGCCGCCCTGAGGTTGATATCCACCTTCATGCGGTCTGCACTGGAGGCAAGAGCCATCTTAAGCCCCGCCCGGCGCGCCTTGGCGACAAACTCCACTATCCCCGGCATAGGAGGCATCTTGCCCAAGCTGGAAGAGCCGGCCGCCACCTCGCCGAATATTGTGTACACCTCCGTCTTGGCACTTTCAATATCGATGCTGATTCCGTGTTTCTCAGCCACGCACCCTATGTATCTGTTCTCCCCTGCTCCGATGTATGGCAGAAAATCCTCGGGAGTGACCATGCATCCCCTGCGCTGAAAGAAAATCCTCGTGGCCTCGGCCTGATATGCCTCTGAATCCACAATCACGCCATCTATGTCAAACAATATTCCTTTTATCATGCAATCCTCTGAAATCTCCCGGCAATCTCCTGCTGCCTACCTGCAACACCCATGCAATATCCTGCAACACCCATGCAATATCCATGCAATATCCCTGCCCAAGGTCATCAATCCCTCCTTGCGCAGTGCATCAGATTCCGCATAGAGCAATCAATAAGCAAAGCTTGTCCCGGCTTTCTGGAACTCGCCTTTTCCGCTGGAGCCATTGTACACGCCATTCTCCATGAGAACCCTGCCCCTCAGCATCGTGGCCTTGACCCTTCCCCGCACCTTGAAGCCATCGTAGACCGAATAACCGGCAGCGGTATGGACATTCTTGTTAGTTATCATCCATTCCTCGTTCGGGTCAAACAGCACCACATCGGCATCCGAGCCGCTCAGAAGGGCGCCCTTCTTCGGGTAAAGCCCGAAGCACCGCGCAGGATTCTCCGTCACGGCTTTCAGGGCATTCTCCACGGAAAGCCTTCCCGAATCAACGGCGAATGTGTGAATCAAAGTCAGCAGCTCCTCCGTCCCCGGTATCCCAGGATAGATTGTCCTGCAATCAGAGCTTTCGAGCTTCTGCTCATACGTGAAGGTGCAATGGTCGGTCGCCACAACCTGTATCTCTCCGTTTGCAAGAGCCTCCTGCAAAGCGGCATTGTCCTCCTTGTCCCTAAGCGGAGGGGTCATCAGGAACAGCGGCCCCTTGTCGCCATCAAGCCTGCTCCTGTCCAGGAACAGATAATGCGGCGTGGTCTCCACCACCAGCCTTGCCCCGCGCGAACGCAGAGAGCGAACCTCAGCCAGCCCAGCTGCGCTAGAGAGATGCACAACATAAAGCGGCATATCATGCTTGAGCGCAATCTCGCCGACAATCCGTATGCCCTCGGCCTCCACCTGAGAAGGCCTCAGAAGCGCATGGTCGCTTGCCTTGAACGAGCCCTTCCACGAGCTGTTTATCTTCTCAATCAGGCTGTCAGCCTCGCAGTGAACGCACACCAGAATCCTAAGAGCCTTGCAGTAGGCGAACAAAGCGTCCAGCTCCTGCGGATTATCTATCATATAACCGACATTCTTATATGTGGTGAAAAGCTTTATCGCCGTGATTCCATAGTCGCGCAGAACCTCAAGCTGACGCCCGATATCCTCCGGCATTCCATAGACGCCCTCATGAAGCGCAAAGTCTATCTCCATCCCGCCCTTCATTTCATCAATCCGCTTCTTCGCACTGTCCAGAAGGCTTGCGCTCTTGTCATGATCTGCGAAATCAATGACAGTCGTGACACCTCCGAAAGCGGCGCACCGGCTTCCTTCCGGGAAACTGTCGGCAGTCACAGTGCCTCTTGAAACAAGATGAAAGTGAGTATGGGCATCAATCACTCCGGGAAGCACATAAAGCCCATCTGCATCAATGACCCGAGATGCATCGGAAACGGACAGTTGACGGTCAACCTTGCGTATCTTGGAACCTGAAATCAGGACATCAGCCTGCCTTCGGCCATTGCCATCAATGACAATGCCGCCTTTTATCAGCAAATCATCCATACAAAACCTCGCAATCCAAAACCTTCTGCTCCTATGACGACCGCTCCTATGACGACCGCTCCTATGCCAGCCGTGCCCCGGGTCTATGCGCTGCTAATAACGCAAAACCGGGGACTTGGCCGCCCTTGCTTCATCCACCCTCGTTATCACCGCCCTGTGCGGACACCCCTTCAACGAATCCGGATCCTCATGCGCCAGCCTCTCAATATCCACCATAGCATCGCACAGCCTGTCAAGCGTGTCCTTGCTTTCCGTCTCAGTCGGTTCAAACATCAGAGCCTCATGCACTATCATCGGGAAATACATCGTGGGAGGATGGAAGCCTCTGTCAATCAAGCCCTTGGCCACATCAAGCGCACTGACCCCGGTTTCATCCTTCAGCCCCGCCAGACTAAGCACGAACTCATGCTTGCATATTCCATCATAGGTCACCTGGAATGCATTCCTGAGCCTCGCCTGCATGTAGTTCGCATTAAGCACCGCATGCTTCGATGCGGCGGCAAGACCATCACGCCCCATGCTCAGAATATAAGCGTACGCCCTCACAACCACAAGGAAGTTCCCCCAGAACCCGCTGACCTTTCCGCAAGACGTCCCGGACTTCCATCTGAACACATATCTGCCGTCCCTCTTGCGATAGACGATATCAGGCTGCGGAAGATAACGTACAAGCTCCTCCTTCACCAGCACAGGCCCGGAGCCCGGCCCCCCGCCTCCATGAGGAGTGGAGAAAGTCTTGTGAAGGTTGACATGCACCACATCGAAGCCCATATCCCCCGGACGCGCCATCCCCATGAGAGCGTTGAAGTTAGCCCCATCGTAGTAAAGCAAGCCCCCCGCCTCATGAACAAGAGCGGCAATCTGCCTTATATCCTTCTCAAAGAGCCCGAGAGTGTTCGGGTTAGTCAGCATGATTCCTGCAACGGAGCCGTCAAGCTTGGCTTTAAGGTCTTCTATGTCAACCAATCCTCTGCTGTCAGAGGCCACCTCGACAACCTCGAATCCATTCATGCTTGCGCTTGCCGGATTAGTGCCGTGGGCGGAAACCGGAATCAGCATCTTGCAGCGGCCGGTCTCCCCCCTGTGGAGGAAATACGAACGTATCACCTTGAGCCCCGTGTATTCGCCATGCGCCCCGGCGCAGGCCTGGAGCGTGCCCCACTTCATCCCCAGAAGCTCAGCCAGAGATTCGATTGAACGATACATGAGCGCCATGGCGCCCTGAACCGCATCTTCATCCTGCAACGGGTGAATATCAGTGAACCCCTCCAGAGAAGCAGCATCCTCATTCACCTTGGGATTGTACTTCATAGTGCAGGAGCCAAGCGGATAGAAGCCATAATCCACCCCGAAGGCCATCGTGGACAGCCTGGAGAAATGCCTGGTCACGTCAAGCTCTGACGCCTCAGGAAGCCGTGCATCGGAGACCCTGGCATACCGGCTGTCAAGAGCCTTCGCCTCGGGCACATCAAGCGTCCCGAATACGTATCCCCTTCTTCCCGGAACCGCCTGCTCTATAAGCAGAGGCTCGATTATCTGTTCAGGTCTGAAACTGTCCATCATCTCGCCTCCTTCCTGGCTATCGCCAGATATTCATCAAGCTGCTCGCGCGTGCGCCTTTCAGTGACGGCCACCAGCAAAGTCAAATCATCTTCCCCGTCCAAGGTTATCCTGGAAAGCCTCACCCCGGGGAATATGCCCCTGCTTCTCATCGTCTTGATGAATCGCTCAAGCCGCTTTTCCGTCTTGAAAATGACCGGGAACTCACACCAGAAGGCAGCTTCGCCATCAGGAGCATCATATCCCAGCTCTCTAAGGCCATCGGCCAGATAGTGCGCCTTATGATAACTCTGTGCTGCGGCCTCCTTTATGCCGGCCCAGCCAAGCAGCGAGGCGTATATAGCGCTTGTGATGCAGCATAGCGCCTCATTAGAGCAGATATTGCTGGTCGCCCTCTCGCGCTTTATGTGCTGCTCTCTGGCCTGAAGCGTCAGAACGAACGCCCTCCGGCCCTCTGTATCCACCGTCTGCCCGACTATTCTGCCGGGTATCTTCCTCATCAAAGCCTTCCTTGCAGCCATGTATCCGCAGCTCGGCCCGCCGAACCCCATCGGCAGCCCCATCGGCTGCGTGTCCCCAATCGCTATGTCAGCCCCCCATTCACCCTGTGATTTCTGCATCGCCAGACTTAGCGGGTCGCTTGAAATAGCGAACAGGCAGTCCCTGCCATGAACAATGTCCGCCACGCCGGTGAAATCCTCCAGATAGCCATAGCGGTTAGGACTCTGGGCTATGAATGCGGCGCAATCATCAGCCAGCAGCGCTTCAAGAGACGAATAATCATTCCTGCAAGCCTTTGCCGGAAGAATCTTCACAGTCCGTCCCGTTCCAAGCGCCCATGTCCTCACGCACTGGATTGCAAAAGGATGCATTGTACCGGAAAGCACAACGCTGCTGCTTCTGCGCTTATCCGAAATCGCCAGGGCAGCGGCCTCTGCGGCGGCGCTGGCGCCATCATAAAGCGAGGCATTGGACACATCCATTCCGGTCAGCTCGCATATCATGCTCTGATACTCAAATATCGCCTCAAGCAGACCCTGGGATATCTCCGGCTGATAAGGCGTATAAGCGGTCACAAACGCCGGAAGCCCCGCAAGATGCTTCACCGCAGCCGGAATCGCATGGTCATAGCACCCCGCCCCCAGGAAAGAAACGCCCCGGATATTCAAGCCGGCAAGGCCCCTTATCAAAGCCATTACCTGCTCCTCGCTCCTTCCCTTCTCCAAAGCAAGAGGCTTATCAAGCAGACAGCCCGCTTTCTCAACGTCAGAAAAAAGCTCGTCAACCGAATCCACCCCGATGGCTTTCAGCATCCGGGAGACTTCCAGCTCTGTATGTGGAATATAAGAATGCATATCCATCCCTTATCTATTTAAGCGTCTTAAGATATTCTTCGTAACCCTTTGCATCAAGCAGGTCTGCGGGAACTTCTATATCCTTCATCCTATAAATGAAATTCTCGTAGCAATCCTCATTCAGCAGCTCAGGCGAGGCTTCAAGCGCCTCGTTGACCTCAGAAACCCGTCCGCCGACAGGGGAGATTATCTCGCTGGCGGCCTTCACGGACTCAATGTCGGCAACCTCATCACCCGCAGAGAAGACAGCCCCCTCTTCCGGCAGCTCGATGAACACTATCTCTCCCAGGGCGTCCTGCGCATGATCGGTGATTCCCACAGTGGCCTCATCGCCGCTTATCCTCACCCATTCATGATCCTTTGAATACTTCAGGTCTTCCAACACTCTGCTCATTTCCCTTTCCTCCAATTGCCCTTTCCTTCAAGCGCATTATATCTCAGTCGTTATGGTCGTTATGGTCGTTATGAAATTCAGCCGCCATTGATATCAGTCGTTATCGATGTGGAAGCTTTCTTCCAAGAAGCCAAGGTCAATCTCCGGATACAGCTTGAACCTTCCCAGCAAGGCGTGAACCCTCTCAAGCGCTTCCTCGCGCGCCTGAGGCTCTGTGACAGCCTTCGATTTGGAAAGCTTGCCGGCAGACGGCCCCTTCGTTATCCTGGCCGGCCTCGTGCGGGAGAGAGCCATCGTTATTATAGATGCAATCTCCTTCATCTCAGCCTCTCCCATCCCCAGCGAGGTGACCGCAGGCGTGCCTATCCTAAGACCGCTCGTGTACCACGGGCCGTTAGGGTCAAACGGCAGAGCGTTCCTGTTGAGGGACACGCCGCAGCTTATAAGCGCCGACTCCGCCTGACGGCCATTGATGCCGAATCCAGTGACGTCAATCAGCATGAGATGGTTATCGGTTCCACCTGTCTGAACAGGCACCTTGGCATCGACGAAAGCCTGCGCCATCGCCTTCGCATTTGAAACTATCCGATGTGCGTATTCCTTGAACTCCGGCCTGCCAGCCTCGGTGAAAGCCACCGCCTTGGCGGCAATCATCTGCGGAAGCGGGCCGCCTATGACAAGCGGACAGCCCTTGTCCACCGATTCGGCGAATTCTTCCTTGCACAGAATCATGCCTCCCCTTGGGCCACGCAGCGTCTTGTGCGTGGTGGTCGTCACAACATCCGCCCATAGCACTGGATTATACTTTCCACTGAGAACGCCTCCGGCCACAAGCCCCGAGAAATGAGCCATGTCCACCATGAAGACCGCTCCGCAGTCATGCGCTATCTGGCCCATCGTCTTGAAGTTTATCAGTCTGGGGTATGCGCTGTAGCCGGCCAGCAGAATCAACGGCCTTATCTCCATTGCCTGCTTCCTTATCTGGTCGTAGTCAAGTAGCCCGGTCGCCTTATCCACAGAATACGAATACGCATCAAACATCTGCGCCGATACATTCTGCCTGTAGCCATGGGTGAGATGACCGCCGCTGTAGTAATCCAGACCCAGCAGCCGCTGAGAGCCGACTATCTTCCTTATGCCATCCCATTGCTCTCTGGAAAGCTCTGAGACATTTGTCTCGCCGATTCTTTCCAGCTCCGGATTCTGAACACGAGCATTCAGTATAGCCCAGTAGGCGCAGAGATTCGCATCTGCTCCGCTATGCGGCTGGACGTAGGCATGCTCAGCCCCGAAGAGCTTGCAGGCCAGGTCGCAAGCATGAGCCTCAAGGGCATCGACATTCGCGCATCCGGCGTAGAACCTATGATACGGGTAGCCCTCGCAGTACTTGTCAGTCAGAAGGTTTCCCATCGCCGCCTGGACAGCCGGACTGCTGTAGTTCTCGCTTGCAATCAGCTTCAAAACAGACCTCTGATCCCGCAGCTCGTCCACAATCCGTGAGGCCACCGCCGGATCCGTATCCTTTATCTTCTCCAAAGCCGCAACGTAATGAGCCATGGTCGCATTGATGCTTCCACTTTCAATATACTTCTTGAATTCTCCAGACATAATCGCCCCTCAAAAAAAACAATTGCCGATTAGTAGATGATAACCCCAAAGCACATGATTTTCAACATAATAAGCAATATCAGCGCAATGAAAACAACGCTTGGCCAAACACTGCGCCGCATTCCATCGGCAGCTGCTCCATGACCCTCTCCGCAGCTGCTTCATATCTCTCGGCAGCTGCTCCATTCTCCGGATTCTTAACGCCGTCATTCTACCCGTAATTCTACCCGCCATCATACCCGGGCGGATTCTCGGCTGCGCAAAGCCCCTCGTACTCCTCTCCCCTTATGCAGCATTCCAGCCATAGCAGAGTATCGGCCCTCACCCGCCGCTTGAGCTGGCACTCCCATACCACTATGACATTCCACCCCATCTCGGAGAGCTGTTCATGGAAACGGGCATCATTCTGCTTGTTCCGCTCAAGCTTCGGAAGCCAATACTCCTGACGGCTTGCCGGGCGGGTGGCGTAACGGCACCCCTCATGCCCATGCCAGAAGCATCCGTTTATAAAGACCGCTGCCTTGTACTTTGGAAGCAAGATGTCAGGATGCCCGGGATATCGCCTGTCGTTCTTGCGGAATCGGAAACCTTTGGAAAAAAGATACCGCCTTACAAGCACCTCCGGAGCCGTGTCCTTGCCCCTTATCCTGCTCATGCAATAGCTTCTGGCCTCTTTCGTCTCCATGGTCTCATTATACCATGAATTCAAACATGAATTCAAAAGCCTTGTTTTGAAAACAACACGCCGACTCCAGAGAATCCCGATGCCCCTCCAGCCCTTTATAGAAGGAAAATGCCTGCCACAGCTCCGATCATTATCAGGAAGAAAGGATGGAGCTTCTTGAAAACCATAGCCGCAGCAAAGACAACGCAGAACAGAATGACACGAACAAGCTCAATCCGACCATCAGCAACCAAGGAAATCGTTGCCAGAGAGATGAGAACGCAGAATATCACTCCGGTGACGACCGGACGCAGGCAGTGGAACACATCCTGAACAAGCGGATTGCCCTTGAACCTCTCAAACACCCTTGCGATAATCAGAATAACAATCACCGAAGGCAGGATGAGAGACAGCGTGGCCACAAGCGAACCGATGACGCCTCCCGCTGAGAACCCTGCATAGGTAGCCATGTTGATTCCAATCGGACCAGGGGTGGATTCGCTCACAGCGACCATGTTGCCGAGTTCCTCCAATGTGAACCAATCCGGATGCACAGCGCTTATATTGAACAGGAAAGGCAAAGTCGCAAGACCTCCGCCTACAGCCAGCAGACCTGTCTTGAAGAATTCCCAGAAAAGCTGCGGATAAATCATCGACCGTCTCCCTCGCCCTTTGAGGACTCATTGGACAAGCCCCCTGCTTTTGAAGGGCCATTTGAAGAACCGACACCGTACTTCGTCGAATGCTTATGGATGAACAGATGATAGGCAACCCCTATCGCAAACGTCGCTATGACAATCCAGACCGTGGAAATCCCCAGCAGCAGGTTGGCCAGTATGGAAGCCGCAAGCAACGCAAGGGTGATTGCATCCACAACCGATTTTCTGAAAAGCGATATGCAGGCCTTCAGAATGAGGGCGCACACCACTATCCTTATTCCGGCAAAGGCTTTCTGCAGATAGACATTGCCCGCAAACGTCTTCAGGGCGCTTGCAAGAAGCAGAATCAGCACCAATGACGGGAAGATCATTCCAAGCGAAGACACGATGCCGCCGATGTTCCGGCGCTGCCTGTAGCCTATGAAAGTCGCCGTGTTGACGGCTATTGCCCCCGGGGTGCATTGCCCTATCGCATACAAGTCCAGCAACTCCTCGCCTGTCACCCAATGATGCTTGTCAACCACCTCCGACTCAAGCAGGGGGAGCATGGCCATCCCCCCTCCGAATGTGAGTCCGCCGATTTTGGCGAAAACCCAAAACAAAGTCCAGAGGCTTGTCATTTCAAGAATCTCTCCATCTCTTTCCGAACCATGCTGTCGCACAGCTCGTTGTATTTGATGCCCGCATGACCCTTGACCCACACAAAATCAACATTGGTCTTGGATACGAGGCCATCAAGCTCTTCCCACAGCTCCCTGTTCTTCACGCTCTGCTTCTGGGCATTGCGCCAGCCGTTGAGCTTCCATCTCTGAATCCAGTCCGTTATGCCGTTCTTCACATACTGGCTGTCAGTGCACAGCACCATCCTGTCCTCCCCTGTCAGCCTGAACGCCTCAATAGCGCCTATGACCGCACGAAGCTCCATCTGGTTGTTCGTGGTCTGAGCTTCACCGCCGCTGGACGAGCAGACCATCCGGTCGCCGTCACGCAGCCCCACATAAGCCCATCCGCCCGGCCCGGGATTGCCGCTGCATCCGCCGTCTGTGTAGAAAGTGATCGTAGCCATGCAGCGAGTATACCCCACAATCATCCTTGACATCAAGCAAAGCGCTGCACTAAACTTCAATCACTTCATGAAGCAAGGGAAGCAGGTTGGAGTCCTGTGCGGT
This sequence comes from Sphaerochaetaceae bacterium, assembly GCA_052170175.1. Lineage (GTDB taxonomy): Bacteria > Spirochaetota > Spirochaetia > Sphaerochaetales > Sphaerochaetaceae > JAAYFO01. The sequence goes on along the minus strand of JBQNBA010000037.1, from coordinate 1,489 downwards.
CCCGCCACTGTGAAGAGGCAAGTGAAGACAGATATCCACTGCATCGCATATGCGGCATCGGCGTTCGCCGCCCAGCATTGACCCGATGCGGGAAGGGGTCTTCAATGAAACCCTCGAAGCCAGGAAACCTGTCATGAAGTCACCTGTCGGCCCTGTAGGCCGGAACCTGCGGAGAATAGGTTCGGGTATGCAGCTTCATGCCCATATACTATATTTCAAAGGAGCATGAAATGAAAAGGAAACAACTGCTGGTCATTTTTGTCATCGTATCGATGGCAGTCGCTTCTCTGATTGCGAGAGGTGCAGCGGAGAACAGCTCTGAGCCGTTTCTCGTCTACACCGACACCACGGGCGCAACCACCTCATTGGAGACATCACCTATCAGAATCGTCTCCCTCGGACCCAACATCACCGAGACCATCTACGCTCTGGGACAGGGCGGGAAACTGGTCGGAAGAACAGATTACTGCGACTTCCCCGCCCAAGCCCTTGAAGTTCCATCCGTAGGCGACCTTTACAACGTGAGCATAGAGAAGATAGCGGCTATCGGGCCGGATGCCGTGATATGCTCCTCCATCATATCGCAGGATACGATACAGGCCATAAGGAACCTTGGAATCCCGGTCCTCGTGCTTAACATGCAGGAGACAATCGAGGGGACTTACAAGCTTATCGCTGACGTCGGGGCCATGCTGGATGCCGCTGACGAGGCGGACAGGGAAATCGCCGGCATGAAGAAGACAATCGCCGAGGTTTCCGCCAAAGCAGGCTCGGGGGCTCCCGTAAGCATATACTACGTCATCGGATACGGTGAATACGGCGATTACACCGCCACCGGAGATACTTACATCAACGGCATAATCGAGGCAGCCGGCGGCGACAACATAGCCAAGGACGGACAATACTGGTCATACAGCAGAGAGCAGCTTATGAACAAAGACCCCAGCGTCATTGTGTTCTCTGCCACAGCCTATTCCAACTTCGAGAATGACGTCCTGTTCTTCCGGACAAACGAGCCATACTGCAATCTGACAGCCGTAAAGGAAGGACGTGTTTTCAAGATAGACGGAAACCTTATGGAGCGGCAGGGCCCGCGCACAGCCGAAGCCGTGAGACAGCTTGCCGCAATGCTGCATCCAGACCTGTTCCTGCTTCAATGACTTGCCGGGAATACTTGACCAAGATATCTGACCATGATGCTTGACCGGGAATCTGACCGGGATATTAAATGAGGAAATGAAAAGAACGCATAGGTTTGATATGCTGATACTGCTGCTTGTCCTGCTGCTTGCTATCTTGATTGCGGCGGGCATCATGCTTGGAAGCGTGAGATTCAGCGCATCCGAAGTCCTGGAGGGGCTTTTCTCGGAAGGTCAGAGCCCAAAAAGCCTCATAATAAGGGGGATACGCCTTCCACGGGTGGTGGGCTCCATTCTCTGCGGAGCCATGCTTGGCCTATGCGGCATGACCTTCCAAGCCGTGTTCCGCA
>JBQNBA010000036.1:0-14019 GCA_052170175.1 Sphaerochaetaceae bacterium | reverse complement strand
TTATCTCAAGGTCATCAATCATAACCTCCCTGCCGGCAAGCAGCCCGGGATTCGCCGACTTGAAGTCGCCGATGGCAAGGTCAAGCATATCAAGCCTCTGCTGCGGACTGGCCTGAGAAGCAGCGCCAAGCTTGAAGTTGCTCTGGAAGGCTGGAATCAGGATTATGCGTCTGATGTCCGTCATCTTGAGGGCGCATTCAAGCAGATGCAGATGTCCGTTGTGAACCGGATCGAAGCTTCCCCCCAGAATCGCCGTGTCCACATTGAGCGGATTTTTCATCGCGGACTTCGCCTTCGTCCCGGTCTGAACACTCATCTGGAGCCCTCCGGGAATCCGGATTCCCCTCCTTCATCTTCGGAAGCCGGGCTCGTCGCCTCTTGTGCGCTTTCCCCGGGATTTCCGGAGGCGCCTTCTTCCTCCGACCAGTGAGTCTCGGCGTAATAGGCATCATTGTCCACGACAGATGTGAACCCCGGCTCGGGCTTCTTGCTTGCAAGCTCTATGAAAGCCTGCTTCGCGGCCTCGATGGTCTCCTCCATGTAGATGGAAAGCCCCTGAACTCTCTCATCAGAGTGCATGGCGCGCAGTTTTTCAAGACGCTCAGCCGTTTCCGGCTCGTCCAGCTTGGTGCCAAGCAGCACCCTGCCCTTCTCCAGCAGCTGCGGGGCGTATCCCTCAAGCTCCTGGCATAGAATCCTAAAGGCCTCAAGATAATCATCGGATGTGAGATCTATGAAGAAGGCCAGCACTTTCGTGCGCGAAATGTGCTTCAGGAATTTTATCCCCATCCCCAGCCCGCGGCTGGCCCCCTCTATTATCCCAGGGATGTCTGCCAGAACCAGATCCTGGTCACCGTAACGCATCATCCCAAGCTGGGGAATCCGCGTGGTGAAAGGATAATCGGCCACTTTCGACCTGGCGTTTGTCAGAAGGTTCAGAAGCGAGCTTTTGCCGGCATTGGGGAAGCCGACGAAGCCGATGTCGGCTATGGTCAGAATCTCAACGCCGACCCTCATCGATATTCCCTCTCCGCCGGGCTGTGCGAACCTTGGAGCCTGGCGTGTTGCAGTGCGGAAATGCCAGTTGCCCAGCCCGCCTTCACCGCCCTTCAGAAACACAAAGCGGGATTCGCCGGACAAATCCTTTATGATCTCACCGGTCTGGGCATCTTTTATAACAGTGCCGGGCGGGACTAGAATCTCCACATCCCTTCCGTCCCTCCCGTAGCATCTTGCGCCTTGGCCGCCCTGCCCGTTCTCCGCAACGTATGAGCGCTTCATCTTGAGGCTGTCCAGAGTCCTCAGGCTCTGGCTGACGACAAAGACGACATCACCGCCCTTGCCGCCATCTCCCCCATCAGGGCCGCCTTTGGGCACGAACTTCTCACGCCGGAATGAAACACATCCGGCTCCACCGCGCCCTGAAGCGACATCGATGTACGTTTCATCAGAAAAACCAAGCATAAACGACCTTGACGGAACCTATTGCTCCACGTCGATTCCCACGTAGCTCCTGTTCTTCCTGCTGTAGAAGCGGACTTTGCCCGCCGCCTTGGCAAACAGAGTGTAGTCCCTTCCGAGGCCCACGTTATCACCTGCATGAATCCTGGTGCCATGCTGTCGGACAAGAACCTCACCGGCCTTGACAACCATTCCGCCGAATCTCTTCACGCCTAGTCTCTGGGAGTTAGAATCTCTTCCGTTTCTGGAGCTTCCGCCACCTTTCTTATGTGCCATATTCTACCTCCTTATGCGTTTATCGCGCTGATTTTGATGAGGGAATACTTCTCGCGGTGCCCTTGGGTCCTGCGATATCCCTTCCGTCTCTTGAACTTGTAGACTCTCACCTTGTCGCCCTTGATTTCTTCCTCAAGAGAGGCAACGACCTTGGCACCCTCGACATAAGGCGTGCCGAACCTTGCATTTTCACCGTCAACAACAGCAAGAACGGTCTCGTATTCGACATTCTCTCCGGCGGGCTTGTTGATCCTGTCCACCTGGATGGTCTTTCCGACTTCCGCCTTGTACTGCTTGCCTAGGATTTCAACCAGTGCATACATGACTTTATCTTCCTTGTAGATTTTTGATGAATAAGACTTATCACAATGCAGAAGAAGTGGCAATATCATTTTGAAATAAAAGAAGATGAAAGCGCATTGACAACCGAACGTTCGTTCGCTAAACTGTCTCCATGAAGCCATCATCGTCAAACCAGCCGTTCCCGTTAAACCATCCATGTCAAACCATAAAAGGCCAAGCGGCAGGAGAAAACCAGCGGGAAATAGTCTTTTTGACGGGTCAAACATCACCGCAGCGCCGGCTTGAGCCATAAAACGCAAGCGAGATGAACGAAATCGGAAGCAAAAGCGCAGAAGGAGCGAACTGCCATGACAAAAAACCAGATAATCACCAAGGCGATGGAAATCTCCTGCGAGAGCGGACTGCAGGAGCTGAGCATAAGCGACCTGGCGCAGGCCTGCGGCCTTGCGAAATCGACACTGTACAGCCATTTCTCGTCAAAGGAGGATATCATCTCCCAGACTCTTGCCCAATGCAAGGACACTCTCGCAGGGGAGATAGACCGGCTCAAGCTCAGCAGCGTCGATGCAAGGGAAGCCTTGGGGCAGCTGGCCTTCTTCCTCTACGAAATCTTCAGCGAGAGCAATTCAGGGCTTTGCTACCGGCTCATCCAATCCGAGAAGCTAAGAAACCGACAGGCCTCGCTCATAGCCCGCCAGATGTCCAACATGCTGAGCGCAAGGGCCGAGGTTCTGCTTGATATCCTCTGCGCCAAGGGCAAGCTGCGGCTAGGCGATACCCATTACGGGGCCATGCTCTTATGCTATGGAATCGAAAGCCTGACGACCCTCTTTCTCATGCGACAGCAGGAGGGCGAGAAATGGGACGAGTTCTCATGGGAGATAGATAAGTTCTGTGAAGGATTCCTCACGCTGGCAGCCGCTGCGCCGCAGCCGGTCATCGTTCCGCGGTCAGTCATAGCGCCGTAGCCGGACATTGATACGCGGTCAGCCATCGCACCGCAGCCGGACATAGCGCCCGTGCAACTGCTTCGTGAGCAATCTTTGCCCCTTCCTCACCTCTTCCTGAATGCAATCACCCCGAAGAAAGGGCAAAGCTCAACCTTCTTCTCGGATTTCAAGCCGGCGCATTCCGCCCACTCATCCAAGTCCTTCATTGAATAGAACCAATTATCCTTTGGACCGCCCTCTCTCATGTCATTCAATGTATATACTTCACCATCCACAAGATAAGGCTCAATATGCTTTTTGTATATTTCATCCGGAACGGTTTCCCTGAGAAGATACTTATAAACCTTATCAAACAGCTCGGAGTTCTCATCCGGATTAAATAAAATCACGGTATCGCAGCTTCCTTTAAATTATCAGCATTTGGCTCAATACCAATCACCTTGTCTGAAAACTCCCTGCAAGCCTTTGAAAAATTTCCCCAGCCACAACCAATGTCAACCACTGTATCAGTTTTCTTCAATCGGGCTGATTCTATCATAAGATGCACTAATTCTGATTTGCTTTCGTAAGTCTGCCGCCCATCAGGGCTAATCAATTTGCGAATGTACTTATTCAGCACCTCCGTCCAGATTTCCGCACAATCGTCATTCACTTTGTCACATCTTTTCAAAATTCTGGTTTTCACAAAAAACCATTGCAGAGTTGCGAAATCCTCAAGGGCGCAGCCTACATCCTCTCCAGGAACGGAATGCCGACCAGCCTGAAAGCGTTGCGAAGCACCTGCATGACCATTCCGCACAGATGAACTCTGGCACGGGCAAGCTCCACGGTCGGAGCGGTGAGCACCTTGTTGTCATGGTAATAGCTTGAGAACACCTTGGAAAGCTCATACAGATACCCGCAAATAACACTCGGATTGTAATCTGCACCTGCCTTGCGAACAACCTCCGGATACCGTGCGACAAGCTTCACAAGCTCCCTCTCCTCGGGTATATCCAGCAGCTTAGGGTCAAAATCATCTTCACCGGAATCGCCTGCGATTTCATGGCGCTTTCGCATCATGCTGCTGATTCTAGCCCCCATGTACTGGAGATACGGACCCGTGTTTCCATTGAACGAGATTGATTCCTCTGGGTTGAACACCATGTCGCGAAGCGGATCCACCTGCAGGAGATAGTAGTTCATCGCTCCAAGCGCAATCGCCCTTGAGGTTGCGCCGACATCGTCCACCGCCTCCTCTCTCTGCTTTGCGATTATCTCCTGTCTGGCAAGCGAAGTCAGGCTGGCGACAAGATCATCCGCATCGACTACAGTCCCTTCCCTGCTCTTCATCTTCCCATTCGGAAGGAACACCATGCCATACGCCAGATGATGCAGATCCTCAGCCCATTTGCATCCAAGCCTGGAAAGCACATGAAACAGCACCTGGAAGTGATATTTCTGCTCGCTCGCAACGACATATATGAGGCTGTCAAATGGCCAGTCCTCATGGCGGCTTATGGCTGTCCCTATATCTTGGGTGATGTAAAGGGAGGTTCCGTCCTTTCTAAGCAGAACTTTCTTGTCAAGGTTTATATCAGCCAGATCGACCCATACAGAACCATCATCCTCCTGATAGAACACCCCGTCCTGCAGCCCCTTGAGCACCTTGTCCTTGCCCAGCTTGTACGTGTCGCTCTCGTAGTAATACTTGTCAAACGAGATGCCCATTGATTTGTATGATTCTTCAAGCCCTTCCATTGTCCAGGAGTTCATCATGCTCCAAAGCTCAAGAGTCTCCGGGTCGCCGGCCTCCCATTTCTCCAGCAGACGCTGCGCCTGCTCGCTGGCGGTCGGATCCTCTTTCTCCCACTGGGCGAAGCGGACATAGTAGTCCCCCACCAGATGATCCCCCTTCACGCCGGCTGACTGCGGCGTTTCTCCATGCCCGAACTTCTGATAGGCAAGCATGGACTTGCATATATGAACCCCTCTGTTGTTTATCAGATTGACCTTCTTCACCTCGGCCCCGTTGGCCTTGAGTATCTGGGCAACGCTTGAGCCTATGCTGTCGTTCCGGACATGCCCGAGGTGCAGCGGCTTGTTTGTATTAGGGCAGCTGAATTCCACCATGATCTTCTTTCCCTTGTAAAGGTCAGTCGTTCCATATGAATCCCTCTGGCAAGAAACCGCTTTGAAGACAGCGGCGGCAAGAGCGGCTGCATCTATCCGCACATTCAGATAAGGCCCTGCGGGAAGCAACTGGCCATCCAGCTTGGACGCAAGCCCCTCAATCCGCCTGCAAAGCTCCTCGGCTATGGCGGCAGGCGCCTTGCGCAGCCCCTTTGCAAGGGAGAAGAGCGGGAATGCGATATCACCCATCTCAGGCTTCGGAGGAACCTGCGCCCCTATGCGCACAATATCGTCCTGCGCTATTCCGGCTTCCTTCTGCATTTCCTCCAGCTGTGAATTGACAAGCCCCAGCCACTGATTCCTTATTTGCTCAAGCATCTTCGCACCTCTGCCCCTCGCCCCTGTATTTCACCTGTTTAAACTTACCTATTTAAAGCATAAGCTTCAAGGGGTTTGACGCCATCTTGAAAGCAGGATAAATTGAAATGCATAGGAGTTGCGATTTGACTGGTGATTCCCCTATTGTCAGCTACCAAGGCAGGCCGGTGCGAATCCTGCATTTTGAAACGATTGACTCCACCAACATGGAGCAAAAGCGCCTCGGCGCTCCACTTGGAACCGTCGTCATAGCAAAATCGCAGACAATGGGCCGCGGAAGGCTCGGCCGCTGGTTCTCTTCCCAACCGGGAGGGCTTTACATAAGCTTCGCCATCGAGATGGACAGGACGCTCACGGCAACGGCAAAAGCCGCCGTGGCGGTCTGCGCTTCGATAGAAAGGACATTTGGCATCAAGCCCCAGATAAAATGGCTGAACGACCTTGTCATTGACGGCAGAAAGATATGCGGGATACTGGCTGAAAGCTGGCAAGGCAGAATCGTGATGGGGATTGGGGTCAATGTCTGCACAGAAAGCTTTCCCGATGAACTGAACGATACCGCCGCATCGCTGTTCCCCGATTCACGCTCCTGTCCTCCGAGGGCTTTGGAAAACCTTGAAGAATCGCTTATCCGAGAATTCTTCCATACGATGGAATCATCAATGGACAAGCATTGCCTGCAATCCTATAAGAATCGGCTCTCAACCATAGGCCGAAGCGTGAATGTGATTCAGGCAGGACAGCCGGCATTCACCGGAAGGGCGGTCGGAATAACCGATGATTACCATCTCATAGTGAAATCAGAAGACGGTGCGCTCCATGAGCTTGGCACCGGAGAGGTGACAATCAGAAACGCCTGACCCGTATCTCCGCCTGCTCTCCGTCCATTGAAGGGAAACGCACATTCACAAGCTGCCCTCTGTGAAGCCCCGGCTCGTCATCGACAAGCGCTTCGATGTAGTTCCCGGTCAGCGCCGTCCATAGCTTTCCTCTTCTGCTTTCAAGAATCGCCTCAGCCGCTTTTCCGGACTGCGACCTCAGGTATTCGCCGTGGAGCCGCGAGGAAAGCTCCCTGAGCCTTCCGGCGCGCTCATCACGCACCGACTCAGGAGGTCTGTCGGCTGTCTTGTAAAGCTGGGTTCCCGGCCTTGGGCTGAAAGGGAACACATGAAGCCGGGCGAAACGGCAATCCTGCAAGAACCTATAAGTCTCCTCAAACTCACGCTCTCCCTCGGATGGCAGCCCCGCAATCACATCGCAGGCTATGAAAGCATCCGGGCGCTGATTCCGTATCCTCTCAACTGCAGCGGCGACCTGAGAAGCTGAATATCGGCGATTGACCCTCCGCAGCACAGCGTCAGAGCCCGACTGCAGGGGGATATGGAAGTGAGGCTGAACCCTCCTGTCTTTTATCCGCGTCAGGAAATTCTCGTCTATGTGGTCAGGCTCAAGCGACGAGAAACGCAGACGGACATCCGGGCCCAAAGCCTCAAGCAACGCTCCAAGCAGCCCGCCCAGCCCATCGGTGTCATGGTTGTACATCGTGAGGTTCACCCCGGTGAGGACAATCTCATGGTACCCTGCTTTCTCCAGCTCAAGAGCGCGCCTGACCGCTTCTTCCTTGGGAAGGCTGACAGAGGGTCCCCTTGCAAGCCTGACCCTGCAGTAGTAGCAGTTGTTATCGCAGCCATCCTGAACCTTGAGATACGCCCTGCTGTGGAACGTGAAGCGAGACGGATCAAATGAGAAGGGATTCCGGACAACGGGGGAATCCCCGGCTTCCATGCAGAAAAGACGACAGGCCTCAAGCAAATCAAGCCTCGGATGAGCGGCAAGATATGAAGGCAGCTCAAGCAGCCTGGATTTCACAAGCCCCCCTAGCGCAATGACATTCCCGCCAAGCCTGGATACGGCTTCCTTCTCCATCTGGGCATAGCAGCCTGTGACTATCACGGCCCTTGCGGCAGGATTCTGACTGTACAGCCTTATCATTCTCCGGGCTTTCTGCTCCGCCTTGCTTGTGACAGTGCATGTATTGACTATGCAGATATCGGCCCCATCATACGAGGACAGCACCTCAAAGCCCTCGCTTGCAAAAGCCTCGGCGATAGCCTCGCTCTCGCATTGATTCAGACGGCAGCCAAGTGTATAAATCCAGATTCTCAATTCTCCCTCAATCAAACCACACAAAAAAACATAATCGTTTATACATCACAAGCGGTGTTTTTTCAATCGGCAACTTGAATTTACAGACGTATCGTTGTATTTTGTGAATTAGGTTCAAAAAATGCTTCGGCTGGAGAATCAGGTTCAACAACCATTTTGGAGGGAAAATGAAATCCAATAGAAAAATAGCAATCGTGCTTATATGTGTGGCCGCTTTCATTGCGGTGCAGGGAGCTGCGGCAAAATCATTCTACCCGGCTGAGGGGCAGACAGGATTCAGCCTGGAAGAGGTCTATTATCTCAACAGCGCCATGCTGAACAGCGACATGCTCCAGTTCCTGCAGGCATACATAAACCCTGATGACCCCCTCTCCTTCTACCAAGAGGCCGCCGAGTGGACAGACGATGAGATTGAAACCAACGCATTCTACTATCTAAGCTTCGTATACGCCGAGATTGCAGGAAAGATTCCTTTCTACTATTTCTCAAACATAGAGGAGTACATAAAGGTCACTGCCCAGGACGTAGGCCAAGGCCCCTTCGGTTTCAGCGAAAACATAACCTCGTTCGATGACCTGCGCGCAATCTATCCGTCAGGCATAGTCTACTGCAACCCATACGACATGCTCAGAACCACGGCGCGCCAGCTGGTTTACTACATCCTCCTGCATTCAGAAGACGGACGCTCCCCTTCATCCGACGTGGCAAACGAAATCCTTGACCAGATATTCGCCTACCTTGAGCAGCAGTACGAGGAAGCCATGGCATCGGAAGCAACGGCGCTGGAGGCATACAGCGAGAGCGCAGCGGAGGGCGAGACAGCGCCCGAGGCGGATGGCGCCGACTCAACGCCTGCCATCTGATGAAGATTCCGTAAAACGAACAGGCATAATACATCCATGACGATGGATTCGAGATACTTGAGGAGATTAAAATGACATTTTCAGAAAAAATGCAAGCCAAGGCAATCGCCTTGGGAAAGAAGCTTGTGCTTCCGGAAGGAACCGAGCCCAGAACCATTCAGGCCGCACGCAAGATAATGGACGGGAAAATCGCCTCGTCAGTCACCCTTCTGGGAAAGGAAGATGATGTCAAGGCCGCAGCCAAGGCGGTCAACGTCAGCCTTGAGGGAATCGATATAATCAATCCGCAGACCAGCTCTAAAAGAAAGGCCTATGCCGCCGAGTACTACGAACTGAGAAAGGCCAAGGGCATGACCCCGGAGGAAGCCGATGCCCAGATTGTAGATGTCCTCAAATGGGGAGCCATGATGACCAGGATGCACGATGCCGATGCGATGGTCGCCGGAGCTGAAAGCACCACCGCCGATGTTCTTCGCGCATCCTTCCAGATAATAAAGACACGGGCTCCGTTCAAGTCCGCATCTTCATGCTTCGTCATGGCGACAGACCGAAAGGAGTACGGCAGCAACGGCTCGTTCATCTTCGCCGACTGCGCCACCATACCTGAGCCGACAGCGGAGCAGCTTGCTGAAATCGCCGCGGCTTCCGCCGATTCATGCAGGACATTCCTTGACTGCGAGCCTGTGGTTGCAATGCTTTCCTACTCTACAAAAGGCTCCGCAAAGGGCGACCTTGTGGAGAAAGTCATCCAGGCGACCGAGATGGTCAAGGCAAATCACCCCGAGCTTAAAATCGACGGAGAGCTCCAGGCCGATGCCGCCATGGTTCCATCTGTGGCCTCCAAGAAAGCGCCCGGCTCAGCTGTGGCCGGTCATGCAAACGTCTTGGTGTTCCCCGACCTGCAGGCCGGAAACATCGGCTACAAGCTTGTGCAGCGTCTTGCCGGAGCAGAGGCTTACGGCCCGATACTCCAAGGGTTCGCACGGCCTGTCAGCGACTTGTCCAGGGGCTGCAGCGTGGATGATATAGTGGTCACAGCCGCAACCACACTGGCCCAGGCGGAGCTTGTGAAATAAGCAAGCTCCGGGATTTGAAACACCCCGGCCTGCCCCTTCGACGGGGAAAGGGGGAAAGCGAAAGGGACTGTCGAGGACTGTCGCAGATTCCGGACTGTCGGACTGTCGCGGATTGTCGTACTGTCGCAGATTCCGGACTCTCGGACTGTCGAGGACTCTCGTACTGTCGCAGAGCAGGAATGCGGCAGCCCCTTTTTCAATGCCTTTTCCAATGTCAAGCGAGAATCGTCTCTTGGGGGCACTCTTGGGGGATACTCTTGGCGACACAAATCATTTTGAATCATTGCATGAAGGGGGCTGCTCATGCAGCTTTCGGCGATGAAGCACATTGCGCATTATATCAACCCCCCTTGCAATATAATCATCCTCTTCCCGCACCTTAGCCTCCAGAATCCGCTCTATGGCCTGCGATGGAGCCAGAGAATGATAGGGAAAATACAGCTGTCTAAGCTCCGCCGGCTTCACGATTCTATAAACCTGCTTGCTTGATTTCTCCCGGGTGTAGCACCAATATCTGTATATATAGCCTATCCAGTACAGCTCGTCCTCGCCGTACTTGATTTTCCCGTATGAGCTTTCACCGAACTCTCTTTCAATCTCGTCAATCATCGCCGCCTTGCCACTCGCCTCAAACAATATCCCATTCTTGTCGATTCTCACGGCAACGGCGGAATTCATGAACCGCCGCAGGAAAACAGGAGAGCTGCAAGCGGCAAGGTTACGTGACATCTCAAACACCTCTCCCTGGAACCTGCATATCCTCAACCCCATTCCGTCAAACTCCCTCATTCCAGAATCTCCTCAATGTACTTTCCCCTTCCCCGATACTTCTTCCTGGCTATCTTCACCTTGGATTCGCTTACGCCCTCAGATTCCTGCCGAGAGGACAAATAATGCTGCTTCTCCAGAGAAGCCAGATAGCAATGCTCCAGAATGCGCACCTGGCGCAGGGCTCTATCTGTCAAAAACACATGCTGGCTTCCCAAATCAGTCGCAGACAAGCAATGCTGGCACTGCACATCGGTTATTTCACCATCTATGAAGCTGTCGATTATCTCAAACATGCGATTATCCGCAATCGGAGCCACGACATAATCAACTCCGAGCAATTGCTTGGATAATCTTGAAATCACAGGCGATTCAGAGAACCCGGCAAGCCGATTTCGATGATATGCGACCATGAGCATCCAATCTCTATCGACACCGAACTTCATCGAGGCCAGTCCTTCCCTGTTGAAATCAACGATATAGAGAGAGGACTCAGGATAGCCCGCAACAAACATCGCCGATTGCTCCAGGCTTTCACCGCAGTAGAACCCCCTGCCGAAGTCATTGGCAGGCTGAGATTTCTCCAACGACAGAGGCCCCTCAATCACTGTCTTGGCTCCATGGAAAAGCACTTCATGCGAGTCATCCGTGAACTCCTCCCTCATCAGCTGGGCCTTGATTCTGTTCAGGAACACCTTCTTGCGGAACGCATAATTGTAGAAAGCCTCGCGATTCGCACTGGAAATCCGGCTGTCATCATGCTTCCACCGGTTTATCGTCATAGGACTGACGCCAATCTCTGCGGCAATCTCCTCTATAGACAGCCCCAGCACCTCACGCACAGTTTCAATATCGTCGTGCACATGATAATCATTTGTACTATCTTGCACTACTTATCTATAGCATATATGAGAAAAAAGTCAAGAAATATCCTTATCTTATATATAACAAATGTTATATAGAAGTTCAGTTATTCTAATCAGGAATCCGCAGCTTGCCAAGCAAAAGAAAGAATCGATGGATGAAAGCATTGTTTAATCAAAGCCTTGTCCAATCAAAGCCCCAATGGAGCCCCCTCATCTCAAATGATAACCGCTTCCCGCCGCCTCGGAGCTCCTAAGCTGTTCGGCCAGCTTCGGCTGCAAGCAGAAATCCCAGCACCCAAGCCTGTTCAGCATATCGCCGCCGAACCCCTGCTTGAACCTGTAAAGCCCTGCCATCGGATGATTTGCAGAGCTCGTTTCCGGAGAAACCCCAAACAAATCATACTGAGTGCAGCCAGAAGCCTTTGCGTGCATTATCGCAGCCCACTGCAAGGCATATGTGCTCATGCTCTCCCTGTTGCTTGAGGAAGAAGCTCCGTACAGGTAAGTTGCCCTATTCGACGAGAAAGCCAGGAACATAGCCGAAAGCGGCGTGCCGTCAAGCTCCGACACAAGAAGCTCGAATCCTGTTCCCTCGTCCTCATGGTTAGCCTGGTAGAGCGACTCGAAGAAGCTCCTGTCGTGCAGCGTCAAGCCGTTTCTCTGACATGTTTCACGGTAGAGCCCATAGAACACGTCCAGATCGCAATACCCGCCTACACGCACATTCACGCCTTTCTTCAACGCCAGCCTGATGTTATAACGCGTCTTGGGCTTCATGCCCATCAGAATCTCCTGCTCGCTCGGAACAAGGTTCAGAATCATCGTATTTGCCGGCAGCATATCAGTCGGAGCCTTTCTCAGACCATGGTTTTTGGTGCCGAAATTAAAGCGTATCTCCTGCGCCTGAGCCTCAAGCGACAGCTCATCCCATGGGGAACGCCACGGCAAATCGTAACGAAGCATTATGCAGTTATCTGGAAGCAGCGGCCTTATGCTCTCCGAAAGCTCCTCAAGAAACAGTCCCTCCATTCCGCCTTGCGGAGCCAAGGCCGGGCCATAGGGCACATAGCCTATCACCTCATCCCTGCTGACCGGATGGAAAAGCACAAGCATGTCATCAGAATAAAAAGCCGAAAGCTGTCCCCCCGGATTTATATCCGAGGCCCGCACCTTAAGGTCAAAGGCCCTGGCATTAAAACCCTGCCGCTGCTTGACCTGTGACCAGAAGTAAGTCTGATGAAGCAATGGAGTATTGTACAGGAACCTGACCGGCTTCCTGTCAATATGAACATCCATGGCACCCTCTCTTGATTGTCACCTATTGGATTGTTTTTCATCATCCTAACATTTATTCAGACCGGGGTCTATAACCCCGCTGCGGTCTACCGCCCGGCAGAGCGATACCACCTGCGATGCAGTGAGGTTCTCCGCCCTTTCGGAAGGACTGATGCCCGCCCCTTCAATCATCGCCCCGATTCCCGGCAAGGAGGAGAGATTGTTCCTTATAGTCTTGCGCTTCTTGGAAAAAAGCAACCTTGAAATGCTCTGGAAGACAGGCCTCAGCTCATCAGGGAGCAAACTCTCCTTCCTTCTCTCAAGAACAATGGCGGAGCTTGTGACATTCGGACTGGGATAGAAACACGAGCCGGCTATCGAGAAAGCCACCTCAGGCACATAGTCAAGCTGCGCAAGAAGCGAAAGGCTTGACCATTGCTTTGATCCCGGTTCGGCGCTCAGCCTCTGGGCAACCTCGCTTTGAAGCGTGAACACCATCCTGAGAGGAAAGCACAAAGCCTCCAATACCCGGGCTATGCATATCGAGCCGACATTGTAAGGCAGGTTTGAGACCAAGATGTCAGGAGCCCCCTGCTCTCTGAAAACCCCTGCCCACGTCTTAAGGAAATCGCCCTCCACCAAACTGAAACCCTTCTCGCCCCCGAAAGCCTCGTCACGCAGAATGCGGCAGAAGCCGTGGTCAACCTCAAAGGCAGTCACTTCCGCTCCGCGCCCAAGCAGCTCAACAGTGAGAGCGCCTATCCCCGGGCCAATCTCCCAGACCCTCTGCCCCGGCCTTGGGGCCGCAAGAGAGGCAAGACGCATCCGCGCGTGTTTGTCAATCATGAAATTCTGCCCGAACTTCTTGGACATCACAAGCCCGTGCTCCTGCAGCAGCGCCTTTATCGCCACGGGAGAATCGTAATTGAAGCCCCAGCTCATATGATGGCCCCCCTTTCCTTTGCCGTATAAGAGAATACTTTATCGCAAGGCAGACGGTCAACACGAAGGCCGCCATCACTGCAAGTCCGGTTGCTGTTCCATCCACATTATGGACAAACAGCACCCTAAGCGCCCTGCAGGCCCAAGACCCAATCACCCGTGTGACCTCCCATTCAGGAAAAACGATTCTCACAATCCCCATTCCCATCAGAGAAAACACAATGAAACCGGCAAATGGGGTTATCAATATTGAAAGCGGATGCCATTTGCCCTCCATGCCGAAGCTGATAAGCACAGTGCCCGCCATTGCGCCCATCCCCACCGCCAGTACATCGGCAATGCCTGCCGGCATGATCACGACAAGATTCTTTCTCAGCGGGTCTGAGAATACGGCAATCCCCGCCATCGCCAGATAACTGAATACGCTTGCCAGGGTGCAGAACGAATCCGGAAACAACGCCGCCTGCAAAGCAGCTCCGATGCAAAGCCTAAGGTCCAAGGCGCAGTCAGGAAAGACGCATCCTATTCCCATCATAAGCACAGCCCGCAGCAAGGATGACCTGGGCCCCACGAAATAAACAAA
>JBQNBA010000035.1:0-14189 GCA_052170175.1 Sphaerochaetaceae bacterium | reverse complement strand
GCACCTCGCCCACGACCTCATAGCTTTCGAACAGCTTCGGCATCTGTCCTTCGCCGACATCACAGAGCGATAGCATCTTATCAGACCACTTGCGGTTCTTCACATCAAGCAGAAGCATCCCGCTGGCATCGGAGAAATCGGAGCAATGAACACCGGTGAGCCTGTAGTTTATATAGTCCTTTGGAAGCATTATTCTGGCAATCCTGGAGAAAAGCCCCGGCTCATGTTTCTTCATCCAGAGCAGCTTGGGCGCTGTGAATCCAGCGAAGGCTATGTTGGCCGTCAGATCGGAAAGCCTTTTCCGCCCGACCACATCATTTAGGTATGCGACTTCATCCGCCGTGCGGCCATCATTCCAGAGAATCGCCGGGCGGATGACATTGTCATCGGAATCCAGAGCAACCAGACCATGCATCTGGCCTCCCGCCCCTATGCCCGCAATAGAGCTTCCATCAAACCCATCCAGAAGCTCCGGCACTCCTTCCAGACATGCCCGCCACCAGCAATCAGGATCCTGCTCAGCCCAGCCTGGCTGCGGGAAAGAAAGAGGATACTCCTTCGACACAGAGTTCAATATCTCTCCGCTTTCGCTGCATAAAAGCAGCTTTGTGGAGGACGTGCCTAAGTCAATTCCAATGAAAAGCATATCATTCAACCTCGCATCTGATGGAACGAACCCTTGTCAGCCTTTCAGTGAGCTCATCGCACTGTCCGATGCCCACATAGAAGACTGCCCTGCCTTCATCCACAAAGCCCCCCTTTGAATCAACAACCTTGATTCTGCCGGAATCCACACGGATAGAGACCTACACGGTTTCACCCGCAGGACAGAAAACCCTTTGGAACGCCGCAAGGCGGGGGTTGGGCGGGGCGTTCAGGCTGCCTTCATTCTGCACATAGACCTGCACAACCTCGTCCGTATCGCAATCGCCCTCATTGCATACCGTTGCTACAACATCAAATCCGTCATCAGGACAAGCGCTTTCGACAGAGGCCGCCTTCACTCCGACATGGGAATAAGTAAGCCCGTACCCAAACGGGAACAAAGGCTCCCTTTCAAGATAGCGGTAAGTGCGTCCCTTCATGCCGTAGTCCTTGAAATCAGGCATCTCCTTCAAATCGCTGTTATGGTAGAATGTCACCGGAAGCTTCCCGGATGGGGAGACCGCCCCTCTAAGGATATCAGCCACCGCCTTCCCTCCCAGCGCTCCCGGATAACAGGCAAGCAGCAAAGCATCGGCCTTGTCAACGGCAGGGCCGTGGTCAATCGAACTTCCCGCCATCAGCACTATCGCCGTGGGCTTTCCGACAGACAGCACAGCGTCCATCAGCCGCCTCTGGCAGGCCGGCAGCAGGAGGTCATCCTTGTCTCCGGATTCGGTCTCCTCCCCCTCCAGAGTCTCATCAAGCCCCACGACAAGGACAACCGCATCAGAAGCCCTGGCGACAGCGACCGCCTCGGAAATCCGGTCATCAGGCCGGGTCAGCGGCTCCACGCTGTCCTTATAAAGATGCGACCCCTCGGAGAAGAGAATCCGCACCATGTCCTCAAGCGCCTGCTGCAACCCCTCCAGAATCGTCACATAATGAGACGAAGTTCCGTAATAATTCCCCTTAAGAGCCAGCCGGCTGTCGGCATCAGGGCCAATCACGCCCAGTGTCTTGATTGCAGGCAAATCAAGGGGCAGCATGCCGTTGTTCTTAAGAAGCACACACGATTCAGCCGCCGCCCTGCGGGCAAGCTCCAGATGCTCAGGCGCCTCCACAACGGAAATCGGAATGCTGTCGAAGTCGCTTCCTTCCATTATCCCCAGAAGGTATCTTGCAGTGAAAAGCCTCTCGGCGGATTGCCTTATCAGCTTCTCGGAGACAAGCCCCTCATCATAGGCCTTCATGACATACTGATATGTGCAGCCGCAGTTCAGATCGCAGCCCTTCCCTAAAGCAAGCGCCACCGATTCCTCCGGCCGTGATGTCACATGGTGGTGTTCATGGAAATCGCGTATAGCCCAGCAATCCGACACAAAATGCCCCTTGAAACCCCATTTCCCGCGCAGCGTCTCGACCATAAGAGACTCATGGGCGCAGCAGGGCTCCCCGTTGACCTTGCTGTAAGCTCCCATCACCGCCTCCACCCCGCTGTCAACCAGAGCCTTGAAGGCAGGAAGATACGTTTCGGCCATATCCTTTTCTGAAACGATTGCATCAAAGCTGTGCCGCAGGCTTTCCGGACCGGAGTGGGCTGCGAAATGCTTTGCGCAGGCGGCGGCTTTCATCACATCGCCGCTCCCCTGCAACCCATTCACAAAAGCCGCCCCCATCATGGAGGTCAGCACAGGATCCTCTCCAAATGTCTCCTGACCGCGTCCCCACCTCGGATCACGGAAGATATTGACATTAGGAGTCCAGAAGTTCAGCCCCTTGTACATATCCCTGTCCTCAGAGGCAACGGCCGCATTGTATTTGGCCCTCGCTTCCTCCGCGCAGAATGAAGGGTCTCGTTCCACCAGTTGTACGCCTTTACACCCAGGCGTTCAATGGCAGGGGAATTGAAGACCAGCTGGCTTGCCGCCTCGGAAATCGTCATCTTCTCAACAAGTTCATGGGCCTTGGCCTCAGCGCGCTTTCTGTCCATAGCTCCTCCTAGTATGATCTCCCGTACTGAATTCAAAGCCAGTTTATATCACAAAACCGCTATAAGCAATAATATTGGACAACATTGCTATTACGTGGATATTTTGTTGCTGTTTAGTCAAATAGAGCAACATAATCATTGCTTGGCCGCATGTTTTCTGCTATACACGAATACATGAGATATGGTCATTTTGACGATGCAGAGAAAGAATATGTCATCGAGACCCCGCAGGGCCCGCTCCCTTGGATAAACTATCTGGGAAGCGAGGATTTCTTTGCCCTTATCTCCAATACAGCCGGAGGATACGCCTTTTATAAAGATGCCAGGCTCCGCCGCATCACCCGATACAGATACAACAACAACCCCCTGGACCAAGAGGGATTCAGACTATACATAAAGGACGGAGACGCCGCCTGGAATCCATCCTGGCAGCCAATGAAGACCCCGCTTGATTCATTCCAATGCCGGCACGGACTGGGATACAGTGTTTTCACAGGAAGCAAGAACGACCTTGAAGTCAGCCAAACAATGTTCGTGCCACGTTCAGATGATTGCCTGATATATAAAATCACACTCAAGAACAACAGCGGAAACAGAAAATCAATCACACTTTTCAGCTTCATAGAATTCTGCCTCTGGGACGCAGCCGATGACAGCTCCAACTTTCAGCGCAACCTCAGCACCGGCGAGGTGGAAGTCGAAGGCTCCGCCATTTATCACAAAACCGAGTATCGTGAACGCAAAAACCCCTGCAGCGTGTTCTGGTGCAGCCTGCCCATAAGCGGATTCGACACTGACATGGACAGCTTCAACGGGCCGTATGGCAGCGCCCGGAATCCGGATGCTGTGCTGAACGGCGCATGCTCAGATTCCATCGCCCATGGCTGGAGAACATGCGGAAGCCACCAGCTTGACATCGCCCTGGAGCCTGCCGGGGAACGCGCAGTCATATTCGGACTTGGCTATATCGAGAATCCTGATGATAAGAAATGGGCCGGCCCGTCAATCATAGACAAATCGAAGGCACAGGATATGATGAGCCGATACAAGTCCGCCGCTGATGAGGAAAAAGCATTTTCAGCGCTCAAGCGATTCTGGGCGGAGCTTCTGGAGAGGTTTCAAATCCGTTCCGCCGACAGCAAGCTGGACAGGATGGTCAACATCTGGAATCAATATCAGTGCATGGTCACCTTCAACATGAGCAGGAGCGCAAGCTATTTTGAGAGCGGCATGGGGCGCGGCATGGGATTCAGGGATTCCTGCCAGGATATCCTGGGGTTCGTGCATATGATTCCGGCTCTTGCCCGCCGCAGAATCCTGGACATAGCAGCGACCCAGCTCCCGGATGGAAGCGCATACCACCAATACCAGCCCCTGACCAAAAGAGGGAACACCGCCGTGGGCAGCGGCTTCACTGCCGGTCATCTTGGCCCGCACGGGCTTCCGCCGATAGGCAGGGCGAATTGGAACGATTGCCTCAATCTCAACTGCTTCTCCTCCGCTCCGGGTCAGAGTTTCCAGACCACAGGCCCAAGCGAGGGCTCCGTAGCCGAAAGCGTCTTCATTGCGGGAATGTTCGTCAAATACGGAAAGGCTTATGCCTCCATCGCCAGCCGCATGGAATTGCCAAAGGAAGCCGAGGATGTGATTGCACGAGTAAACGAAATGGAAAAGACCATATTGACTTGGGGCTGGGATGGCGAATGGTTCTTAAGAGCCTACGATGCATTCGGCAACCCTATCGGCAGCCATGCCTGCCGGGAGGGAAAGATATTCATAGAGCCGCAGGGCATATGCGTGATGGCGGGCATAGGCAAGAATTCAGGGGAAGCGGAGAAAGCCATGAAAAGCGTGCATGAAATACTTGAAACCCGGTATGGAGTCGTTCTGCTCAACCCTGCATACAGCAATTACCATCTGGAATTGGGTGAAATCTCTTCATATCCCCCCGGCGTCAAGGAAAACGGAGGCATTTTCTGCCACAACAACCCTTGGATAACATGCGCCGAGACGGAATTGGGGCATGCGGAAGAGGCCTGGAGCCTATACAAGAAAATATGCCCCGCATATTTGGAGGACATCAGCGATATCCACAGAACCGAACCGTACGTATACTCGCAGATGATTGCCGGAAAAGACTCCCCCAGATTCGGCGAGGCCAAGAACAGCAGGCTCACAGGAACCGCCGCCTGGACCTTCGTATCCATCAGCCAGTCAATATTGGGAATCAAGCCGGACTACGACGGGTTGCGGATAGAGCCATGCCTGCCTGCAGAGCTGCCGGGCTACCATGCCGTAAGAATTTTCAGAAACACCATGTATGACATAACAGTCAAGAGAGCAGGAAGAAAACGCCTGATAGCCGATGGGAAGGAGCTGCATTACGGCGTTGCCTTGAAATCAGAGGCTGCGGAAGTCAAGGTCATGGCCGAAACAGAATAGCAGACGGCAGAGGGGCTTATCCCTGCTTATTCCTGCCTATTCCTGTTTCTTCCTGCTTATTCCTGCCTATTCCCCAATCATGCCCTTGGTCTGCTGCTTCTTATCCTGATACATCCGGCGGTCGGCGATGGCGCAAAGGTGGTCGATGCTTTCCCTGCCGTTCTTGAAAGCAAGCCCGGCGGCGCAGGTATGGCCGGTCTTGGACATGCTGCTCTTTATCGCGGTCACAAGAGCCTCCATAGCGCTATGAGTCATCTTGAGGCATATAATGGAGAACTCATCCCCGCCCACCCGGTACAAGGTGCAGGAAGGAGGAAGCTCCTTGTTTATCGAATAAGCCATGGCTTTCAGCCCCTCATCTCCTGAGGCATGCCCCATCGTGTCATTAAGCTGCTTCAAGCCGTTGAAATCAAGGCTTATCAATCCGGTGATCGAATTGTAGCGACTATCAAAATCAAGATAAAAAGCTTTCCTATCCAGCGCCCCCGTCAAATCGTCACGCTTGCTGGTCTGCGAATGCATGAAAAGATAGAAGAATGACAAGGAGAAGGCAAAGGCATCATTCAATATGCCGTGGAAGCCCATGCTGATTTCCATGACAGCGGCGGCAATGCAGATAGATGACACCATCAGGACAGCCCCTATCTGAATATAGTCATTTTTTCTAAAGGAATTGATGGCGATAATCGCAAGCACGGCAAGATAAAAGCAGGAAACCACACAAGGGAGCAGCCGCAGTGGACCTGAGAAAGGCTTGGCATCAGCTCCAATCCCAAAAAGAATCGGATAGAATAAGTTGACGAGGCAAAGAGCTAGGTTCGCAAAGGCCGGGATAGAGCATAACATCATATAACGAAAAGACATGACGATGCCTATCATAAGACTTACTATGAACGGTTTAACCGCATAGCCGATGGTCACAGCCGCAATGCGCCAGCCAGGCAGCTCTGCGCGCTGAGCCAGCCAATATCCAAGCCCTTCGGAAACAATGCTCACAAACAGCAACGGCAGAATCGCAAAGTAAAGACGGTCAAGCCTCTTCCCAAGTTCTCGATTGCCTAATATATAGAAGAAAAGCCATATGGTTATAAGAAGAGAAGCAAAATCATTCTGAATCAAATAATGCAGCAAACCCAATGCGCCCTCCCCCCTGCTTAGAGCATCAAGTTTACCAGCATATTGCAAATATATCAAATATTAATGAGCAGAATGCACAAGAAATGCCCAAGAATGCAAAGCATTCAGTTCACAAATTGCGCATTGCTTGAATCTGCTCCTTGTATGCTCTGACAATCGGCTCGATTCTGGACGCTTTCTCGCCAGGTTCCTTCTCGATGTAAGTTCCGCCATCATATAATATCGTGAATCCCCCGCAAGCGGCGCCCCATGCGCAGCAATCCTCGATATCCAGTGCATTTGCCCCTGCAAGCCTCTGACGGGCGATAGAAGCCAGAACGCCGCCGACAAAGTTATCCCCGCAGCCTGTGGTGTCATGACGCAATGACACATCCTGAGCCAGCATAGAATCAACATAGGCGCTGACAGGCATACTCTCAAGCTCATGAGGCTTGAACAAACCGCTTCCGGCCCATATGGAAATAGAAGCCTTGCCCTGGGTTATTATAAAAGCCTTGACCCTTCCTATGAAAAACCTCTCGGCATCGGAAAGCGCGTCTGTTCCGGAAATCCGCAAAGCTTCTTCTGCATCCATGACCAAAACATCGATATCATCCCAGTTGCCTTCTGATACCAGTGGCCAAGGTTTGTCCGGATTCTTTTTCTCATTCCTGAAATCGTACACAGTCCCTGCAACCGTGATTCCCCCGTTCGCCTTCACCTTTCGCAGAATCCTGCTCAGGTTGTCGTGCAGTTCCGGCACAAGCGCAGTGCCGCCCAAAAGGACAATATCGGAGCAGAAGAAATCCTCGGACAGTTCGGAAGGAAGCATCTTGTGAGCGACTGCGATATCGTTGACAAATGTCCGTTCGTCATTCCCTGCCAGAACCATAGTCACGGGAGTGTTCTCGCCGGGTATCATCTGCAGCGAATGCTTCAATGGGGTTTTTTGCAATATCTGCAGGAGCCTTTTCCCCGCATAATCATCAGATATCTTGCCCTCAAACACGACTTGGACTCTTGAATCACCCTCAAGCATCTGCGCAACGTTTATAATGGCCACTATGGCTGGTCCGCCGACATTAGTCACGTCCGGCGGATCGCCTTTTGTCAGAAGCTGGGTGAGCGAAGAATGGTCAAGCCCTGCATGCTTCTGAAGATCCTCAAAGAACACAAGCCTGCCCTCCTGTAGACCTCCATCGCCGCTCTTTCTGCTCCTGAGCGCTGAAATCTCCGGGGCATTGATATCAAACCCATTATATACGCTATCAAGCAAGCAGCACCCAACACCGGTGATTCTCATTTTCTCCTTCCTCCTAGATTATTCCAGTGACTTCCTGGTTTCTCATGCGCTCCGCAAAAGCGCGGATATCGCGCAATGTCCGGTTTTCCGCGAACAAACCATGGAATGTGACGATTCTGCCGGACTCCGGAGAGTTCATGTCTAAACCTGCAAGCTCCTTAAGCGTCTGACGGCAAGCCCCATCCGTCTGCGGCAGGCCGTTTTCCTCAAGATAACGATAAACCGCCGCAGCTGCACCAAGAGATATGAAAACAGGCCTCACGTTATTTTGGATTGCCATCTGCAATGCGCCAATCAGTCTGTCGGAAGGCGCCAGCTTGCGCTTCAAATCATTTCCCACGCGCATGCAGGTATCTCGCAGAGCCTCATTTTCAAATCTAGCCAGAAGATCCTCAACATGCATGATTATGAAGCCAAGGTCTTTTTTGTAATAAGACGAAAGCGAAATCGCGCTTTCAATCATCGCATTGAATACGATGAGCTTTATATTCTCATCGCCAATCGTTTCGTAAATGTACTCTCGCTTAGCATAATCGCCGAGATAAGCGGTGATTGCATGCCCCATATTGTGGACATACAGCTTTCTCTTTATATAGAAATCAAACGGCTTCTCCGGAACAAGGTTCTTTATCTCAGGGATTTCACCCTTGATGGCGGCCTTGTCGACAGGCAGGAAACCGTATCGCTCCACACAGACACGCAAAGGATCGCCGGCCTTCATATCGTCAGTCTGGACAGGAACCATTCTGCCTATCGATGCCTCGACCAACCCGATGGTTTCATTGAAAACCACTGCCTCATCTTTGGATAAATATTCCTTGAGCATCTTCTCGACTATTACGTTCGCATCCATCAGATTCTCGCAGATGATTATGTTGAGAGGCCTTGCACCCTGCTTGAAGCGTTTCTTAAGTCCAAGGGCGATATTCGGGACTATGAACTTGAGGATATTCACTCCGACAGCCGTGGCCATCAAATCGCAGTGACATATGGCATCGCTGACAAGCTCCGCATCATTTCCATCAATGCCTGACACGTTATTTATGATGACTTCATCATATCCTTCTGTGGAAACATGCCTGACAGGGTAACAATGATTCTTATTAAGCGCATCTATGACAGGCTTGGCAACATCGATGAATCTCACATGATATCCAGATTGTGAGAAAAGCGCGCCGATGAAACCTCTTCCTATGTTCCCCGCACCGTACATAACGGCATTTTTCATAGCTTCATCTCCTTCAGGGCTTTATTCACCTGCCCGACAGAATTCTCAACGGCCCTGCTGACAAAATCATCCCCCATGGCGGAGGTTGCATCGCGTGGATCGTGCACCACTGAATCATCGGGCGATTTATGTCCGCTGAAAACGAAGTCATCAGCTATGCCGTATTTCACATAGGCAAGCTTCTCCGGCTTTGCAGGCAGCTGAGCAAGGTCAACGCAATCAGGATGAAGGCTGACCATCACGGATGTCTCTATCTGGGTTCCATGCCCTATATCGTCATCCTCATTAACAGGAACAAGAGCCAGGAACTGGATGACCTTTGACTTCGTCTTGGCGCTGAATTCGGCGGCAAGACGTTCGAGACTGGCAAGCTGCCCGAATGCGCCATGCCCGTTTACAATAACTATAAGGCCGAAACCCATCCCCACAAGCATGGAAATGTATTCCCTCACGGTTATTGCAAAGACCTCTTCGCGCGCATACATGCTGGGGAGGTTGTTCGCTGGAACATCCATGCCCTCTATGTAGGGGATGGGATCCTCGAAGCCTTTGCATCTGAGAATCTCATCCTCTCTTTTCCTTTCTGTGCCAAGCCATAATGTGGGCATGACCAACCCGCCTGTTATACGGGCGCTCCTGTGGGCCACGGCCTCGGCAAACAACGGGTCTGTGCCATAAGGCAAAGCCGGCCCATGCCATTCAAGCGGCCCAAGCGGCAGGTAAACAATATTATGTCTTTTCTGCTCCTCGCGTATCTCGTCCGGACGCAGAAGCTCCATGCATTCTGTTCTGAGCATGATGTTCTCCTTTTCTCTCCAATGTCCATTTCTCTCTGTGGCAAGCATCATTTCCTGGTGCGAATTTCACTTTAGTGCCAAGAGTCTCGATTTCAATCATCTGCTGGCAGGCAAACACCTCAAGGTTCGAGTTGCCGTCTTCAAACGGCTGTCGGCTGAAGCCAAATTCCTTTCTGAATATCAAATCGTCTGTTTCGTAAACCGCATATGCCTCATGACAGAGCAATCCAAGCTTGAAATATTCAGGAACGGATATGTCAGCCGTCACCCTTATGCAATCCGCTCCGAAGCGCAGACGCGGGTCGGCAAGGCTGGCTCCTCCCCAAAGCGCCAAGTATCTGTCGGGATTGAACGAATCTGTGCAGGCAGACCGGAAGGGAATCGTCAGCGTTCCGCCCGGCATCACAGAGCTTATAGCCCAGGGCGACCCTGTGATATTGGAATCCCCGGTGTTTGAAATACGATAATCAACGTAAGCCGCCCCTTTTCCGCACGGGGTGACCTTGATTTCCTTTGTGATTCCAAGCCATGGATCCGGAGCGCCTCTTAAGGAGAGACAATCCCCCCTGAACTCATACGAGACAGGGAGGTTGTCAGGGAAATATGAATCATCGCTTTCCGGAGCAAGCCAAAGCCTGGTTCCAGCATGCACTCTCCATCCTAGCGTGGTGCTCAGAAAATCAGCTCGTCTGGGCTGCTCATACATGATATTGCGGCTTCCCTCGACAGTGAATGACACAATCCTGGGACCAAACTCAAGTGAGCACACCATGCAGGCGTCATCCCATTTTACGAACAGGCAATCGCCGTGATAGCTATAAGGCTTTATTTCGGAATCCATCATTCTACAAAGCACCGGGCGCGACGCAGCGCAAAGCGCCCGATGCCATCAAGGCTGGTCATCAGCCCTTCATCAGCAGCTCCATCGTGTACATCTCAAGCTTCTCGAAGTTCTGAGCCTTGACGCACTCCGCCTGGAACTTGTAGTCGAACCTCTTGACCTTCTCCAGAAGCATCTCGAATATCCTCTTGGAGTTGATGATGTGCCTGTAGCAGTCATCGTCTGGCTGCGTCCTCATGGCCTTCACATCAAGCCCCACGCACTCGAAGTTCCCTCTGTCGCCGTAGTTGTTCTCATACAGCACCTTGACCTGGTTGAAGGCGTTGCGCAGGTTGTCCACGCCGAAGGCCTTGTCCTGGTCGTAGCGGCAGCCGTTCTGGTCATTGAGGTGAACGCCCCAGAGCTTGTCAAGCGCGATTGCGAAGCCGAAGTCATTCGCGGGGTCAAGCCCGGCGAGTATGGAGTGGGCCGATTCGATGCACAGCCCGACCCTCTTGGGGTCCACCGTGTAGGCGCCGACCGCAAGTGCGTGGCCGGCAGTGCCGCAGAAGCTCCTGTCAATCGGCTCATTCGGCTTGGGCTCCACCAGGATGAGCGCGTCATCCCTGTACTGGAGGATGTCGTTGAACGCATCCCTCAGCTGCAGGGTGGCCTCCACCGGGTTCTTCCCCTCGGCGCAGAGCGTGCCCTCTCTGGCGAGCCAGAGCTGGATCTTCCTGGTGCCGAGCGCCTTCGCTATGTCGCAGGAACGCCGGGCACGCCACTGGGCGAACTCCCTGTCCTCCTTCTTGGAAGCGGTGAAGCCTCCGTCGTTCGTCCTCTTGTCGAACCACAGCCTGGGAGCGACGAACTCGGCGAAGAGACCGTGCTTGTCCAGCATGCGCTTCACATCCTTCGCGTAATCGATTATCTGCTTCTCGGTCATGCTGTTCATGTCCGGAACTGCATCGTCGTCATGGAACTGCATCCCGGAAAGGCCGATCTCGGCGTATTTCTTCATCTTCTCCTCTAGACCGATTGTTTTCCTGTGTCCCGGTCCGAAAGTCTCATTCCCCTCATGAACGTTCCACGGCCCGCATGTAAATCTGAAAGTTGCCATATGTTTCTCCTTATTCCCAATCACAAAATAATCTCAATCACAAAATAATCCCAATCATAAAACAATCCCAATTATAAAACAATCCCAATCACAAAGCCTTGATTATCTCTGCAAGTCTCTTCCCTGTCGCAACGACTTCATCATCATCTGTGTTGATGTTCACGCCGAATCCTGCGCCAAGTCCCTTGTCAACGACACCGACGCTGATATTGACGGCCCTTTCAAGAACATCATCGGTCTGAGGAAGCATATGCTTGAAGTACTTCGGCTTGGCATCCAGCCTCGGGCAGCTGTACGGGCAATTCACCTTGGCGGCAGTGACCTCGTTGAGAATCTGCTCCATGTTGTTGTAAACATGCCAGCCGGATGTGGACACTGTCTTGGAGCCGACTGCCTCGCAGAACTTAGCGGCAAGCTCCTTTGTATTGAAGATAAGAGTCATCAGCGTGCCGCACTCATCAGAATCGTTGATTTTCCTGAAATGAACCTTGGCTTCCAATCCCTTTAGCTGCGCTTTCAGCAACGCCTTCTTCTTTCTAAGCGTCAAAAGTATGTTGTCAAGCTTCCTGCCCTGCGCCAATGCAATGGCCCCTGACACCTCATTCATCCTGAGGTTCATTCCTACAATGGAACGATTGCCTACCTCAACGCCCATCCTGGACGGCTTATGCCCCTGGTCGTGGAACCCGAAGGCCCGTTCATACAGCATGTCATCGTCGGTGGCGACGAATCCGCCATCTCCTGCGCTTATTGTCTTGAAGACATTGAGAGAGTATGCCCCCATGTTTCCGATGGAACCGACACGCTTGCCCTTGTACTTCGCTCCGACAGCCTGGCAGCAGTCCTCCAGCACGTACAGATCATGCTTCTTGGCTATTGCCATTATCTTGTCCATATCGCAGGGGTTGCCCAGCATATGCACAGGCATTATCGCCTTTGTACTCGGGGTTATCAGCGCCTCGATCTTGTCCGGGTCGATTGTCAGCGACTCATCGACCTCTGCAAGCACGGGAACCGCATTCGAAAGGACGATGGTTGATATGGAGGCTATGAAAGTGTAGCCGGGAACAATCACCTCATCACCCGCCCCTATGCCGAGAGCGGCGAGGCACGCAAGAAGCGACCCTGTTCCGCTAGATGTGGCCACAACGTGCTTGATTCCAAGCCTTTCCTGCATTTCGCGTTCAAAAGAGGCAACCTTCGCCTTGAATCCATCCTGCCCCTCTGTACCATATCTGAAAAGGTATCCGCTTTCCAGAACGTCCATCACTTCTTTTCTCTCTTCATCTCCGAATACATAAGATCCAGGTCCGCCAGCCATATCGTCCTCCTTGTTACGGCAGTTCTCTTGTACATGTCATTCTGAAGGCATCGTTGCTTCTTACAAACGCCTCCGCATATTCGACACCGCTTTGAAGCCCGCGGTATTTTGCTGTTATTGTCATCCCATTGAAGAAAGCTTCCTGATCTCCACGGAAAGCGTCTTTGTAGTTGTCAGTCATCCAGGCTTTCTGGCTCTCGTGGCAAGCAAGCATCTTCTTCTTTGTTTCAAAATAGTCGGTTATATCCACATAATCAGTCGGTATGAAGCCCATGCCGTTGACCGGCTCCCAGTAATATATGACAGGTATCTTGTCATACGGCTTGCTGGGCGTCTTTATGTGCGCTATCGGAATCATAACGGCGATATCATTTATGATTTTGCTTGTCAGAATATGATCCGGGTTATAGTCATGCGGATTATGCGTAAGGATCACATCAGCCTTTGCATACCGCACAAGATCTATGAATTTGATTCTGACATCCCTGTCCTCATAGAACATCTCGTCATCATAATCCAGACATATATACTCGCATCCTATGATTGAAGCGCTCTTGGCGGCTTCCTTCTTGCGAAGCTCCCCTATTTCCTTCATAGAAAGAGTAGATGACCCGATATTGCCATTCGTTGCCGAAGCCATTGTGACATGATGCCCTTGCGCGACATATTTCGCAAGCGTTCCTGCGCATTCTGTTTCTATATCATCAGGATGGGCACCAATTGCAAGAATGTTCATTCTTTCTTCTCCTCTGTCTGTACAATCAGACCTTCTGCTTTCTGTTCTCTATATACTTATCCACTACGATTATCGCCAGAAGGATGACCCCTCTGAGCATCTTCTGCATATTCGCTCCCATGTTGAACATCGACATGGCATTGTAGATTATCTGCATCAGGAAGGCGCCGCTCAGAGTCTTTATCGTATCGCCTTTCCCGCCGGAGAATGCCGTGCCTCCGACTATGACCATGGGTATGATTATCTGTATCCCGTCAATCGCCAGGTTTCCCGAAGCGCTGAACTGTCTTGTCATAAGACACAACCCGCCGAGGGCGCTGCAGAAACCCTGAATCACAAATACCGACCATATATGATTCCGCACATTCAATCCAAGATTGTCGGCCACATTGATATTTCCGCCTATCACATAAAGGTTCCTTCCGTATTGTGTCTTTCTGAGGATGAAATAACCCATGAAAACTGCAGCAAGGAACAGCCACATTGTGAATGGAATCACTTTAAACAGTCTCATGCAGCTTATAGACACAAGCACAGGATGCTGATAGGCGACCGGAGCCGAATGGGTGATGGTCAATGCGATGCCTTTGCATATCAGCTGCATCGTCATGGAGACGATGAACGGAGAAAGCCGGAAAGTCGAGATGAAGAAGCCTGTGACAGCAGATCGG
>JBQNBA010000034.1:0-14228 GCA_052170175.1 Sphaerochaetaceae bacterium | reverse complement strand
GAGGCACAGGCCCGGACACAGTGGCTCCGGCCTTGACGACGGTCTGGACAATAGACATTGCGCTCTGCTCAACAAGCGCCACGTCGAAACCTCTAAGCTTGACACGAATTCTCTCGTTTGCCATTTTTCCTCCAAAAAACAGGTCTTGCCCCGCCGTCTGACGGGACAAGACATTCGTTTGCGACTTTCTACTTGTCGATTTCAGTTACCTGCCCGGAGGCAACGGTCTTGCCGCCTTCGCGGATTGCGAAGCGAAGTCCCTTGTCCATGGCAATCGGGTGAATCAGCTCGACTATGATGGAGGAGTGATCACCAGGCATTATCATGCTGGTTCCCTCGGGAAGCATCACTGTTCCGGTGATGTCGGTTGTCCTGAAATAGAACTGCGGACGATAGCCGGATACGAACGGAGTGTGACGTCCGCCCTCTTCCTTTGAAAGCACATAGATATGTCCCTCGAACTTGGTGTGCGGGGTGATTGTCTTGGGCTTTGCAAGAACCTGTCCGCGGACAACGTCCTTCTTGTCAACGCCGCGCAGCAGAGCTCCGATGTTGTCTCCGGCTTCGCCCTGGTCAAGGGTCTTGTTGAACATCTCGACTCCTGTGCAGACTGAATCCTTTGTCGGATAGATTCCAACGATGGAAACAGGATCATTGACGTGGATTGTTCCGCGCTCAACCCTTCCGGTCACGACTGTTCCGCGCCCGGAGATTGAGAAGATATCCTCAATCGGCATCAGGAACGGCTTGTCCAGATCCCTTGTCGGAAGCGGGATGTAAGAATCCATGGCATCAAGCAGATCCTGGATGCACTTGGTGGATTCAGGATTGTCCGGCTCTGTCATGGCCTTGTATGCGCTGCCCCTGATGACAGGGCAGCTCGCTCCGTCAAACCCGTTGCTGGTGAGGATGTCCCTGACTTCCTCTTCGACGAGGTCTGCAAGCTCGGGATCGTCAATCTGATCCATCTTGTTGATGAAGACGATGATTGCCGGAACACCAACCTGGCGGGCAAGAAGGATATGCTCCTTTGTCTGCGCCTTGGGGCCGTCGTCAGCGGCGACAACCAGCACAGCGCCGTCCATCTGGGCGGCTCCGGTGATCATGTTCTTGATGTAGTCGGCGTGGCCCGGGCAGTCAACGTGAGCATAGTGCCTTGCATCGGACTGATACTCAACGTGCCTTGTGTTGATGGTGATTCCTCTTTCCTTCTCTTCTGGAGCATTGTCGATCTCGTCGTAATTCAGGACCTTGTCGCCGAACTTCCTCGCGCAGTACATAGTGATCGCTGCGGTCAGCGTGGTCTTGCCATGGTCAACGTGACCGATTGTGCCCACGTTCACGTGCGGCTTTTTTCTCTCAAATTTTTCCTTTGCCATCAGATTCCTCCTTGTGACCCCTGCGGTCACAAAAACGATAAATGAAATGTGCTCTAAAGGCACAACGCCTTTACCAATTTCTAATATGAGACACACCGGCACTGATTGAAAAAAGGGGAATCCAGAGGTCAGTCGCCGCAAGGGGCGATTGACATAGCACAGAATCTAAAGAACTGCATCTGGAACCACCTTACCACCATTCAGTGATCGGTTTGGCTCATAGCCAGAATGGGAAATGCGCCGCATATCCCAAAGTGACACCTTTGCCAATATAGAGAAAAGGCAGGAAGTTGTCAAGCCGGAGCCATATAAAACATATCAATTCAACGAAATAATGGAGGAAAACATCGTAAAAGCCCTTAAATCATGAATAAATGCAGCCCCGGCCCTTCAAATACCACATAAAAGATATTAGAATACGAGCATGCCATGGGCAGGGTTCAACCAAAGGAGGGGAAGGCGCTTGTATTGCAATGCCTATATTGAGCTGACTTCATTATTATTCCTCGCTTACATAGCCTTCAGGTTCTTTGCATCCAAGAGATTCCCGGATCGCAAGAACAAATACTTCGGGATATGCCTTGTTCTGGGACTTTTCGAGATCATAATCAGCCTTGTCCCATGCCTGCTGCAGAACCGGATGACATGGCTGCCGGGCATTTTGATTGGAGAGGTGCATTTCATAAGCCGGATACTGCTTGCGGCAAGCCTGTTCAATTATGCGCTGCTGATGAGCGGGCTCTTATACAGGCATGCAAGGCTGTCCATCGCCATCCAGACCGCAATAGCGGCCCTTCTGGCGCTCGCCATAGCAAGCAACGCATTCAATGGCTGGCTTTTCTTCTATGACAGCGGCATGAATTATAACCACGGGTTCTACAGGTGGCTGTATTTCATCCCTTATGCGGCATATATGACGACTGCTTCGGTCATATCGATTGCAAGGCGCAGGCACATGTCAATCATGCGCTTCATAACAGTGCCGCTATACTGCATCTTCGCGGCATTCTGCATCATGGTGGAGATTCTGTTCCCTGACTTTATGCTCACCGGCTTTGTCTTCTCTGCCGCCCTTATGATCATATATCTGAACATACAGAATCCGGGCAATGAGCTTGACCCGCTGACAAAAGCATACTCCCGCGATATCTTCTCCCTTTTCATTGATGAGCTTCATGACCAAGGCAAAAGCTATCCCATAATATATGCGAACATCGTGGGAACCTCGTCGTTCAACAAGACAATCGGAGAAAGCAGATGCAATGAGCTGATAAAGAAGACCAGCGAAAGGCTGTGCGCCCTATCTCCGTGGAACCTCGTGTTCAGATACACCGGAGACAGCTTCGTGATGATTGTCCGGGATGTGCCGCATCTCAAGGAGATGGAAGACCGGCTCATAAAGGGCGTGAGCGAAGAAAGCCTTGCAGTGGCAGGCTCCAGCATAATGGTGCAGCTGAGGATGTTCTGCATCCAGGCCTCAGAGGCAAAGGCGCCAAGCGAAACGATAAACAGGATAATCGAACTGGCGATAAAGCGTCTGCACAGCTTCAAGCCCAACACAATCACAACTCTGGACAAGAGCTATATCACCAACAGCCAGCATGCCGTAGAGGTGGAGGATGCCCTGAAACGGGCAATAGAAACAAACAGCGTGGAGATATTTCTTCAACCTGTCATCGACAGCGACACAAGGCGAATCGTTTCAGCGGAGGCCCTTGCAAGGATAAATGACCGGAAGCTCGGAATGATACCGCCCGGGGCGTTCATCCCGATAGCGGAAGAAACAGGAATGATAAGCTCCCTGACCCTCCAGGTGGTGAACCGCGTCTGCATGTTCCTCAAGTCGATTCCATTCGATTGCCACCGAAGGCTCAAATGGGTCTCAATCAATCTTTCCATCTCGGACTGCATGAGCCGCTCGCAGGTGGAGAAGATATGCAATATAATCTCAAGCTACGGAATAAGCCCAAGGAAAATCGCCTTCGAAATCACTGAAACCATGGCCACCATATCCAAGGGGCTCTCGGAGAATCTGCTCATACTTGCAAGCAAGGGGTTCGCCCTCGCCCTTGATGACTTCGGAACGGAATACGCCAACATAGACAGCGCTCTCAGATTCCCCTTCTCTCTCGCCAAGCTGGACAAGTCAGTGATACACATCTCGGCAAGCGGTGACAAGATGAAGATACTCACAAACATGGTGGGGATATTCAGCGACATGCATCTGGAGACGGTGGCGGAGGGCATTGACAGCCAGAGCGTGATGGACATAGCAAAAGCCGCCGGCGTAAGATACATGCAGGGGTTCTTCTTCTCAAAGCCGCTGCCGGTCAATGTGTTCATCAATTCTCTGATTCAGAACAGGGAGCAGGAGGCTGCGACATGATATACAACATCTGGATGGAATGCGCATCTCTTGTGTTCCTGATGGTGCTTGCCATGCATCTCATCATGAATCAGCGGTTCCTGAGCAAAATCAGCAGACGCTTCGAGATTCTGACAATCTTAAGTCTTATTAATATAATCATAAACCTGGCAGGCTCCATCTTCATTTCATATCCGGGAATCGCAAAGGCCCGGGTTGTCTCATTGACAAACGAGACCTACTACTATTTCAATTTCCTGGTCTCCATGGCATTCCTGTCATGCGTCCTGCTGATATTCGAGCAGCATGAAACCAAGGCGAGCCGTTGGCTGATGACAATCAACAAGATTATAGCGGTGCTGCTTTTCCCCCTGCTGGTCATGAACAACAAGACCGGCTGGCTGTTCCGCATTGACGAGGACAACGTATTCCATCGTGATATCGGCGTCTCGATTCTGCTTGCGCTCTGCCTGGCCGATGTCCTTGCCAGCCTGGCCGTGGTCGTCATATTCAGAAAGAAAACGAAGCCAGCCAGTTCACGCACCATTTTCTATGCAGCAGCCCTGGTCGTTGCGGCGGCTTTGATCCAGCAGGTCTCCCCCGCTATGCTTATGACAGGCCTTGCTATATCGCTGGGCTGCCTGATAGCTTACCTGAACATCCAGAATCCCAAGGATCTCATGGATCCCATGACAAAGGCTTATTCGCGCAACGCATTCACCGACTTCTGCCGGGAGGCGCTTGCGAACCATTGGAACTATCCTCTGGTGTTCATCGATATAAAGAACACCTCAACTTTCAACAAGACATTCGGCGAAGGCAATGGAAACCTGATGATAAAGTCAGTCGCCTTGGCGCTCATGAAGCTCAATCGCAGGAATCTTGTATTCCGGCACGCCGGAGATTCTTTCATAATAGCGCTGCGGAACCGCAAGAGCCTGGCGGAGATCATGGACAGCATATCCAGGCTCAAGGACATGAGCATCGAGCTTGGAGGGGTCATATACGATATCCGGTTTCACAGCTTCTGCTTCACCCAGCTTGGCAAGATGGAATCATTGGATGACCTTTCGGCCGTCATCGAGCATTCCATAGAAAAATGCAAGCAAATGCAGGGCGAAAAGACTCTGATGATCACAAGGAGCATAATAGATGATGCGCGCAAGAACGCAAAAGCCGAACAGGCGCTGACAAATGCGCTGGAAAACGACGAGCTCCAGTTATCATTCCTTCCGGTCTATGACGTGACGGCAAGGAGATTCAGATTCGCCAAGGCCATCGGCTCCATTGATGTTCCTGACCTTGGCTTGATAAGCCAGGAGGAATTGGCGGCAGCCGCGGAGAAAACCGGCAAGACAGGGCTTCTGCTTGAAAAACTCCTGCATAAGCTGCTTTCATATATGGATATGGCTCAGTCAAGCGGCAAGTCGATGTTCGAGGTCATAGGCATCCCCCTTCACGCCTCGGACTGCCTTAATCCGCATCTTGCGGATGAAGTTCTGGGTATCATAAGCAAGCATAAAGTGAAACCGTCATCCATCGCTCTGGAAATAACGGAGACGCTCGCCTCCATCTCCCCCACTCTTCCTGAAAATCTGAGACGTCTTGATGAGGCGGGCATATTGCTGACCTGCGGCAACTTCGGAATAGGTTATGCGAACCTTGACCAGATCACTTCGCTGCCTTTCGCTTTGGTCAAAGTGGATCATCAAATCATGACCAACGGCGAAAAAGGCTTTGCGGTCACATCAAGAATCCTTGCGCTTCTCAATGAGCTTGGCTACAAGACGATGCTGACCGGCATCTCGAACAAGGCGGAAGCCGCCATGGCGATTGATGCGGGGGCGAAGTACATCCAGGGAAGCTTCGCGACGACTATTCCACTTAGCAGCCTGACATAAGCAGCCTGACATAAGCAGCCTGACATAGAATGCCGCTTCGGGGAAAGCTTCCCGCAGAAATCCGCGAAGAGCAAAAAAAATGCGGCTGCCTGACCACGCATGCCACTGCGCAGACCCTGCAACCGCCTTTGACCGCCTTACAGCCTCACAGCTGTCCAGCCTTCCAGCCTTACAACCAGCCTTACAGCCTTCCGGCCGTGAAGCCGTGAAGCCTTAAGAGCGGCAATCAATATGCCGCGCCATGCAAAGCCGGAATCAACGGGCTACCATCTGAAATGAGAGAAAGCCTTGTTCGCCTCTGCCATCCTATGAGTGTCTTCCTTCTTCTTGAAGGCGGCTCCGGTGTTGGCATAAGCGTCAAGAAGCTCCGCCGAAAGCTTTTCCGCCATCGACTTTCCGCTTCTCGACCTGGCCGCTGTGATTATCCAGCGCATGGCAAGGGCTTCCCGCCTGGGCTCCCTGATTTCAGTCGGAACCTGATATGTTGCGCCTCCGACTCTCTTGGACTTTATCTCCACGACCGGCTTTACATTGTCAATCGCCTTCATGAATACATCAAGAGGCTGCTCTCCTGTCTTCTCGCCGAGCACCTTCATTGCGTCATAGATGATTCTGGCGGAGACGGACTTCTTTCCATCATACATCATGCGGCGTATGAACTTCTCAACGACAACGCTTGAATAGATGGGATCGGGCAGAACTTCTCTGGCCGTTGAAATTGTTCTTCGTGGCATTTTACCCTACCTCCATCAAGCCTTGGGCTTCTTTGCGCCGTACTTCGAGCGGCTTCTCTTCCTGTCCTCGACTCCCTGGGTATCCTTCGTTCCACGGACTATGTGGTAACGAACGCCCGGAAGATCCTTGACCCTGCCGCCCCTGAGAAGGACGACAGAGTGCTCCTGCAGATTATGCCCGATGCCAGGGATGTAAGCTGTGACTTCAATCCCGTTTGACAAGCGAACACGAGCCACTTTTCTCAATGCGGAGTTCGGCTTCTTCGGAGTCACTGTCATGACTCTTGTGCAAACCCCACGCTTCTGAGGGCAACCGCCAAGAGCCGGGCTCTTGGTCTTGGACTTGACCTCTGTGCGACCCTTGCGGATCAATTGGTTAATAGTAGGCATCTAAAGATACACTCCCTTTCTGTTCTTATATCATTGTCGAAGTCAGCATAGAGCCGGATGAACAAGACCGCGGGCTTCACATTCCCTGATCATTGTCGTCGCTTTCATCGCCGTTATCATCGGGCTCACCTTCGGGCAATATCTCCTCATCATCTTCGTCGAAATCCGATCTATCGTCAATCAGATCCTCTTCGAAATCCTCGCTGCTCTCCTCGAATTCACGCTGGCGATCCGCCATCGCTGATTCTACCTGGAAATCAAGATCCTCGGTCTCCTCTTCCTGGAGCCTCACGTTGCGATAACGCTTCATGCCTGTTCCGGCAGGAATCAGGTGACCTATGACAACATTCTCCTTGAGACCCCGCAATTCATCTCTACTACCAGCAATCGCAGCGTTTGTCAATACCTTAGTCGTTTCCTGGAATGAAGCTGCACTGACAAACGAGTCAATGCTGAGGCTTGCGTTCGTTATGCCAAGCAGATATGGCCTTGCAATGGCAGGCTGGCCTCCATCCGCCGCAACACGCTTGTTCTCCTCATTGAACCTGTACTTGTCAACCTTCTGCCAGAGTATGAAGCTGGTATCTCCGACATTCAGCACCTGAACCTTCTTAAGCATCTGCCTTATGACGATTCCTATATGCTTGTCATTGATATCAACACCCTGATCTCTGTAAACAGACTGAATCTCATTCACAAGATAGGTCTGCAGGGCATTTTCACCGCATATATCCAAGATATCATGCGGATCCGGCGTTCCATCGCACAGCTGCTCTCCGGCTTCGACCGAATCGCCCGGCCTGACCAGAACGTTCTTGCTTGTAGGAACAAGATGCTTGAATTCCTTTCCGTAATCATCGGTGACGATTATCGTGCGCTTGCCTTTGACAATCGGACCGAACTTGACAATGCCGTTGACCATCGCAAGAACAGCGACGTTCTTAGGACGTCTTGCCTCGAACAAATCCCCGACCCTGGGAAGACCGCCGGTGATGTCGCTCGACTTGGCGCTGCTCTTGGGGAGCCTTGCCAGAACCTCGCCTTTTGTCACCATCTCCCCGTCCTCAACCTGAATGTAGGCATCGGCCGGCAGATGATAGCCTGCAAGATCCTTTCCGTCCTTGTCCATGACGAACAGGGAAGGCTCGATGTTCTCGGTGTTGTGCCTGATGGTCTTGTGAATCGCCTTTCCGGTTTCCTGATTTATCTCATCGATGTACGTGAGCCCCTTAGTCAGATCCCTGTACTCGATCATTCCATCGAACTCGCTGATGAACGGCTCAAAGAACGGATCGAAAACCAGTATCGGCTTGCCTGCCTCGACATAATCGCCCACCTCGACCTGCAGTTCAGAACCGTTTCGTATCTCGGTGCTGAAATCAGGAGAGAGGACAAGCACCCTGTCTCCGACAATGCGTATGCGACCGCCCATCTTGTTGCATCTCAGCTCATTGCCGCCCTCGTCGATTGCATAGACGGTGTTCCCCGGAATCCTGTCGCCTTCCTTCACCTTGGCCTTGACGCCTTTTCCGACAACAATCGAATCAAGCACGTTGCTGTAGACGAGCCGTCCCTTCCGGGTGAACACGCGCGCTCCGTCAGAGGCCCTTGTGACTATGTTCCCGTAGATGCTCTCAACGTAAATCGGGTGCTTGAAGACAAGCTTGTTCTCCTCCGCTCCGGTTGTGGCTGCGCCTCCGATATGGAAGGTTCTCATCGTGAGCTGCGTTCCGGGCTGTCCTATGGACTCGGCCGCGATTGTGCCAACGGCCTCTCCGATGTCAACCGTCTTGTTCGTGGCCAGATTCCTGCCGTAGCATTTGCGGCAGACGCCATGCTCAGCCTCGCAGGTGAGAACCGTTCTGACAAACACGGACTGCACGCCTGCATCCTCGATCTCCTTTGCCTTTTCATCGGAAATCTCATTGTCCACGCCCAGGATTATCTCGCCGGTGATGGGATGCACGACATTCTCCAAGGTGTAATAGCCGGTTATCCTGTCTGCCAGCGAGACCACGACCTCATCACCCTTCATCACTGCGCTTCTGTATATTCCGTTTATCGTGCCGCAGTCGTCCTCGTTGACCACCACATCCTGTGATATATCGACAAGCCTTCTGGTCAGGTAGCCGGCCTCCGCAGTCTTGAGAGCGGTGTCGGAGAGCCCCTTTCTTGCGCCGTTTGTCGAGATGAAGAACTCCATGATTGAAAGCCCTTCCTTGAAGTTGGACTTGATGGGGAACTCGATGATGGCTCCGTTCGGACGGCTCATCAAGCCGCGCATTCCGCCAAGCTGCCTTATCTGGGTCTGGGAGCCTCTTGCCCCCGAATCGGCCATCAGGAACAGCGGGTTGAAGCCGCGCTGGCTCTTTCTAAGCTCGTCCATCAGCCTGTCGGTAAGGTTCTTGTTTGCAACAGACCAAACGTCTATAAGACGGTTGTACCGTTCCTCTCTGGTGATATGCCCCTGCTTGAACTGATCGAGTATCTCGTTCTGCTCCTTGTTCGCAGCTTCAACTATCTCAGCCTTGCATTCAGGGACTATCATATCCGAAAGCCCTATCGTGGCTCCGAAAACAGTCGCATACTTGAAGCCGGCATCCTTTATGTTGTCAAGCAGCTTGACCACGACCGAGTTCGGGCAGTTTTTCAGCGCATGGCCTATGAGCCTTTTCAGCTCCTTGTCGCCGAAGCACTTGTTGACATCATCGAACTTGATTGCATCGGTTCTGGGAAGCACATCATAGAAAAGAAGCCTTCCGGCGGTTGTGTAATCCTCCGGATCCTTCGGGTAAGTGAAGCGTCTGCCATCCGGCAATTTGTATCCTATCTTGGCGTTGTAGGAAAGCGAGCCGGCCTCAAGGGCCATAAGGACTTCGGCGAAGTTATCAAAGTACTTGCCCTGCCCCTTGTCGTCTTCCTTTGCCCTTGTAAGGTAGTTTATTCCCAGAATCATATCCTGTCCGGGGAATACAATCGGCTTTCCGTTTGCCGGGTCGAGCAGGTTCGTGGTGCTCAGCATCAGCGTCCAGCACTCCATCTGGGCAGCCTGGGTAAGAGGCACGTGAATCGCCATCTGGTCGCCATCGAAGTCCGCATTGTACGCATGGCACACTAGAGGATGAAGCTTTATCGCCTTTCCGTCCACCAGCACCGGTTCAAAGGCCTGTATGCCCAGACGGTGCAGCGTAGGCGCCCTGTTCAGCATGACAGGATGCTCCTTGACCACTTCGTCAAGGATTGTCCATACCTCGTTTGTCTCGTCTTCAACAAGGGTCTTCGCCTTCTTTATATTCGAAACGGTGCCGTTCTGTATAAGCTTCTTCATTATGAAAGGCTTGTACAGCTCAAGAGCCATCTTGGACGGCAGCCCGCACTGATGCAGCCTGAGCTCAGGGCCGACCACAATGACCGAACGACCGGAGTAGTCGACACGCTTTCCCAGCAGATTCTGCCTGAATCGCCCCTGCTTTCCCTTGAGCATGTCCGACAGCGACTTGAGAGGCCTGTTGTTGGCGCCCTTGACGGCGTTCTTCTTCCTCTTGGAATTGTCAAACAATGCATCAACAGCATCCTGAAGCATCCTCTTCTCATTGCGGATGATGATGTCAGGGGCATGGAGGTTTATGAGGCGGTTGAGCCTGTTGTTCCTGTTTATGACCCTTCTGTAAAGATCGTTGAGGTCGCTTGTGGCGAACCTGCCGCCATCAAGCTGAACCATGGGCCTCAAATCCGGCGGTATGACGGGAATGACGGTAAGAATCATCCATTCAGGGCTGTTGCCGCTGTTGCGGAAATTCTCACAGACCTCAAGCCTTTTGAGCACCCTCTTGTCAACCTTGTCGCCTTTCACGCGCATCGTCTCGCGAAGCTCCGCGGCCACCTGGTCAAGGTCAAGCTTCTGGAGAAGAATCCTTATTGCCTCGGCCCCCATCATTGCGGTGAACTCCTCGCCATACTGCTCGCGCGCCTGGATGTACTCGTCCTCGGTGAGCAGCTCGCGTTCCTTAAGCTTGGTTCCGCCCGGGTTCACAACAATGTACTTCTCATAATAGAGCACGCTTTGAAGCGCTGTCTTGGGTATCTCCAGCAGGAGGCTCATCTTGGAAGGGGTGGAACGATAATACCATATATGAGAGACCGGGGAGGCCAGGGTTATGTGCCCCATTCTCTCCCTTCTCACCTTGGTGTTGGTCACCTCCACTCCGCATCTGTCGCAGACCACTCCGCGATAGCGGATTGATTTGAACTTTCCGCAGAAGCACTCCCATTCCTTCGTTGTTCCAAATATCTTTTCACAGAAAAGACCATCCCTCTCGGGCCGGAGAGTACGGTAATTGATGGTCTCCGGCTTCTTCACTTCTCCATAGGACCATGCCTTGATCTGTTCAGGTGAAGCCAGCTTTATCCTAACGCTATCGAAATCTTGAATTTCCTTCATTATCCGTTAACTCCTGCTTGTTTGGTTGGCTTTCTTGTTGATAAGCTCTTCGTCTCGCTCGGTCAAAGGAATCTGCT
Source organism: Sphaerochaetaceae bacterium (assembly GCA_052170175.1). Taxonomy (GTDB): domain Bacteria; phylum Spirochaetota; class Spirochaetia; order Sphaerochaetales; family Sphaerochaetaceae; genus JAAYFO01. Next base: position 2,941 of record JBQNBA010000034.1, on the reverse strand, counting down.
TTCCCTTTGAATCATAAACCGACATATCCAAGGCCAGGCCTCTTATCTCCTGCACCAGCACATTAAACGCCTCCGGTATTCCAAAGGAAGTCGTCGGGTTGCCCTTGACGATGCTCTGATAGACATTCACACGCCCGTTCATGTCATCGCTCTTTATGGTGAGAAGCTCCTGAAGCGTGTTGGCGGCGCCGTAGGCCTCCAATGCCCAGACCTCCATTTCGCCGAGCCTCTGGCCTCCGAACTGAGCCTTTCCGCCAAGCGGCTGCTGCGTCACAAGCGAGTACGGCCCTGTCGAGCGGGCATGCATCTTGTCGTCAACAAGGTGATGCAGCTTGAGATAGTATATGTATCCGCAGAACACCGGGTTCACGAACGGAACGCCGGTGCGCCCATCATAAAGCATGGTCTTTGAGTTAGCCGGAAGCCCCGCCTCGGCCATCTTCCGCTCAATCTGCTCGGTCGAGGCGCTCTGGAACACAGGAGAGGTGTACCACTCATCAAGCTTGGCAGCCGCCCAGCCAAGCTGCGTCTCCATCAGCTGTCCGATGTTCATTCGCGAAGGAACGCCCAGCGGATTGAGGCAGACATCAAGCGGCGTGCCGTCTTCCATGAACGGCATATCCTCCTCAGGGAGGATTCTGGATACAACGCCCTTGTTTCCATGGCGGCCGGCCATCTTGTCTCCCTGACGCAGCTTCCTCTTGGTGGCTATGAGAACCTTGACGGTCTCCTCCACTCCCGGCGGAAGATCGTCTCCGGAATCCCTTCTAAGGCGCTGGACATCAATCACAACGCCTTCGGTCCCGTGGGGAACCTTAAGCGAAGTGTCCCTCACTTCCTTAGCCTTCTCTCCGAATATCGAATTGAGCAGCCTGAACTCAGGAGTCATATCGCTCTCGTTCTTAGGGGTTATCTTGCCCACCAGGATGTGGCCGGGACGAACCATCGTGCCTATATTGACGATTCCATCGGCATCCAGATTCTCCACCTTCTTCTCCGATGTGCTCGGAATGTCCCTGGTGAGCTTCTCGCTTCCCAGCTTCGTCTCGCGTATATCGGTTGAAAGCTCTCTTATATGGATTGAAGTGTATATGTCTTCCTTCACCACTCTCTCCGAGATAAGAACAGCGTCCTCGTAGTTATACCCGTTCCAAGGAACGAATCCGACAAGTATGTTCCTTCCCAGAGCCAGCTCGCCGCCTTCGGTGGCGGGGCCATCCGCCAGAATGCTTCCCTTCTCCACGCTTTCACCCACCGAAACAATCGGCTTCTGTGTGAAGCAGGTGTCCTGGTTTGTCCTCTGGAACTTCTGAACAGCATACGTGTCGACTTCGCCCTCTATCTCCGGATCATCGGGAGAGATGCGTATCTCAGTGGACGATACATATGAAACCACGCCGGCGCGCCTGGCCTTTATGAGCACTCCGCTGTCATAGGCGGTCTTGCCTTCCATTCCTGTCCCTACCCTCGGAGCCTCCGGGAATACGAGAGGAACAGCCTGGCGCTGCATGTTGGAGCCCATCAGTGCGCGGTTGGCATCATCATGCTCCAGGAAAGGAATCAGAGAAGCGGCGACCGATATGACCTGCTTCGGGGAAACGTCCATGTAGGATATCTCCTCAGGGGCGACTGTCATGTAATCTCCCTTGAGCCTGCAAGGAACATCATTGCTGACAAACGAACCATCAGCATTCAGCTCGGCGTTCGCCTGAGCGATGCGGTATCTCTCCTCATCGTTCGCATCGAGATAGACAACCTCGCCGGTCGCCTTTCCCTTGACCACCTTCCTGTAAGGAGTCTCAAGGAATCCGAAGCTGTTGACTCTGGTGTAGTTGGCCAAAGAGACAATCAAGCCGATGTTCGGTCCCTCAGGCGTTTCAATCGGACACATTCTTCCATAGTGGGTGTAATGGACATCCCTGACCTCGAATCCCGCGCGGTCTCTGTTGAGACCTCCGCTTCCAAGAGCCGTGAGCCTTCTCTTATGGGTCAGCTCAGACAGCGGGTTTATCTGATCCATGAACTGGGAGAACTGGCTGCTGCCGAAGAACTCCTTTATCACTGCGACTATCGGCTTGTTGGCAATCAGGTCACGCGGCTTGACGCTCTGGCTTGTCTCCTGATTCATCCTCTCCTTTGCGATTCTTTCCATTCGGGTGAATGCAACCTTGAGCTGCTGCTGGAGAAGCTCGCCGACGCTTCTGACACGCCTGTTTCCCAGATGGTCAATATCATCCACGTTTTCTTCGCCGTCATAGACCTTGATGAGGTATCTCATCGTGTTGACTATATCGGCCGGGCACAGGACAGTGCTCTTGTTCGTTTCAATCTCATGCTCGTCGTTTGAGAATTTCTTTATGAGCTTATAGCGCCCCACCGCGCCGAGATCATAGCGCCTGGAGGAAAAGAACATCTCCGGAAGCTCTTTCTCTGCTCTCTCGATGCTGACCATCTCGCCGCTCATCAGAACACTGAATATCTGCGTGAGAACATTTTCCTTGGTGGGCTCGTCGAATCCCGCATCAGCGTCGGTGTATTTCGCATCCTCGATATCGAAGCAGTTCAGAATCACTTCATCGTGCAACGTGTCGGGATTCTTCTTGTTCATATCGATGACCCACAGGCTCTTGACCCCAAGGGCGACAAGCTCGTCAATCATATGCGCCTGAAGCGCATCGCCCGCCCTTAGAACCTTGCGCTGCGCCCCGTCCACCTGGGCGAACACGTCCTTGTACAGCCTGAGACCGGCAAGGGTGTCCTTCGTCTCCTCGCTTATGACGATTTCCATGCCCTTGTAGAACTGCTCAAGTATCTTCTCCCTCGTGTTGAAGCCAATGGCCCTGAGGAAAAGCGTTCCAAGGATTCTCTTCTTCCTGTCAATCTTGGTGACGATTATCTTTCTCTTCTCATCAATCTCAAATTCCAGCCAAGAGCCTCTGTA
>JBQNBA010000033.1:0-14239 GCA_052170175.1 Sphaerochaetaceae bacterium | reverse complement strand
CGCAATCACATCGGCCCCGCCGCTCTGGAACACCTTGCAAAGGAAGGCGGTCTTGGCCTCCAGATGACAGGCCAGCGCAATCTTCAAGCCGGCAAAGGGCTTCGATTCTGCAAATCCATCCCTGATTCCGCGGAGAATCGGCATGTTATGCTCAACCCAGAGTATCTTGCGCTCTCCTTCGGACGACAGGCCTATGTCCTTTATGGTGCTGCTCATGCAGAAAGCCTCCTTCGAAAAGAATCAAATGAAAAGAATCAAATAATCTATTTGATAATAAACCATAACCACGACTAATCAAAGCCCTTATTTAAAGAAAAGGTGCAGCAGAAGCCGCACCTTCCAATGCATCAGCTCAACAAGCTTGCCAGACTTGTCACTTGATGTTTCCAAGATCCTTGACAGTCATCACCTTGGCATTGTCGGCAGCCTTGATGGTGATGTCGTTCGAAATGACTATCTTGCCTGTGAATATGTCATTCACGAGAGCCTTGTAATCATCCTTTGTGAAAGAATCGGACCAAGCGGTTCCCTCAAGGGGGATTCCGACGAAGTTCGCTTCCATGTCAGTCCCGGAGACCAATCCCAGATTGCCGAATGTGCCTGCCACGGTTTCCCATGCGTTGTCTTCAACGATGGTTTTCAACGCAGCCTGGGTGGATGCATAAAGACCCTTCATCGCAGAGGTTATGGTTATATCATATCCATACATGGAATCAAAGATAGGCTGCTGGTCAACGTCGACTCCGATGGCCTTTCCATTGACCTTCTTCGCCGCCTCGCAGACAGAGGTGTATACGCCGCCGCCGCAGGCGAACACTGCCTTTGCGCCATTTGCATACATTGCATCCATCGCCGCGGTTATATCGGCATCGCCGAAGAACTGGTTCGCATATGCATACTGGATGTTGGCCTTCACGCCACGCTTGGCCGCCGCAGCATCAGCACCCTGAATGAAGCCATAGCCATAGCGTATGACCGCCGGCACAGCCATGCCGCCGCAGTATCCAAGGTCAGTGTAGCCCAGCATGACTGTCGCATATCCGGCGAGGAATCCAGCGATTTCCTCTTTATAGACTATGCAGTAGACATTGCTCAGGTCAATCACATCGGAAACGACATAATCATCAGGATTCCAGGTGTATGAAGCTCCCACTGCAGCAGCGAGTATGTCGCCCACAGCCACATCGAGGGCTATGAACTTAACGTCCTTGTACTGCGGAGCGGCCTCAACCACAGCTTCCGCAAAGGCGAATCCGGGCATCACAACGATATTGAATCCCTCGCCTATCGCCTGTTCTATCATGGCAACGCGGTCAGCCGTGTTATCCCCGGCAGGCTTGAAATACTTGAAATTGAGCTTGTGGGCTTCCGCATAAGCCTTGCAAGCCTCGTAAGTCGTCTGATTGAATGACTGATCGGTTATGTCACCGTAGTCAGTGACCATGGCGATGGCATATTCGGTCGTCTTGGCTTTTTCCGCCGAGCCCTGCGCGAATGCGGAGAAGGCAACGGCCAGAACCAACAGCAAAGTAAAGAGCTTTTTCATTTTTCCCTCCAGAATCCAGTCTTGTTGAGACCAGCATATTATATATTAATTTAAAGGAATGCCAAAATCAACCCAAAAAATCGGACAAATGCCCTATGGGGCGCAGTCATATCAGTGAAAGCTTTCTGTGCATGCCATCGAACAACGGCAAGATGCTTGCGATAAATGATGAATGAGGAGATTCTTTGACCTCCCGATTGCAAAAAGGGCTCCCGATTTGAGCATCAGGAACCCTTCGAGTTTCTAAAATGATTGTCCTTAATGACTATCATTAACGACCTTAATGATTGTCATGGCATGAACCGCTCATCGGGCAGCTCCCGCAGCCTCCACCGCAGGAGCATGAGGATTTACCCTTCCTTTTATTCCTGACAAGCGATACGATGATCGCAGCCACAATGAGCGCAAGCGCTAGCGTGACTGCAATAGTCGCGATATTATCAGCAATCCATCCAATCATGCGGCGCCCCTTATCTTGTCCTGACCTCGGTCGTAAGCCGGGTAGCCTCGGAATACTTCTTTATGAACAGCATGTAGACCATTGCGGCAAGAACGACCAGCGCGGCAATTAGACCGATGGCATTCGCCTGTCCGGCAAACAAGAGCCCGAACTGATTGACCATCAGAGCGACAAGGTATGCGAACCCGCACTGATACCCGATGGCGAACCAAGTCCACTTCGGATTATTCATCTCCCGCTTTATGGCTCCGATGGCGGCAAAGCACGGAGCGCAAAGCAAGTTGAACACCAGGAAGGAATAGCCCGAAATCGGCGTGAAAGCGGAGCTTATGCTCTGATAAACAGAGCCTTCTCCGCCGCCATAGAGGATGCCCAGCGTGCCCACTATGTTCTCCTTCGCCACAAGGCCTGTTATCGAAGCCACGGCGGCCTGCCAGTTGCCCCACCCCAGAGGTGAGAACAGCCAGGCTATCGCTCCGCCGATTCCCGCAAGAATCGAATAGTCAATCTCCTCCTCGGAAAGCATCCGGAAGGTTCCGTCAACGAATCCAAAGAACGAGGTGAACCAGACCAGTATCGTGGAAAGCAGGATTATTGTGCCGGCCTTCTTTATGAATGACCAGCCACGCTCCCACATCGAACGAAGCACATTGCCGACTGTCGGCCAGTGGTATGCAGGAAGCTCCATCACGAACGGCGCAGGCTCCCCTGCGAACATTCTTGTCTTCTTGAGCATTATCCCTGAAACGATTATAGCAGCCATACCTATGAAATACGCAGACGTTGCGACCCATGCGGAGCCTCCGAAGATCGCTCCGGCAACCATTGAAATGAATGGAACCTTTGCGCTGCATGGGATGAACGTGGTGGTGATGATGGTCATCTTCCTGTCTCGCTCATTCTCGATGGTTCTGGAAGCCATTATACCCGGCACTCCACAGCCGGTGCCGATAAGCATCGGTATGAAGGATTTCCCCGAAAGCCCGAACTTGCGGAAGACCCTGTCCAGCACGAAGGCTATCCTGGCCATGTAGCCGCAGGCCTCCAGGAAAGCAAGCAGCAGGAACAGCACCAGCATCTGGGGAACGAATCCCAGCACAGCCCCCAATCCGGCAACGATTCCATTAAGAATCAGCCCGTTGAGCCAGTCGGCGGTTCCAGCAGCTTCAAGCCCGCTCCCGATAAGCGCAGGTATTCCAGGAACCCATATGCCATAAGAGCTTGTGTCCGGCGCTCCGTACGATTGCTTGTATTCTGTGCTCAGATAAACATCCACTGCCTCAAGCAGCTGCACCTTTTCTGTGTTGGGATAATCAGTCAGGGCAAGCGTTTCCTCATCCTCCACCTGATATGTGACCTTGGCATCCTCGGGTGTCGCCCCCACGAGCCGCTCAAGCGCCTTGGCGGCATTCTCTTCGCTGTAGGACTCCGATTCGATGTCGATGGCCTCGGCTATCCCCTCATCCCCGTACTGGGCGTTGAAAGCCTCTATTATCTGATCGGAATCCCCATATTGCTCCGCCGCAGCCTCGTAAGCCCTGCTTCCGATGCCGAAAAGGTGCCATCCATCGCCAAAGAGGCCGTCATTCGCCCAGTCGGTGGCGGCGGTTCCGATTGTTATCATCGAGATGTAGTATACCAGGAACATCACGACGGCGAATATCGGCAGACCCAGCCAGCGGTTCGTGACGACCTTGTCTATCTTATCAGAGCTTGAAAGCCTGCCCGCATTCTTCTTTTTGTAGCAGGATTTTACAACAGAGCCGATGTAGATGTATCGCTCATTCGTGATGATGCTCTCCGCATCATCGTCAAGCTCCTTCTCCGCAGCCTGGATGTCTGTTTCTATGTGTGATTTCGTGACTTCATCAATCTTAAGCTGCGCCATCACCTTATCATCACGTTCAAATATCTTTATCGCATACCATCTCTGGCGTTCCTCAGGAAGACCATGAACAACAGCCTCCTCTATGTGGGCGATTGCATGCTCCACCGGACCGGAAAAAGAATGCTGCGGAATCGTCTTGGAGTTTCTGGCAGCATCAATGGCCGCTTCGGCAGCATCCATGACACCGGCGCCTGTCAGAGCTGATATCTCCACTATACGGCATCCAAGCTGCCTTGCCAGCTCCTCCGTGTTTATCTTATCGCCGTTCTTCCTCACGACATCCATCATGTTGATGGCTATGACCACGGGAATGCCAAGCTCTGTAAGCTGTGTTGTCAGATAGAGGTTTCGCTCAAGGTTCGTTCCGTCAACTATGTTAAGAATGGCATCGGGACGCTCCTCTATCAGGTAGTTTCTGGCAACCACCTCCTCCAAGGTGTACGGAGAAAGCGAATAAATGCCGGGAAGGTCGGTGATGAGCACGCCGTCATGCTTCTTCAACCTCCCCTCCTTCTTCTCAACGGTGACGCCCGGCCAGTTGCCAACGAACTGGTTGGAGCCTGTCAGCGAATTGAACAATGTGGTCTTTCCACTGTTTGGGTTGCCTGCAAGGGCAATACGCAATTCCATATATCACAATCCTCTCTTGATGCTTTTTCGTGTGCCGCAAAGCATCCGGCCAATAGTCACGAAGCCTGCAGCGAAAATGGATTAGCAGCTGCTAATCCAGCGAAAACAACAAATGGTCATTCGACCTCTATCATCTCTGCATCCGCCTTGCGGATTGACAGCTCGTAATTGCGGACATTGACTTCTATCGGATCTCCCAGCGGAGCCACTTTCCTGACAAATATCTCAACCCCCTTGGTTATCCCCATGTCCATGATGCGGCGCTTGACCGCACCCTCCCCGTGAAGCCTGACAACCTTAGCGCTTTTGCCGACCTCAACCTGCCTCAAAGTATTCATATATCCTCCAAAATAAACTTCATATCATTATCCGGCGGGCCATCTGGTCATTTATGGCGACCCTGGACTCCTTCACCTTCACTATGACACTCCCGCCGAGTGTGGCAAGCACTGTCACCCTGCCGCCGGGAACAAACCCAAGGGCCTCAAGATGCTTCCTGGCTTCATCGCTTCCGCCTATCCTCTTGATTGTATTCTCCTCGCCTATATCCGCAAATGAAAGCGGCATCATCTCACGCTCCTTATCGATGTTTCGCCGCCCGAAACAAACTTGGTTAGTCTATGTTCAATCCGTGGCAGACTCATGGTTATCTAACGCCAACTCATTGTTTTATAATATAATAGTTATCTTCTGCTAACTTGTCAATAGCTGCAACGGAGAATTCATATCATTCAAATTTCCAATCAATCACTTGCCTGTTCTCCGAAAACGTGGTTATTTTAAATTATAGGAGGAATGATAAAGAGGTAATCAAGAGGTGATACAAGAGTTCTGTCCGCCGGTGTAATCTGAATACACCGGCGGACAGAGTAGAATCAGATCCGGCATTTTTGACTGGCCCGCGAGGTCGAATAGGAGAATGGAGAGGTTTGGTTCGAATCATTCAATGGCCTTAGAGGTCGGATGGGAGATTGGCTTGGATCACCGAACAGAGACTGTCCTGCTGAGTACAACACAGGAGGCTTGCGATGGGCAGGACGGAACAAGAGAGGAGATTATGCGTAGGCGTGGACCTTCACAAGAGTCAGTTCACGGTATGTGCGGTGCTGGAGGATTCGGAGGTTCTTCTTGAAGAGGTTTTCAAGACCGAAGAGGAAGGGTACAGGAACTTCAGTTCCAGGATACACGGGTTCAAGGAAGAGCATGGCTGCGGTGTCGAGCTTGCGATAGAGACGACAGGCAATGCCAGGTTCTTCAGGAACAGGATGGAGGCAGAAGGTTTCGGCGTGGTGGTCGTGAACACCGACAAGTTCAAGGTGATCACGGCAAGCACGAAGAAGACCGATGCCAACGATGCTGCCACCCTGGCATTCTACCTTTGCAAGGAGATGCTGCCGGAGGCACACATCTGTGACCAGACGAGTGAGGAGATCCGCAGGATGCTGAAGACAAGGACAATGCTTGTCTGTTCGACAGTGAGGATAAAGAACCAGATCCATGGGATGATGCTCGGATATGGGATAGAGACCAGGAGCGCCCAGATGCAGAGCAAAAAGAAAAGGCAGGAACTTTTCAGAGATCTCGCGGATCATGGGTATTCGAAGTTCACTGCCACATCACTCGAAGTGATGCTTAGGATTCTAGACGGCCTTGGAGAACAAATCAAGGGAGCCGAGAAGCAACTTGGGCAAATGGTTGCGGAGAACGAAGATGTTCCCCTGCTGATGACGGTTCCGGGAATCGGAATCATCGGGGCAACGACAATAGCTGCCTGCACAAGGGATCTTGACAGGTTCGGCGGAGACTTCAGGAGATTCGCAGCATATCTGGGGATTGTGCCGGGAGTGCACAACTCAAACGAGAGCGTGCATCTGGGGAAGATCACCAAGAGAGGACCTGTGGAACTGAGGACCGCATTCGTGCAGGTTGCACTGGGCATGATAAGATTGCCCGGAGTGACTTCGCAATGGCGGCTGCTGAAGGATTACCGTCTGATGAAGACGGGCAAGGGAACCGGCAGGGCAATCATTGCCTTGACCCGGAAGGTGGCACGGATAGTGTTCACGATGCTTCAGACGAGGGAACCGTTCGATTCCTCGAGGATGATTCGTGAGAGATTCGAGCCACGCAAGGAACTCATGGGTGCATGAGCAATGACTCCCATGAAGTATGAATTTGAATTTTAGTCGGTCAGTCTCTAGAAGACTTGATTGACTTTTTATGGGAGTTGCAAAATGCAGGAATCAGGAGAAATGTATCTTGAAACCATTTTGATTCTGTCAAAAAAAGGCCAAGAAGTGAGGTCAATTGATATCAGCGAGTACATGAAGTACTCCAAGCCCTCCGTAAGCCGTGCGATGGGTCTCCTTAAAAAGCGCGGGCTGATCACGATTGACACGCAGGGCGCGATAAGGCTGACAAAATCCGGGCTTAGCAAAGCCTCCGGAATATACGAGCGTCACACCACAATCTCCGCTATCCTTGAAAAGATAGGCGTGAGCAAGGAAACCGCAGCCGAGGATGCGTGCAGGGTCGAGCATTACATAAGCGACGAGACATTCAGCGCACTGAAGAAACTCAAGACGCGATGCAACGATATTCCAAGCGGATCTTCGGATGCTTCAAGCTTCCGTTTCTGACGTCTTTAAGCGCAGGCCGTCTTGAGGCATGAAGGCCGATTCAGGAGATTGCGGTTCCCGGTCATTCGGATTTCCGGCTGCCTCTGTTCGCGGACGTTTATTTGAACTCCATCTTTGAATACATCTTGATTGAGCAAAGCAACGATAAGCCATAAAACACCAAGACTATGGCAAGGAGTCCTATGCTGGAGCCTAGGCCAAGGCCCAGAGAGAAGCCATCGTCGCTCATGAGCGTGCTGGCGACAAGCATTCCAATGAACGCAATCAGGAACAGCGCCCTTGACTTGTCAGCCCCGAACCTGTAGAGAATCGGAAACATAATGGACATGAAGCCAAACACAAGCCCGGCGCTCACAATGAAAAGCTCGATGCTTCTGGCCGGCGATGCTTTCATGGATAGCGTCATAACCGCGTGCAAGACAGCCGTGAACACAACCAGCAATGCTCCAAACAAGTATCTTGAGGCGACAATGACCGACCTGCTGACTGGAAACGTGCAGGCGACCTTGTCCCAGCCGCATCGTTCATCATAGCCAAAGGCAAGCATCTCCATGACAATGACCAGAACCGGCTCCATCAATGAGAAGAACCCAAGGCTCTTCATATAGAGGCTGTAGCCTATGTACAGGAGCATTATCAGCGCCAGGAATCTGAACTGCATCAATACTAATTTTATATCCTTATAAACCAGTCCGAGCATTCCTGGCCTCCTCGCTTCTTATCATGTACCGCATAATCTGATCCAGAGAAGGTCTGGAAAGGCTGTATCTGCTTTCATTGAAATCACCTGCCCTGACAAGCGCTTTCGCCCCATTGTCAAGCTTCCTGGCTCCTATGAGCTTCTTACGGTTCATCAGGCTGAATGTCTTGGCATCCATCTCAATCAGACGATATGACTCCTTAAGATGCTCCAGCTCATCGCAGAAAAGCATACGTCCATCGTAAATCATAGCGGCGGAATCGCAGAGCTTTTCGGTCTCAGCTGCATCTGAAGAAGAAATCAGGACGCTGTGCCCGGGGGCATCGAGGAAGCGCCTGACCATATCGCTCATCCAAAGCCATTCAGAAGGCGCTTCGTCAATCACAAGCAACCTGGCATTGTGGCTCAGGGAGCAGGCAAGGCTCACCTTCATCCTGTCTTCGCTTGAGAGTCTGTCAAGACGGCATCTGGGGTCGATGTCAAGTCTCTCCAGATAGCCGGAGAACACCTTGGAATCCCAGTTTCTGTACTCCATCGAGCATATCCGCCCCGCTATCAGTGCATTAAGCCCACCCGGGAACTCCGCATCCGACAGAACGACCCCCACATCGTTCATCGCCTGCTTGGGCATCATTCCCAGCAGCTTGATATCTCCGCTGTCCTTATTGCATATCTGCAGAAGCGCCTTCACCAAGGTGGATTTGCCCGAGCCCTTTTCGCCAAGCAGCGCCATGGAGTGCCCTATGGGAAGCTCAAAGGATATATCTTCAAGAGATAGCCGGCTGGTTCTCTTGGATAGGTTCTTAACTGAAATCGCGAAGTCCATCATCCCTCCCATCATCCCTCCGATGAATAACATTACCCGCACCTTCCGATGCTGTCAACATATGCACTTGATGCCAATCCTCATTCAGCATGAAAGCGATTATGAGACTTCGGCAAGGAATTCCCGCACCCGGCATGGGATTACCGCAATGGATTCTCGCACCCGGCATGGGATTCCTGCAATGGATTCCCGCATCTGGCGGTCTGCCTACAGGAAATCAAACAGAACCAGGTCATCTGCGCCTCCGGTCAGTTTCATGTGCTGATAGCCTTTTCCGCTGCAATCAGAATCGTATATGTACTCCTGCGCCTTGTCCGCTATGTCGGAAAGGGTTATCTGCCCCATACTCAACGCCGGAATCCTGCCTCCGATAGCATCACCGTCCCAGCCGATTGCATAAAGAACGCCGCCGGTCAGAAGACCTGCCTCTCCATCCTCATAGGATTTCTCATACGGCTTGCTTGCCGCCAGAACATAAATATCCGGGGGTTGCTCCACATCGGTGTCTGCAAACAGAAGGTCGGAGAATAAGCTCACCGAATTCTTAGGCGTGGCGTATATAGTCGTGTCAACAGTCACGTTGTTCTCGGCAATCAGGCTGCCGCTAAAGCAGAAATCAGCTATTATGCATTTCTTGCCGGTGAATTGATTCACAACGTCTAGGAAATCCCTTGCATTCCACATGACTGCGGTTTTGACACCATCATCTGAAAAGCCTATGGTCACAGGGCCGCACTCGTTCTGATAAGCCACTGAAGATGAATAGACAATATCCTCCCGGCGAAGGCCATCTCCGCCAAACCCATGGCAGCTCAAGAACACCACAAGAAGGGAGCTGCCGCCGTCCGATGCGGCTTCTGCTGCAAATTCCGATATCTTGCTTTCAATTTTTTCCTTTGTGGGGAACCCGGCGCTGCCGGGCGTGTAATCGTGGTCGTTGAACCTAAAGCACTCGAACGCCCTGCCCTCTCTGGCTGCCAGAGCTTCAAATGCGCCGGCCATGGCATCGGAATCGCTGACGGTGCAGGCAAGCTCACCAGCTCCTGCCGTGTCCTTGTACGAGATTCCAATGCTTGCCATATATATCTTCCCCTTGGGAGGCTCGGAGAAGAACAGCTCGCAACTGCACAGCAGAAACACCACCAGGCAAGCCTGCACAGCCAGCAACGCCCCTTCCAGAAAGGTCTTTTTCTGCAATGTCTTTTTCCGCAAGGCTTTCCTCACAAATCATCCTCCAATATCCAGTAGCCCTTGTATCTAAGCTTCACCCCTATCGACAGGCTGACGCTCACCATGTCCTTCCTATATGAAACATTAAGCGGCGCTGTTATATACACATCGAAATAAGGTTTCCTAAGCACCATGAAATCCCCGAATATGATTCCTGCAACCGAGCCGAATTTCGTATCCTTGCGGTAATAGTTCGCCCCTATCTCAAAACCAAGCCCCAACGCACAGACAGGAGAAAGCTGATAGGATGCCGCCGCCCTCGCTCCGATGCCGAAGAAATCCTTCAGCCTGGACTGGTCGTAGGAAAGCGACGGACTTATCCACTGAAGATACATCCCGGATTCCAGCCTGAAGCGGTTGAACGTAAAGCAGGCCAGATCGAGGTCAAGCTTCAATGCGGCCTGTGTCCTCACCGGAACATCGGTCTTCAGATAAGAAGCCAACGGCACAGCTCCGTAATAACCGGCATTGAGCCCCGCCTCAGGAGTCCATCCGATTATGGCGCAGAAAGCTGCGGAAGGCAGCAGGAGCAGCATTATGATTGCACAAAGGACGCGCGATTTCATGGGATGAATGATACCATAACAGATGGTTTCAAAGCAAAGCATCTTGACTTTCATGCTTAATGCTTTCCTGAACACCGCTTGACGGCTCAAAGCCTGGAGTATGCTTGCGCTCAGCACTGCACTCCGGGCTACACTCCAAACTGCGTTCCGAACTGCAATCCAAGCTGCGCTCCGAGTTGCAATCCAAACTGCACTTTGGGCGATGCTTAAAAAAAACCAAATAAAGCAGAATCAAGCCCGGCAATATGCAGATGACGGATATCATATCCAAGGATTCAACAAGAGCATCCGTTTCCAACGCAGGCGGCAAGCCGTTTATGAAGTTGTTGACCACATGGATGGCAACAGGATATATCATGGATTTCGTTTTGCAGTATACCAATCCCAAGATAATGCCCATGACGGCTGTGTATATGCTCTGCACAAGCTCTTCATGCCAGATGCCGAACAAGATGCCGGACACGATTGCCGCAGCCACCCATGGCATGAACTTCTTAAGCCAGTTGACCATCAGCGCTCTGAAAACAAGCTCCTCGACGATTGGACCGACCAGCACTACATTCAGGAAAGTCCATATGTAAGCCTCATTGCCGGATGTGGAAAACGCATCTTCGAACGAAGATATGCTCTTCGCAAATGCTGGCATGTCAATAAAGAATCTGTCAACAAACTTGAACCAGAGGAAAGAAAGCCCGTTTACCGAAAAAGCCAGCAATATGCAGACAGCGAGTTTTCTGATATCAATCTTGAAGAACGGTTCTCCCGGACAACCTTCGGCTTTTCCCCGGATAAGCCAGAAAGCCGCAAGCAAATAAATTGGCAATGCAAACAGGACAAACAGCGCCTCAATCATTTCAGAATGGCTTTCCGTCCATGATTGTCCAACGCCCAATGCGCCATGAATCAAGATGCCATGGAAAACCAAGCCCAGAATGTCATAGCTGAAATATATCAAGACGGCAATCACCAGATGCTTGGCTATATATGATGCCCGCTCCCTGCCGGCGTGTTCCCTTTTAGTATTCATGCCATAAAACTCCCGAAAGACATCTTGGTTCCATCAAGACCATATAATATGCGGAATGGCTATAGCTTGAACAGCACCGTATCCACGATTCCGCACGACATCTTGGGGGTCTGATCTGTGCCACGGCACATATCCGACACATAGGCATAAATAGAGTTGAGGGAGAGGCAGCCGTCTGCGGAAGCGGCGGGGGGAAGCACAGCGCAGCTTTCCGAAGTCTGGTCATATCCCATTCCTGCCAGAAGCATCGCAGTGAATGCGCTATGCTCCACTCCTCCAACGGACTTTGTACCGGCGGCGCTGTCATATCTCCTCTCGGAAGCGATTATCTTCACCTTGGAGGAATCAACGCAGCCGCCTGAAAACAGATTGCCTGCCAGCGCCTTGGTGGACACTTCGAAATCCGTCCCGTCCAGCTCAATGCTCTTAGAGCCAACCAATGCCCCGCTGTGGTCGCAGTCAGCTATCAGAACAACAGTCCCGGGGATTTTGTCCAAGGCGTTTATCAGCAGGCTTCCATTGATGGAGAACTGCGCATTGCCTATGCGGAACCCTGCGCTGTAATCCACAGCGGGGGAGAATCTTATGTCCTTTGCGCCGAAATAAACGCCCTTGCCATCCGATGTCACCATGTCGCTGGGCGAATACCCCGATCCGCTGATATAGACAATCGAAAGGGAATCATCATCGGCTCCGGCAGCCATGTTGGATATCGCCGCCTGTATCCTGTCGCAGGTCGGAGCCTCGGCATATGCCCTGCCGGTTTGCACAAGAAGCTTCACCTCAACGTCATATCCGGACTGCGCCGCAAGGCTCTTCATCGCATTCGCAAAATCCAGCGCATCATCGCTGCTGGCCGATGAACCGGAATCGTTGATTCCGATTGAGAGCACTTTCACGCTTTTAGAATCAGGCTCCGACAGGCCAAGCTCGCATGAGCAGGACAACAGAACACAAATCAGAAGAATGACAAGCGCAAATGCTCTTTTTATATGCAATACAGCCTCTTATACTTTAATGATACTTCTCACATCTAACATCTCACAACAAATATCGTTCGAAAAAGGGCTGTAAAAAGACTATTTCAATGTAAAAAAGCACTGCCAAATGTCATAAGTCAGATGTTGGGCAGCAGCTTTCAAATAAATTATGTTATAAGTTTATTCGTTATAATAAAAGATATTATCTAAAATATCACAAAATTTCAGGAAAGGCATGATGTTCAAAGTACTAACATATGACATTCTAAGAAGTGAGGAAATCCGGTATCTCGCCGCGCAGATTGAATATCTTGCGCTGCTGGCCGTTGAGAATCTTCTTGCACATCCTGATTGAAGAAGGCGTGACCTCCACAAGCTCGTCATCCTTTATGAATCTTATGCTTCTCTCAAGCGTCATCTTGGTGACCGGGGTGAGCGAAACAGCCTCGTCATGCCCGGAAGCCCTGAGATTGGTCAGCTTCTTTGTCCTGGTGGGATTCAGGAGCAAATCCCCTTCCTTGTTCCTTTCGCCCACTATCATGCCTTCATAGACGGGATCGCCGGGCACAATGAAGAAATGCCCGCGGTCCTCCAGCTCCCAGATTCCGTATGCAACTGCGTTGCCCGCCCTGTCGCATACAAGGGAGCCGTTGATTCTTTCGGGGAAATCCCCTCTGTATGGCTCGTACCCTTTAAGCGAGCTGCTCATTATCCCATAGCCGTGGGTGTCGGTCAGGAACTCGTCCCGGTATCCGATGAGCCCCCGTGACGGCACGATGAAGTTCATCTTGACCCGGCCATCAGAAGAATAGCTCAGATTGACCATATTGCCCTTGCGCTGGGAAAGCTTCTGCATTACAACGCCGCTATGCTCCTCCGGGCAATCAACCTCGACATTCTCGACTGGCTCCAGCTTCTTTCCGCCCGTGCCTTCCTTGAATATTATCTTGGGTCTGCCGATGCAGAGCTCAAAGCCCTCGCGTCTCATCTGCTCCACGATTATGGCCATCTGGAACTCACCCCGTCCCTTGACGGTGTATGTATCATCTTGATTCTTCTCAACCTGGATTGAAACATTGCGAAGGGTTTCCTTGAACAGCCTCTCGCCTATCTTTGCGGATGTCACGAACTTCCCCTCTTTTCCTGCAAGCGGAGAGATGTTCTTGGAGAACAGCATCGACACGGTCGGCTCATCGACAGTTATCCTGGGCAGAGCCTTGGGGTAAGATTTGTTGCAGACAGTATCGCCTATGCAGACATTCTCGATTCCGGCAAGCACGATTATGTCGCCGCTCTCCACTTCCGCAGCCTCGCCATAGCTGGGGCCATTGTAAGTCTGAAGCCTTGACACCCTGAGCGGTATGTGGTCGCCCAGCGCATTGATGCAAACCAGACTGTCATTTGTGGTCACCGTTCCGTTCATGACCTTTCCTATGGCCAGCCGCCCGAGGAAATCAGAATACCCGAGGTCGGAGACAAGCATCTGGAAAGGCTCTTCGTCATCGTATTCCGGCGCCGGCATGTGCTCTATTATCGCATCGAGAAGAAGATGCAGATCCTTCTCATCCCTGGATCCGGGGTCGCTGGTGACAATCCCATCCCTTCCTACGGCGTAGAACACCGGCACATCAAGCATGGATTCATCAGCCTTAAGCTCCAGAAGCAGATCATAGATCTCATTCAGAACCTCAGACGGTCTGGCATCCTGCCTGTCAATCTTGTTTATGACAACAATCAGGGGCAAGTC
>JBQNBA010000032.1:0-14359 GCA_052170175.1 Sphaerochaetaceae bacterium | reverse complement strand
ATCTGAATAATAGGCATAGAACGTTCCTCGGTTCAGGTCTGCGTCATTGCAGATTTCGGTGACGGATATCTTTGACAATGGCTCCTTCCGAAGCAGCGCCAGGAAACTTTGTCTGATCACCATCTTGGTATAACGAACTCTCCGGTCTGAACTGTCTATATTGCCTTTCCTCCGCATTTTCACCTCAGAATGTGCATAAATTGAGATTGATTGGGAATCTTGAATATAAAATAACATACTGTTGAAAAAAAATCCACAGGAAAATACATTTCATTGAGAACCGAAGACTCCGTGCCCAAGCTTCTCACGAGAGGGATTTGGGCATATACTGTCGGCATGAAAGATGAGACTAAGAAACTGATAGCTGATTTCACAAAAGAAAGGGATTGGGAGCGTTTTCATACGCCTAAGAACCTTGCCATCTCAATCTGCCTTGAGGCTGCCGAACTGCTGGAGAACTTCCAGTGGGTGGAGAGCGAGGAGGCACTTGAGTCAAAGGCGGCGGAGATACGCGATGAACTGGCCGATGTGCTTGTGTACTGCGAGATGATGTGCGCCAGGCTTGGTCTGGATCAGGATGAGATAGTGCGCGCCAAGATGGACAAGAACAGGAAGAAATATCCTGTCGGCAAGTCCTATGGTTCGTGCAAGAAATACAACGAGCTTTGAGCTTTTGCTATGCTCCAAGCAGACAGAACGCTGCAAGCCGGCGCTGGAGAGGGGCTGGCTTTGGCAGATGCGCGAACCGGCGCTGGAGCTCAAATCGGTGCAAAGCGCAAATCGGTGCTAAATAGTGTTAAACGAGGACATGCAAGCGTCGAAGCGTCGGATGCCCGGTATCTCAGCGCCTCTTGGTCACGCCTATTGCCGGACATGTTTCTATGAACGGGCAGATGGAGCATCTCGGGCTCACAGAAGTGCAGATGTTCTGGCCATAGGTGACAAGCAGTTCGTTCACCGGAATCCAGAAGCGCTTCGGCATGACGGTCTGCAGCGCTTTCTCGCTTTCCTCAGGCGTCTTCGTCCTTACCCAGCCCATGCGGTTCGCTATCTGATGCACATGGCAGTCCACGCAGATTGCATCTATTCCGTATCCAAGGCTCAGGACGAGATTTGCCGTCTTTATGCCTACGCCGGGAAACTTCATCATCTCTGCGGCGCTTGGCGGCACTTTCCCGTTGTGCTGCTCAATGAGGATTCTGGATATCTGCAAGAGGTTCCTGGCCTTCGTGTGGTAGAATCCCACAGGGAAGATCGCTTTCTCTATTTCCGATTCGGTCAAAGATGACATCTGCTCCGGAGTCGAGGCCCTGGAAAGCAGCCGCTTGCTTGCTTCCAGCGTCACTTCGTCCTTTGTCCGGAGGGACAGAACGGTGGACACAAGCACGGAGAAGGGGTCTTGACTCAGATATTGAATCTCTGATACAGCGGGAATCTTTGCCCCGATGGCATCGAGCGCCATCCTTGCTTTTTTGAAGAAATCATTCCAGTATTCTTCTGTGCATGCCATATCATCCTCGCCAGAATCCGCATCCCGTTTCGACGGTCATCGTGATCTGACGGTATTCTATCAGGAAGTCCGCTGTTTTTCCAGCGGTTGACTATGACCGTCCAAATAACTATATTTCAATTAGTTAGAAGAGGCTAACTCAACCATGGAACAGATTTTTGATGTAGAGGGCATGATGTGCACCGGGTGCTCCGGCGCAGTCTCAAAGGCGGTTTCCGCCGTCAGTGGTGTCAAGCACGTGGATGTCGACCTTCTCGGGAAGATGATGATCTGCCGCTATGACGAGAGCACCGTCACGCCCGATCAGATAATCGCGGCGGTGAAGGACGCGGGATATTCCGCTTCCGTCCGCACTTCCTCCGCCGGACGCAGGGGGCAGGGAGAGGCGGAAGGCGAAGCAAAGCCTGCGAAGTCCTCTTTGCCAAGCGAGAAGCGGCGGCTTCAGATATCCATCCCGCTTCTTGTCGTCCTTGTATATATAGCGATGGGCATGCATATAGGCTGGCCTATTCCAGGATTCCTTTCATCAAATCCACTGACGTTTGCCGTCTCCCAGATGATTCTTTGCCTCCCGATAATCGTGGTCAACCGCAAGTTCTTCTTTTCAGGCTTCCGGTCGCTCTGGCGCAGGTCTCCCAACATGGACAGCCTTGTTGCGCTGGGCTCTTCTGCGGCGGTGATATACGGCATCTGGTCAATAGCGGGCATTGTTCTGGCCTCGGAGCAGGCGGTTGCATGGAAATACGCCCACAACTTGTACTTTGAATCGGGAGCGATGATTCTGGCTCTTGTGACTGTGGGCAAGTATCTTGAGGAAAGGGCGAAAGGACGCACAACCGATGCTGTTTCACGCCTGATGGATCTTGCTCCCCGCAAGGCGACTGTCATCCGCAACGGCATTCAGGAGGAGGTCGATCCGAACGATATCCGAACAGGGGATACTGTTCTGGTCAAGCCAGGCGAGGGAATAAGTGTCGATGGAGTCGTTCTTAAAGGTTCTTCGTCAGTCGATGAATCAATGATAACCGGGGAGAGCATCCCCGTGGAGAAGCTTCCCGGCGACAAGGTGATAAGCGCCACCATCAACGGAGCCGGCACGTTATGGGTGAGAACCGAGCGGGCTGGCGATGACACCACGCTGTCTCAGATAATCGAGATGGTTCGAAGAAGCGGAGCAAGCAAGGCCAATGTCTCCAGGGTGGCCGACAAGGTGGCGGCGGTGTTTGTGCCTGTCGTCATCGTCATCGCGCTTGCTGCTTTCGCAGTCTGGATGATTCTGGGATATGGGTTTGAGTTCGCGCTGGGCATAGCCATATCGGTGCTTGTCATCTCGTGCCCGTGCGCCCTCGGTCTGGCGACTCCTGTTGCCGTGACTGTTTCAATCGGCAGGCTTGCCTCGGAAGGCATTCTGATAAAATCGGCCCAGGCGGTGGAGAACGCCAGCAGGATAAACTGCGTGGTGCTTGACAAGACCGGCACCATAACCGAGGGGCATCCCGTGATTGCCGGCGAAGCCTGCGCCCCGGGCGTAGAAAAGAAGGAGCTTGTTTCCATCGCCGCTGCGTTGGAGAGCCTTTCCGAGCATGTGCTGTCGGATGCCATAGTCCGGCATGCAAAGGAAATCGGGATTGACGTATCGGAGGCATCAGGCTTCCTGGCGGTTCCTGGATATGGGATTGAAGGAACGGTGGATGGCGTGCGGTTCCATGGCGGAAGCGAGGCTTACATGAACAAGCTGGGCTTCGATGTTTCCGAATTGGAGGGCGAGAGCGCGCAGTATCTTGCCGATGGCTGCACTCCGATGTATTTCTGTTCTCAGGAAAGGCTTCTCGGGGCATTGTTCGCCTCCGACAAGGTGAGGCAGTCCAGCAAGCAGGCCGTCGCGAGACTGAAGGCGATGGGGATCCGGGTCATCATGCTCACCGGAGACAGCCAAGCGGCTGCCGATGCTGTCGGAAGGGGGGTTGGTGTGTCCAAGGTCATCGCCAGGGTCCTTCCCGATGAGAAAGCAGGGGAGATAGAGAAGCTGAAAGCCTCCGGTCTTTCGGTGGCCATGGCCGGTGACGGGATAAACGATTCCCCGGCTCTTGCCGCCGCTGATTTGGGATTCGCCATAGGAAGCGGGTCGGACATAGCCATCGACAGCGCTGATGTTGTGCTGCTTAAGAACAATGTCAATGATGTTGCCAGGACGATTGAATTCTCCCGCCGTGCCATGGTCAATATAAAGGAGAATCTCTTCTGGGCGTTCTTCTACAATGTCATAGGCATCCCCATAGCCGCCGGGGTTCTGTATCCTGCGTTCGGAATCGCTCTTTCCCCGATGATCGGCTCCGCCTGCATGAGCATAAGCTCTATTTTCGTCACCCTCAATGCCCTGAGGCTGAGAAGGGGACGAAGCGCGAACGGGGAATGGCTTAATGCTTTAACACGGAAATAAAATGCATCCCATCGACTACAGCTCGATTCGTTTGATAGCTGCATGGCGGAAACGTCTTGATTGCCGCTATGGACGCTATGAAACCAAACGTCTTTCAATCGTTTTCGCTTAAGCATATTTGACCTAAGCATATTTGAAATCAATTAATCATTGACAGCGGGTTTGAGTGGGCTTATAATCTTAATTGTGAACAAATGTTTTGAACAAATGTTCAAATTTATTTTAAATGGAGCCGGACATGACAGGTATTGATAGAAGAATGGCTAGGTTGTTCGCAAACAAGGGCAAGGTTTTTCTGGCGGCTTTTGATCACCCGCAGATTTATGGGGTGATGAAGGGGCTGGAGAACACGCCTGAGCTTGTGGATGCGCTCAAGGATTCTGCGGTGGATGGCTTTATTCTGAACCCCGGCATGCTTCCGCATATAAGTCCTGCAAGCGTTGACAGCAAGCTTGTTGTCTTAAGGGCTTCGGTCGGAGGCACCATGATGGGCAAGGTTTATAGCGATCTTCACGAGTGCATCGCAAGCGGAAGGCTTGCAGCAAGCCTTGGGGTCGATGCCGTTCTTGTCATGTTCTCCATAGGAGGCACGCTTGATAAGGAATCGCAGATAGAGCTTGCAAGGGTCTGCGCGGATTATCATCAATATGGCATTCCTGTCATGGCGGAGGTTCTGTCCGCTGATTACAAGAAGAACAACGATGCTGAGTTGATTGCCAACGGAGCGCGGATAGCGGCTGAACTTGGGGCGGATGTCATCAAGGCTTTCTACTGCGAAGGGTTTGATAAGGTCACTGCAAATTGCCCTGTCCCTGTTATTCTCGCCGGCGGTCCTAAGGATGCGGAAATAATATCCGTCGTCAAGGATGCTGTGAGCAGAGGGGCAAAGGGTCTTGCCTTCGGACGGAACCTGTTCCAGAACGAAGACCCCAAGAGACTGATAAAGGAACTTGAAGGAGCGTTGAGATAGATGCTAGATGATTCCGAATGTCTGTATCGGATAGCCAGCTTGTATTACGAGCAGAATCTTTCCCAGGAGGAAATAGCCCGGATTGTGAGCATGTCGAGGCCTCAGATTTCGCGCGCCTTGTCAAAAGCCCTGATGCTTGGGATTGTGGAGATAAAGGTGAATCTTCCAATTTCAATTGTCAAGCTGCAGGAGAATCTGGAGAGATCCTTAGGTCTTAGGAAGGTCATAGTAGCACCCAATGTGACAAGCACCGGAAATGATGCTGACGATAGGCTGGATGATATCGCCCGATATGGGGCAAGATTCCTGGAGAAGGAGCTAGACGGCCGCACCAGGATTGGAATCGGCTGGGGGAAGACGGTCTACAGGACAATCAAGAACATAAGGAAAAGGTCATCTACGTGGCCTGAGATAGTTCCGCTTATCGGAAGCCTTGGATTTCACGAGCCTCAGTTTCAGGTGAATACGATTGTGGATTTCGCCGCCAGCAGGATGGGCGGAACGCCTTGTTTCTACAACGTGTCGGGGATAAAGGGCAATTCGGAGAACAATGGAAGCCAGATCGAGTACATAAGGTCAATCTGGAAGAATCTGGAAGTGGCTGTTGTGGGCCTTGGAGTGTTCGGAAAGCATTCGAGCTTTCCTGCGGGGTCTTATTCGCAGCAGGATATTGAAACCTTGATGGAGAACGATGCAGTCGGCGATATCCTGGGGATGTTCTTTAACGAAAAAGGGTACATAGAGTGCTATCCTGCAGGAAGCTATACCGGAATACCTGTGGAAGATCGCAGGAATGCCGGAGAGGTGATCTGTCTCTGCGGGGGAAGCGAGAAGATTCCCGGGATGGCTGCGGCGGCAAGGAATGGTCTTTATGATGTGCTTGTGACTGATGCCAAGTCAGCTGCGGAGCTTGAGAGCTTTATAAAGGAGTGACAATGCAGAGCCTTGTTTTCACAAGATTGGGAAATGTTGAAGAGAGGCAGAGCCCTGATCCTGCAAGTCCTGTCTGGATTCGGGTTGAGGCAAGCGGAATATGCGGAACCGATATTAAGACTGTCTATAACGGGCATAGGTTTTTCAAGCCGCCCACGGTGCTTGGCCATGAATTCTATGGGCAAATATTCAAAGCTCCTGCTGGATATGCGCTTCCGATAGGAACGTGGGTTGTCGCAGCTCCTTATTATGAATGCGGCAGATGTGACATGTGCATGGCGGGCAATGGGGATTTGTGCAAACGCAAGAAGTACGTTGAGGGAGGGGCGTTCGCCGAATACGTCGGAGTTCCGCTTGATTACGATGAAGGCTTGTTTGCCCTTCCTCCCGAATCGGACGCAAGCCGGTATGATGTATATTCCCTCACAGAGCCGCTGGCATGCGTTCTGAATGGAATAAGGCGGATTGGAGCGATTCCCGGGCATAGCAGGGCGTTGATTGTGGGGGGAGGCCCGATGGGTGCATTGTTTGCGCTCTCATATCTTCAGCAAGGCATAGAGGTGGCTGTTGTCGAACCCTCTGCCGATAGGGCTGCGGCTCTTGAAAGACTTGGGATAAGAACTGTCAGAAAAGAGGAAGTTAAGAAAGGTGAATACGATGGCATAGTGATAGCTGTGAATATAGCATCGCTTGTTTCCGAGTATCTGCCGCTTGTCCGGGAAGGCGGCTGCCTGCTGGTTTTCAGCGGAATGCCCAAAGGCGAGATGCTGAGCATTGACGCAGGAGTGATTCATTACAACGAGGTGAGCTTGAAGGGGTGCAGCGGATTTGCCCTTGCCGATTTCAGGAAATCGTTTGAAATGATAAAAGAAGGCCCTGATGGATACAGGAGGCTTATAACGCATAGGATGGGCTTCCGTGACGGACAGAAGGCTTTTGATATGCTTAAGCGCGGAAAGGCGTTCAAGATTCTTCTTGGAAAGGATTTCTGATATGAAATGCGCTGTCATTGCAAAGCCGGGCTGTGAGCTGGATTTGGAAACCGCTGCGGCTCTGAAAGCCGTCCTGTCGTGGTTTGATGAGATACTTGCTTCTGACCAGCTGGGAGGTTCTGTTCTCAAACCCCATATTGATGGATGTTCCACGATTGAAGGCATCGGGAAACGCCCATATGTAGATGCGATTGATGGTTTTGTGTCTGAGGCGATGAAGCAAGGGGCTGAAACAGTATTGACAATAGGCGGTGATGGAATTGCAAGCTATGCCGCGGCGGCGGTCATCAGGCACAGGTCTGCGGAATCGGATCCGGCTGTGCTTGGGTTTCCTGCCGGCACCGCCAACATCGGCCCTGTTGTCATCCCAAGCTTGGCGGAGGGGCCGGCCGAGCTTGAGCCTGCCCGGCTTGATGCTATAGAGGTCATCGTTGACGACCGTGTCATTGGTTATGCATTCAACGATATGATAATCGGCAACACCTTTCTGGGGACGCTTGATGGCCATTTCGTGAATCTGGATGCCAGGTCGATGGCAGAAAGAGGCGAGGCGGTGATTGCAGCTCCATGCGGGAGAATCACGGCTCCGTCGTTTTATGTGAGCCAAAACGGACGGCATGTGACAATCGGCCATCAGGTGGCTCAGATCTGCGCAAGTCCTTTGAGCCAGGACAGGCTCAACGGAAGGGCGGTGTTTGGAGGGCTCCTGCAGAGCATAGGCTTCGAGCATCCTGCCGCGGTTGCATTTCTGGACAGAATAGCGGTTGACAGCAGGCCTGAGAAATGGAACCACAAGGGTCCGTTGACAACCACCCATATCTGCATGGAGCAAGGCGATGAGATTGAGCTATGCGGTCTGGCAGACTGTGCCGACATTATAATTGACGGCAATCCTTTCATCCGCAAAGACGGGAATACAAGAATAAGAGTGGCGGGTTCGGTGTTGAAGGCCTTCAGGCCAAGGAGGTCGCAATGAAAGGCAAAGACGTTGGGCGCACGATTAAAAGAAACAAGGTCAGATTGTTTGGGAAGGTTTACGAGAGAGATCAGGTCGCCACAGCCATGGTGCTTATGGCACCCGTGCTGGCGGCGATCTTCATGCTGTTTATCCTCCCGGTTGTGCAGGTCGTTCTGTATAGCTTCACGAACTTCGATATAAATACCGGCAGGGGTGCGTTCAATGGGATTGCGAATTACAAGTATCTCATTGAAGACGCCCGGCTGTGGAAGGCGCTGGGGAACACCCTGAAGTTTGCCGCTTTAAAGCTTGTGTTCGACACAGGGCTTTCCTTGGTCATTGCCCTCATGCTGGATGCGAACATAAAAATCCGGAAGTTCCTGCGCAGCTCTTACTTCGCTCCTGTTGTCGTGCCTGTGGTCGCCTCGTCATTGATCTGGATATGGTTCTTCGATCCCGGCGTGGGGCCTCTTAATCAAATCCTGCAATTCTTTGGGCTCAGGCCCCTGCAGTGGCTATATGATTCCAGAACCGCTCTTGTTTCGGTGCTCATCTTCTCTGTGTGGAAGGGGATAGGATACAATGTCATGCTTTTCCTGACCGGTCTTCAGAATATCCCGGATTCGTATATTGAAGCATCCAAGGTAGACGGTGCCAGCAGCTGGCAAAGCCTGGTGAAGATAAAGCTTCCGCTGCTCAGACCGATAATGAACTTTGTTGTCATGATTGGGATAATCAACACTTTCAAGGTTTTCGCTGAAGTCAATGTCATGACTCCTAAAGGAGGGCCGCTGTATTCAACGGCTCTTATTGTCAACTACATATACGAACAGGCGTTTTCAAGAGGGAAGATGGGCAGGGCCTGCGCTGCTTCCATCATTCTTTTCCTGATTATCTTCACTTTGACGCAGATTCAATCCAGGATGGACTCGCGCAAGACGGTCGACCTGAGCTAGGAGGCGGGCATCATGGGAGCATTCAACGCAAGAAAACACAGCAACATTCCTTTGACCATCATTTTGCTTCTTGGCTCTGCCATAATGATATTCCCTTTTGCATGGATGATTCTTTCGTCATTCAAGACAGTGACGGATGTATACACATATCCTCCAAAATGGCTGCCGTCATCCTGGAAGCTATCGAACTATGCCGCCGTGTTCGATTTGATCCCATTTGGAATCTATTACATGAACAGCATTTTCACATCTGTCATGCAGACGATGATTCAGATAGCGCTTTCGATATTCGGAGCCTATGCAATTGTGTTCCTTGATTTCCCCGGAAGAAACAGGCTTGTCCTTTTGATGCGAAGCACTATGTTTGTGCCTATGGTTGTCACTCTTGTCCCGATGTACCTCATCGTGAGCAAGCTGCATGGGGTCGATACCTACGCAGGCATCATTCTTCCGCAGGTGTTCTCTGCATTCACAATATTCCTGTTGACCTCGTTCTTCAATTCGATTCCTAAGGATCTGTGCGATTCAGCTAAAATCGAAGGGTGCGGCTATCATAGAATTCTGTGGAACATTGTGGTGCCTAATTCCAAGAGCGCCATAAGCACCGCCACTTTGTTTGCTTTCCTGGGGCATTGGAAGAGTTATACGTGGCCTTTGATCATAACGAACAAAGACAGATACAGGACTCTTCCGATTGGAATGAAATATCTGGTTCAGGAGTCATCGTCTGAGTATCAGGTGATGATGGCTGCATCAGTGATGGCGATTCTGCCTGTATTGGTGCTGTTTGTCCTGTTTGAAAAACAGCTGGTGAGATCCATCACCCTCACCGGCATGAAGTCGTGAAACAAAGGAGGTTTCATATGAAGAAGATTGCATTGATTCTGTTGCTGTCGCTTTTTGCCTTCACAGCGCTTTTCGCAAAAGGAACAGCGGAAAAGACGGTTGAATCAAGACCGCCGGTGGTTGATTTAAAGCTTTGGTATTCAATAAGCGGAACAAACGGGAAGTTTTTTGAAAGCCAGGTGAATGCTTACCTTGCTGAGCATCCCGAGGTTACGGTGGAGCTCACGTACAGCGGCTCGTATGCTGACAGCGCCACCAAGATTTCCGCTGCCAAGCTTTCAGGAGACGCCCCTGATTTGATAGTCACCTCCGCCTCTCAGCTCTATACTGGTGAGGATGAGGATTTCTCGATGGAATCAAGGGTGAAAGACGAGGATTTTGCATTCGACGACCTGCAGTCCGGCATACTGGAGTATGCGAAGTACAACGGACGTCTGGCCGCTCTTCCATTCGGCATTTCCACCCAAGTGTTCTATTACAACAAGACGCTTGTGTCCAAGGCGGGTCTGGATTTGTCTGGCAATCCTCCCAAGACGTGGAATCAGTTCCTTGATGTCGCAAAGAAGGTTCAGGCGGCGAACCCCGGGATCTGGGGTTTCGATACATCTGATGGCGTATGGCTCATAAAGAGCATGCTTTATCAGAATGACAACAAGGTAGTCGAGGCTAAAGACGGTCGTATCACGCCTGTGTTCGCTGATGCGTCAGGAATCGAAGTGGCCGAATTCTGGAAGAGGATGGTGGACGAGGGCGTGATGCCCGCAGGCCAGCATGATAATGCGGAGAAGAAGTTCCTATCCGGAAGCCTTGCGTTCATTGCCGCCACATCAAACAGAATCTCAAGGTGGCCCGGAAGCACTGATTTTGAAATCGGAGCCATCGAGATGCCTTGTTTCAGAACGCAGTCCGTCGCTTTGGGCGGAAGCACTTGCACGATTCTTACAACCGATTATTGGAAGGCCGATGCGGCATGGCAGCTGCTTAAGTATGTCCTCAATAGCAAGAATCAGACAGATTTCGCCCTGACAAGCGGTTATCTGCCGATAAGGAAGAGCTCTCTTGAGAATTCCGATGTGAAGGCGGCGATATCCGCCAGTGAGCTTTATGCTGTTGCCACAAAGCAGCTTGGCTATGCCTGGGCATACACCCACTTTGCGGAAATGGGCAGCATGGACGCTATGTTCTGGTATGCCCTTGATGAGATTGAGCATTATACGAAGACCCCTGAAAAGGCCTTAAAGGATGCCTCTGCCTCTCTTCTTGCGGAGATGGAATGATTCGAAAATTGAAAGCCGCCGCGCCGAATCAGCGGCGTGGCGATTATATGCGCGACGGGAGAAAATGAATGAACAAGATCGCCTTTTCAACAGGAGCTTTTTACACTTATGAAACCACGGATGCTTTGAAGCTTATCAGGAATTCTGGATTTGACCATGCGGAGCTCATGCCCCAATGCCTTGAGGATATTTCATCCAAGGTGCTGGCAGTTTCTGAATCCATAAGGCTGCACATCTCTTCCATTCATTTCCCGTTGTCTTATTTTGCATTGCTTTACAATGCAAATCCAGGGATGCAGCGCGAATTGCGCGCCTATGTTGATAAGCTGGCGCTTTTCTCCAAATCGGCAGGAACGGAGTTTGTCGTTGTTCATCCTGAGAATGAATACACCGGCATCGTTGCCGAGAAGGTGGGGAAGCCAATCCGTTCAAGCTTGCTGTATTTGTGCGAGGCTCTGGATAAAGCCGGCGTGACTGTCGCCATGGAGAATTATCCGTCAGGAGTGGGTCAGCGCCCCGATACTCTGGATGCCTACGTGGAAAGCATCGGCGCTCCTAATATGAAGGTGATGGTGGATACGACTGAGGTAATCGAAGGCGGAGGCGATCCGGTTGACTTCATCTCCCGGCTTGAGAATGCGCCTTGCCACCTTCACCTGAGCGATTTTGCAGACGGCGTCAAGCATCTGCCGATAGGCAAGGGCGATATGGACTGGAAGGCGATTGTCGGCCTGTTGAAGAAAAGAGGATATTGCGGTTATTGGACTCTTGAGCCCCGGTATCAGTTCTATCTGGAGAACCCCGAAGACCAGTTGAAGAGGGATTATGAATTCATATCAGCTCTTGTCTAGATACATTCTGTTCTATGCAGCGGGGGATGCGGTGGGGAAGGCCACTGAGTTCATGACGCAGGAAGAAATAAAGTCTGGCATAGGCTCAATCGATGGCTTGATTGACCCGGCCAAGAGCCGAAACCATAGCGATCTCGCCTCATGGGATGTCACAGATGACACGGAGCAGAATCTTTTTCTCCTTAGACGCTTTCTCCATGATGGCAGGGTTGCAATTGAAAACGCTGTCAGCGCTCTGGTGGATTGGGTGTCCCAGACAGATGCCGTTGCCAAGAAATACATTGGTCCAAGCAGTCTGGCGGCTCTTAATGAAATAAAGGCTGGTGGCGATCCCCTGAAAACCGGTCTTGATGGCACGACATGCGGAGCTATGATGAGGACTCCGGCGGCAGTGTTTGCCTCTAGGCTGAACCAGCAGGATTTGGATGAATGCGTGTATCAGACAATTGTTCCCACGCATAATACTTCGATTGCAATGGAAAGCGCATACGCCTATGCATACGCGCTTGACTCTGCGCTTGAAGGGGAATCAATGCAATGCGTCATCGATGCCGCATTGCGGGGCTGTGAAGTAGGGATGAAGCGTTCTCCATGGATCTGGGCGGCTCCCACCTTGCGGGCAAGGCTGGAGTACATGAGAGGCATGAATCTTGAGTCATGGAGCGAAGAGCGATTGAAATCATTCATGTATGGTGTCCTGGGGTCGGGTCTTCCGAGCTACGAAACGTCATCGTGCGTATTTGCCTTGCTTCTTCATTCCTCCGATCCTTTGAAATCGATCTTCATCGCTTCGGAATGCGGCGGCGATACTGATACGATAGCCGCTTTGGCCGGGGCTCTGGCAAGCATGATAGACCGAAAGGCGCAGCTGCCGTCATGCGTGGCGGGGCCTGTCATCGAGCATAACAATCTGGACATCTGCATATGAAGCTTGAACGCAATGCCAAAGTGTGCATGGGATTTCTCCCTATGTGGACGATTCCTTATTCGTTCTATATGTACTATCTCAGCGTGTTCCTGATGGAATGCGGAATCAATCCTGACCAGATTGCGGTTCTGATGATGGTTTCCAACATCTCTGCGCTTTTCTGTTCGTTCATAGCATCTCCGATAGTCGATCGAATGGGCCGGAAGAATTCCACGTTTGCGTTTGATATTCTGTCTTCGGCCGTTCCTCCGCTTGCATTCTTCCTGTCGCAGAATTTCGTGGTTGCAATCATGGCCATGGCGGTTTCCGGAGCGAATCGCATAATGAGCACTGGCTATTATCTTCTTATGATAGAAGACACTTCGCCTGAAAACAGGATGTCTGCCATGAACTGGTTCAACATAATCATGGTGGTTGCGGGTATTCTAACTCCTATTGCCGGTCTGCTTGTATCACGGCTTGGGCTGGTTCGCGGGGAGAAGGTTTTCCTGCTTTCCGCCTCAGTCCTGATGACGGCGCAGGCTGTTGCGCGGCATTTCCTTGTCAGGGAACCCCCGACCGGTGAGAGGATTATGCAGGAAAGGCCATCTGCATCTCCTATTCCGGTTCTGAAATCCTATGGATGCACTTTAGCTCGGATAGGGAAGACAAAAAGCCTTCTGTCTGCAATGACAATCAACACTATGGTATATGCCTACTATACAATTGGGACGACGATAAGCATGTTCTACACCCCTTATTTCTCAACATTCCGAAATCTTTCCGGGGTCATGCTTGGAGCTGTCGGAGGCGTATTCAGCGCAGGCACGCTTTTCTCGATGCTTTTCATCAATCCGCATATTTCAAAGCAAAACATATACGGCTATGTCGCCGTTTCGGCAATCGCATCCCTTGCGGGCTTCCTGATGCTGATTCTGTGTCCGCAGGGGAATCTGGTTCTGCTTTTTGCATCGCTTGCGTTGATTGCCCTTAGCTATGGGGTGCTGAAGTCCGCCGCCGATGCGCTTCTGGCGATTGAAGCGGCAGGTGGACGCGGCTCGGGGATTTACGCGGTTTCCTTTATCCTTTCATCCGGTGTCTCGCTTGTGTCGATAAAGATTCTCCAGCGTCTTTACGTCTTCAGCCCCAACTGGATATTCGGGTTGTCGTTCGTGCTTCTGGTGATTGTGCTTCTGGATTGCGCAGTGTTTTATAGGAGCGTTTCTTATGAATAGTTTTGAGTATAGTTGCAGAACTGAGATCATTTTCGGCGAGGGGCGTTCGGATTCAGCCGGGAAGCTATGCGCCCGGCATGGGGCGCATAAGGTGCTGCTGGTGCATGGAAAGAGCTTCGTGAAGGCAAGCGGCCTGCTGGACAGGATCATCGCTTCGCTGTCTGATGCAGGCATCCAATGCGTTGATTTCGATGGGTCTCAGCCTAATCCGGATTTGGGCTCGGTTGCGATTGGACTTGCTGCATTCCGTTCTTCCGGCTGCGATTTCATTCTTTCGATAGGCGGAGGGTCTGCCATTGATACGGGCAAGGCCATCGCTCTTGCCGCTGCTTGCGGTTCAGCTGAAGAGCTTTGGCAGCGTCTGTTCCTGAATTCCGAGACAATAATCACCTCGGTTCCAAATGCTGTCGTTCTGACAATCGCCGCCTCCGGCAGCGAAACCGGCGAGTCCTGCGTCATAACTCATGACAAGCGCAAGCTCATC
>JBQNBA010000031.1:0-14388 GCA_052170175.1 Sphaerochaetaceae bacterium | reverse complement strand
AAGCCTCCTGGAACTACAACAGAAGGATAACCTGTGACAGAACCTAAAGCGCCGTTTCTCTGCTGTTGCGATGCTCCCACCTTGCATGCCAACTGCTGCTGATGAGGATAAATCATTGCGTCCACATTGTATTTGTCCATAAGGTCAACAACCTGTTTCTGTAATTCCGCTCTTAGCTTTAGTCTTTCCTTGTAGTAAGGTGCGTTGATATCAAGTGAGTTTGCCTGTTTTAAGTTTTCTTCAATATCAGGACTATATTTTCCGCTTGCAAGAATTTCATCTATCGAATGGACAGGAACTTTATTCCCAAATTCAGAAAGATACTCTCCAAGATGGGCTTTCAGGTCATGTATATGAACGCTTATGTCTTTTACAAGGTGGCTTGAATCAATCTTTTCTGTTATATCAACCAATATCGCTCCGCTTTTTTTGAGAACTTCAAAACACTTATCCATGCAGTCATTAACCTGTGCATGTTCTTCTGAACTTCCCATGAAGCTTCCAAGCACGCCAAGTCTCTTGCCTTTTAGAGCATCGGCCTTCAAATATGCTGTATATGTCTGAGGAATCTTTCCATTTGCATTCTCTGTAAGCTTATCTTGACTGTCATAGCCTGCTATTGCATCCAAAACCTTGACTGCATCGGAAACTGTTCTTGCAAGAGGCCCTGCTGTATCCTGGGTAAGAGAATAAGGAACAATGCCCATACGGCTTACAAGACCCATTGTAGGCCTGATTCCGCAAAGGCTGTTAGCAGAAGCTGGAGATCTGATTGAGTTGATTGTGTCTGTTCCAATGCCTGCAAGTCCAAAGTTCGCCGCAAGTCCGGCGCCGGTTCCGCCGGAAGAACCGCCCGGAGTTCTTGTATGATCATAAGGATTGTACGACTGCCCCAGAATAGAACTTATTGTCTCCCCCCATACTGCAAATTCATGAAGGTTTGTTTTTGCAATGATGATTGCTCCGGCTTCCTTCAATTTCTTGACAATAAAAGCATCTCTGTGTGTTTCCCATCCTTCCAGGCTTTTTGAGCCTGCTGTAGTGGGCATGTCTTCTGTTTCAATGTTGTCTTTAAGAAGAACAGGAACTCCAAAGAGCTTTCCTTTTAGTCCATTGGCTTTGAAATGCCTGTCTTTTTCCTGCGCTTCTTTCAACGCATTCGGGTTTACAAGAATCACCGCATTCAAATCTGCATTTCTGCGGTCATATTTTTCAATTCTGTCCAGATAATACCTTACAAGATCTTCGCAAGTCGCTTCTCCCGAGAGCAAAGCCTTGTGAAATGTCTCAATTGTCGCTTCAAAAAAATCAAATGCCACAAGCATAATCCCTCATTGATATATAATATATTCAATCATGGAATGACAGTTGTAAATGTAATGTTTGACAAATAATGATAGCAATTTTCAATAATTTTTGTTATCATTAACAAACAGAAGGACCTTTTATGGATAAGATCATCACACAAAAGATGGCACAGGAAATTGTTGCGAATATCAAGGAATTGTCAGGTTTTGATGCAAATTTCATAGACACGGAAGGCATCATCATTGCCAGCACAAACAATAAGAAAATAAACAGCTTTCAGGAACTAGGTAAAAAAGCAATCAAGACGGGCAAGATGATAGAAAACCCTGTAATAAACCAATATGCAGGCCTAATCCCCGGAATAAGCATTCCAATAGAATATCACTCTGAATATATTGCCGCACTAGGAATAATGGGTCGCATTGAAGAAGTGAAAAAATATATCTCCATTTCTTGCAAGATTGTGCAAATTGCCTTAAAGGAACAAGAACTGAAGCAAATGTTAGGAAATAGACGTTCTGACACCAACTATATTGTTTCTCATCTTATTCAGAATGAACCAATAAACAGCATGTTTCTCAAGAACTTCTTGTATTTTCATGGATTGGACATAACGGAAGAATACAGAACAATCGCTGCCATAATAAAAACAGGTCTCGATCCTTCGGAATTTGAATACGAAAGGAACAGCGTGGAAAGCCTTTTAAAATCAATTCACAAGGGACTCTTCTGCTTTATTAATCCCGAATATGTAACGATTATTCCCGCATCTATCACCGGTACAATAACCAAGACACTGACTGATTTTTCAAAAAAGCATCTTAACAATGTCAAAATTGGCATTGGAATGAAACAATCTCTTCTCAAGCAAGAAAAATCGTATCAAACAGCGCAGGTTGTCATATACAATATAAATCAAAATATCCACCAAATGCAATTGCTATTTGATGACCTTGCACTTGAGATCCTATTAGGAAGCCTGCCAGAAGAAAGCAAATCGGTTTATATCCAGAAAACCTTGTCAAACTTAAGCAAAGGAGAGTGGTATACGCTTAAAACCTATTATAAAAACGACATGTCCCTGAAGGCTGCCTGCGGTCAATTGAACATGCACTTAAACACGCTCCAATATAAGCTTAACAAAATATATGAAAAATGCGGTTACAATCCTCGTAGCTTTCAGGACGGTGTGATCCTTTATATGGCGATAAGGCTCATTGACGGATGACATCTGAATAATCGAAATAGGGTGCGGACAAAAAGCCGGACTCTAGAAAGATTCGTCAACCGAACAAACTTCAGCGGAGAGCTCAAACGGGATGAATCTGCAAGTCAATCAACAGCGCAATCAAACATGGAGACATCGCTTTTATGGAGGCGGAATCAGGGGAAATGCAGTGCAAGGCCCTTGCTGCGCACCTGCCAAGCAACGAATAAAAGCGTGCTTGAAATGAAAGCAGCCGCATTGATTTCTCGTTTTCAATCGCGGAAGTCAGAATTCAATGATTTTCTTTCGTCTGCATTCCCGTGGATGACGTTCATTCATGACATTTGTTCAAAAAGCCTGCAACATTTCGCAACACTTTACAGCATCAAGAGAAACATGCTTTTCAGAATAAGCGGGGATTTGCCTTTATAGGTTGGTTCGCCGTTGTCTTTTTCCGACTTTCAGATTACAATCGGGGATTAGTGAGATTTAGAGGAATTGGAGGTTCCATGTCTGAAAAAAATGAATTGAGATTTTCCGATTCGCTGATGGAGTTCATCAACGAATGGAAAGAGAAGCCGGGGAACTTGATTATGGTTCTCCACAAAGTGCAGGGAGAGTTGGGCTACATCTCCAGAGAGGCGGCGCAGAAGGTCGCCGATCTGCTGGAAGTCCCCCTTGCGAAGGTCTGGGGCGTCGTGACATTCTACCATTATTTCAAGTTGACGAAGCCAGGCAAGCACAACATCGCAGTATGTCTTGGAACTGCTTGCTATCTGAAAGGTGGGGATAAGGTGATCGAGGCGGTCGAAAAGGCCTTGGGCATCGAGGTCGGGCAGGTCACCGAGGACGGCAGGTTCTCTCTGGAGTCTGTCAGATGCGTTGGATGCTGCGGGCTTGCTCCTGTCATGACGATTTCCGGCGAGGTCTTTGGAAAGCTTACCAAGGACATGGTTCCCGGGATTCTCAACAAGTTCGAGTAGGTTATAGAGGGGATATGCACGTTTTCCTATGCGATTTTCTGCTGGACATTGCCCAGAATTCGCTGGAGGCCGGTTCTGCATTGGTCAGGATTGATATCAGCGAAACGCCTGAAAGGATGACCTTCACGGTGAAGGACGATGGAAAGGGAATGAGCGAGGAGATTCAGAGGAAGGTGACCGATCCGTTCTATACGGATGGAATAAAGCACAGCAAGAGGAAAGTAGGGCTTGGCCTGCCGTTTGTGAAGCAGGCGGCGCAGGAGTTCAGCCTTAGATCCTCTTCAGGGGCGGGAACGGAAGTCCGATTCGGATTTGATCTGACGGACATCGATGTTCCTCCGCTGGGCGACATTGCTTCCACGCTGCTGGCGATTTTCACGGGTGCGCCCGATGGTTGCGAAGTGGTGGTGACGAGGGAGGTTTCCTCTCCCAAGGGAAGCTCATCATACAAGGTGACGAAATCCGAGCTGACAGCAGCATTGCTGGAGCTAAGGAGCGCCGGCTCCCAGAATCTGGCCAGACAGTATCTGGAAGGTCTGGAAGAGGGAGTGAGCCCTTGTTTCTCAGAACACGTGATCAGAATCCCGCAATGATTCAAGGAGAATGAATATGGCGAAGATTACTTTGGAAGAGCTGAGGAAGCTGAGAGAAGCCAAGCAGAACGCTATGCAGAAGCGCGATGTCACTGGCAAGGATTGCCAGATCATCGTGGGGATGGGGACCTGCGGCATCGCCGCCGGTGCCAAGGCCGTTGTGGATGCGTTCCTTAAGGAGCTTGATGACGAGAAGATCGATAATGTCGCGGTGACCCAGACCGGCTGCATGGGGCTTTGCTACGTCGAGCCCACCGTCGAGGTCATAGTTCCGGGAATGCCTGATACTATTTACGGAAAGGTGGATGCCGAGGTCGCGCGCAAGATTGTCAAATCCCATATAGTTGACAAGAAGCTGGTGACTGATCACATCTATGACAGGCCTTCCGTTGATATCATGAAGAACGGGGGAAGATAATGGCTTTTAGGAATTATATTTTGGTTTGCGGCGGCACCGCATGCGAGTCAAGCCGCAGCAAGGAGATATACGAAAGCCTCAAGGCAGAGGCTGTCAAGCAGGGCGTTGAGAATGACGTCCAGGTAGTTCAGACCGGCTGCTTCGGGTTCTGCGAGCAGGGCCCCATAGTCAAGATTCTGCCGGAGGACTCTTTCTATGTGAGGGTTCAGCCTTCCGATGCAGCGGAGCTGATAGCCGAGCATGTCATAAAGGGGCGAGAGGTCAAGCGTCTTCTTTACGATAAGGAGAAGTCCAGCAAGCACGCCCAGGTCGAGGACATCAAGTTCTACCAGAAGCAGTTCAGGGTCGTTCTCCGCAACTGCGGATTCATCGATCCGGAGAACATAGATGAATACATAGCCCGAGACGGTTATGCCGCCTTGGAGCGGGCGTTGTTTGAACTCACCCCTGAGCAGATAATCGACGAGCTCAAGACTGCCGGTCTCAGAGGACGCGGCGGCGCCGGATTCCCCACTTGGATGAAGTGGAACTTCTCCAAGAACGTCGAGTCGGATGTTAAGTATGTCGTCTGCAACGCCGATGAAGGCGACCCGGGCGCATACATGGACAGATCGACTCTGGAGGGCGACCCTCATTCGATTCTTGAGGCCATGACCATCTGCGGCAAGGCGATAGGGGCTCATCAGGGCTTCATCTACATCCGAGCTGAATATCCGCTTGCAATCCACAGGCTGGAAATCGCCATGAAGCAGGCCAAGGAACTTGGTTTGCTGGGCAATGACATCCTGGGAAGCGGATTTGACTTTGATATCGAGATAAGGCTTGGAGCCGGCGCATTCGTCTGCGGCGAGGAGACCGCTCTGCTGCAGTCAATCATGGGCCACAGAGGGATGCCTGTTCCGCGCCCGCCGTTCCCGGCTGTGAAGGGACTCTGGGAGCAGCCCACCGTCATAAACAATGTCGAGACATGGGCGAACATCCCGGTCATCATACACAAGGGCGGCAAATGGTTCTCCAAGATCGGAGATGAGGATTCGCACGGCACGAAGGTGTTTGCTTTGACCGGCAAGATATGCAACTCCGGCCTTGTGGAGGTTCCGATGGGAACGACTCTCCGCGAGATTGTCTATGACATCGGCGGCGGCATAGCCAATGGCAAGAAGTTCAAGGCGGTTCAGACCGGCGGCCCTTCCGGCGGCGTCATAACCTCCGAGAACCTTGACACTCCCATTGATTTCGGTTCGCTGATAAAGATCGGCTCGATGATGGGCTCCGGCGGAATGATAGTGATGGACGAGGATGACTGCATGGTGGACGTTGCCAAGTTCTATCTGAACTTCACAGTCGATGAATCATGCGGAAAGTGCATGCCTTGCAGAATAGGCGGCAAGACGATGCTTGCTATCCTTGAGAAGATAACCAATGGAAATGGAACGATGAAGGATCTGGACACTCTGACCGAGATAAGCGAGACGATGCGCAAGGCTTCTCTCTGCGCTCTCGGCCAGACGAGCCCAAACCCGATTCTGTCCACCATGCGTTTCTTCCGAGACGAGTATCTGGCCCATATTGTGGACAAGCGATGTCCTGCCGGAAAGTGCAAGAAGCTCATCGTTTACTCCATAGATTCCGCCAAGTGCGTGGGCTGCACCGCCTGTGCGAGAAGATGCCCCGCCAATGCGATTGCCGGAGCCATAAAGCAGACTCACAGGATAGACCCCGCCAAGTGCATCAAATGCGGAGCCTGCATGCAGGCCTGCAAGTTCGGCGCCGTCCAGGTTCATTAAGGAGGAAGCAATGGGTGTTCATGTTAAGATAAATGGGATTCCAGTGGAAGTTGAAGCTGGAACTACAGTGCTTGCGGCCGCTGCTGCCGCAGGAGTCAAGATTCCTACGCTTTGCAATCACGAGGATATCAAACCGACAGCCGCATGCGGGCTCTGCATTGTGAAGATGGAGGGCTCTCCCAAGATCCAGAGGGCCTGCGCCTCTCCTGTTCAGGAAGGAGCGAGCTACATCACGGATGATCCGGAGCTGTTCAGGACAAGGAAGACGCTGGTGGAGATGATTCTCTCGACCCATCCGACCGACTGCCTGACCTGCATCAGGAACCAGAACTGCGAGCTCCAGACCCTCGCCGCCGATTTCGGCATCAGAGAGCAGCCGTTCGAGCATAGGGTGAAGCGTCTTCCGAAGGACGAGTCCACCCCATCCATCGTTCTGGATCCGACAAAATGCATCAAGTGCGGCCGTTGCGTGGAGGTGTGCCAGGATCTCCAGGGCGTGTATGCCTTGGAGTACGTGGGGCGCGGAGATGGCGTTCAGATGAAGCCTGCCTGCGACCTGCTTCTGAGCGAGTCGCCTTGCGTGAAGTGCGGTCAGTGCGCCGCCCACTGTCCGGTGGGGGCGATCTACGAGCGCGATGACACGGATCTTGTCCATGAGGCCATCTATGATCCTGATAAGGTCGTGGTTGTCCAAATAGCACCCTCGGTGCGCATCGCCGTTGGTGAAGGCTTCGGTCTGCCTGAAGGCGCAGTCACGACAGGCAAGATATACACAGCGCTGCGTCAGATTGGATTTGACAAGGTCTTTGATACGAACTTCGGAGCCGACCTCACAATCATGGAGGAGGGCAATGAGCTTGTTCATCGTCTCACCCACGGCGGCGTTTTGCCTCAGATGACCAGCTGCTGCCCTGCGTGGGCGGACTACATGGAGAAGTACTATCCGGACATGATTCCGAATTTCTCCTCTGCAAAGTCCCCGATGCAGATGCAGGGAGCCGTCACCAAGACTTACTGGGCGGAGAAGGCCGGAATCGATCCTTCCAGGATTGTCAGCGTTGCCGTCATGCCCTGCACCGCAAAGAAGTTCGAGCTTTCAAGAGATGAAAGCATGGCTTCTTCCGGATATCAGGACATCGACCTCTCCATAACCACAAGAGAGCTCATCAGGATGATAAAGGCCAAAGGCATTGATTTCGCCAGTCTGCCGGAGTCCGCAGCCGATGATCCGCTTGGGGAGTACACTGGTGCGGGAACGATATTCGGAGCGACCGGCGGTGTTATGGAGGCTGCCATCAGGACGGCGTATTTCGCCATCACCGGCAATGAGCTTCCTGGCGTTGAGGTCGATTCGGTCAGGGGGCCGGAAGGCATCAAGAGGGCGACCGTGGATGTCAATGGCACCGCTTTGAAGGTGGCGATAGTCAGCGGTCTTGCGAATGCGAAGGAAGTGCTTGAGGAAGTCCGGAAAGCCAGAGCCGAAGGGAAGGAGCCTCCATATCATTTCATAGAGGTCATGGCTTGCAAGGGCGGATGCATTTCCGGTGGCGGGCAGCCTTACGCCAGCAACGCAAAGAACAGGGCCGCCAGAACGGCTGGGCTGTATAATGACGATGAGAAGAGCGCCGTAAGATGCTCTCATCAGAATCCGTCCATCAAGAAAATCTATTCCGAGTATCTTGGTGCGCCGCTTTCTGAGAAATCTGAGAAACTGCTTCACACCCACTATCATAAGAGACCTATCTACGAATAGGCCGGATAGCCATGGGGAAGCATGGCTCAACATCAATCAGGGGTGCTGGAAACGGCGCCCCTTCTTATTTGCTTTTGCCGTGATTTCGATTCTGGCCAAACATTACCGCTGCGTTGGTTGTTTGAACTTGCGCCGCAGCTGAGGCGCTTCCGCCATGACCGTTTCGCCGGGTGCCACCGAATGGGTCAGCCAGACGTTTCCGCCTATCACTGCGCCATCGCCTATCTTGGTGTTTCCGCCCAGGATTGTCGCCCCTGCGTAGATGATGACGTTGTTTCCGATGTCCGGATGGCGTTTGAGCCCCTTGGCGAGCGAGCCGTCCGGGCCGACTGCAAAGCTCTTGGCCCCGATTGTGACCTGCTGGTAAAGCTTGACATGATTCCCGATTGTGGTGGTTTCTCCTATCACGACCCCTGTGCCGTGGTCTATGAAGAAGCTTTGCCCAATCACAGCCCCCGGGTGAATGTCTATGCCTGTCATGCGATGGGCGTGCTCGCTCATGATTCTAGGTATCAGCGGGATTCCCATCTCAAACACGCAATGCGCCAATCGATGGGTTCCGATAGCCATGAAGGCGGGATATGTGAGGATGATTTCATCAAGGCTGGTCGCTGCGGGATCTCCCTGATAGGCGGCTTCGATGTCTTTCTCCAGAAGCTCCTTGATGCGGGGAAGCGACTGAATCAGGTTCCATCCGTTAGCATCCTGGCAATCCCCCGCAACGAAGCTGAATGCCTCTATAGTCCTTTCAAGCAGTCCTTGCAGCCATTCCTCCCCCCATGCAATCTGGCCGCATCGGGCGAGATGACTGGGGAACAACGTCCTCAGCAAGTCATCTGAAAGGGTTTCAACCCTGTCCTTAAGCCCGGCAAAGGAACGCGTGCCATTGCTTCCAAGCGCAGAGGCTATCGCCGCCATGTTTCTTTTGCCGTCTTCATCGTCTGTTTTCATCCAAGTCCCTCAAGCATTTCTCAAAGCATTTCTCAAAGAATTCACCAAAGCATTCATCAAGCCCTGAACATAGGCGTGGACAGGTAGCGCATCCCGCTGTCAGGCAGAAGGCACACTATGCTCTTGCCTTCGTTTGCCGGCTTTGAAGCCAGCTTTATGGCTGCCCATGCGGCGGCACCCGATGTTATTCCGCAAAGTATTCCCTCCTTTGAGCAAAGCAGACGTCCCGTTTCATAGGCCTGCTCTTCCGTGACGGTCATCACCGAGTCATATACGGAGGTGTCAAGCGTCTGGGGGATGAAGCCTGCCCCGATGCCCTGAAGGCCGTGCTTGCCCGCTGGCTTGCCGGACAGAACGGCGGAGCCTGACGGCTCGACTGCGACTATCCTGATATTGGGATTCTTGGATTTCAAATATCTTCCAGCGCCGGTTATTGTTCC
Source organism: Sphaerochaetaceae bacterium (assembly GCA_052170175.1). Classification (GTDB taxonomy): domain Bacteria; phylum Spirochaetota; class Spirochaetia; order Sphaerochaetales; family Sphaerochaetaceae; genus JAAYFO01. The sequence goes on along the minus strand of JBQNBA010000031.1, from coordinate 4,948 downwards.
GCCCGTGCCCACGCCGGCTATGAAGAAGTCAACTGCGCCATCTGTGTCATCCCATATCTCCGGGCCGGTCGCCGCGAAATGGGTCTGTGGATTGGCGGAGTTGGCGAACTGTCCTGCGATGATGCTTCCCGGGATTGAGGCGGCAAGCTCCTGCGCTTTTGCAATGGCTCCCGGCATTCCTGATTGGGCGGGGGTCAGCACCAGCTCTGCGCCATAGGCCGTCATTGCCATTCGCCTTTCCTCTGACATATTGTCCGGCATCACCATGATTGCCCGATATCCTCTTATGGCTGCTATCAGAGCAAGCCCTATGCCTGTGTTGCCGCTAGTAGGCTCTATTATGACTCCGCCGGGGGCAAGCCTGCCCGATTTCTCGGCTTCGCATATGATATTAAGCGCAACCCTGTCCTTCACAGAGCCGCCGGGATTGAACAGCTCCACTTTAGCCATAAGGCGGGCATGGAGGTTCATGGCTGATTCGATGCGGGACAGACGGACAAGCGGCGTTCTGCCAATCAGCTCTTCCATGGAACCGGCTATATGCATTGGAACCTCCACGATTAGGAGAAAAATAGCATTGCATTGTTTTTCTGTCAATTAATGACGATGGTGAAAGATGACCGGAGATTGCTTCGCGCCGGCTTTAAAGAATCTTTGAGAAAGCCTTGAAAGATATTATGGCTGGCTCTGCTGATTATGCTGATTCCAGCCCATTGCTGAGAAGAGCTGCGGCTTGAGCTTTGTTATCTTCATGCTTGTGAAGCTGATTTCATCGTTCTCCAGATATAGGATGAATCCCTTTCTGGCGCCAGCGACCTTTCCGAAGCCGACTGATTTGACAGAGTCTTTTCTTATCGACCAGGCAAGCCGAAAGCGCCCCTCGCCTCTGGCGGGCTTGATGGATTTCTGATAAAGCTTGATTTCGTCTTGGGTTATCACAAGGCGGCCGCGCTGCAGGTCTTCCGATGCGATTGCCGGAACATTGCCGACAAACAGGGAGAAAAGCGGGTTTTCGCTGTCATCAAGCAGCTGGCGCGCATCTTTATCCGAAACCCAATAGGACAGCTTCCAGTAAAGATAAACCAAGCCCATTGAGAAAAGGAACACCAGAAGATAGAGCAGCGTCCCATGCTCCGCGGATCTGGGCATGAATATTATCAGAACGATGCTGCCTACGAGCAGCGCTTTCACAATCATCAGCATAGGACACCTCTTTCCATATATTTCTAACCTATGCCGGGTCTTTTTTCAATCGACCGGCTTGGTCTTTCAGCAGAAATAGGATTCCTGCGCTGTATTGTGCGGAGGGCGATATGAAAAAGAGTTTGATGATTTCATTTCTTATGGCTGCGGCCCTGGCTGCGATTACGGTCGTGTCCTGTTCGGAAGAAAGGGGTACCGCCACCATGAAGCTGCTTATAAGGAATAACAACATCGGGGTGAAGACGCTTGCCCCGAATGATGTGGCGTCGCTTCAGGTGACACGGTTCAGGATAGCCGGAACAGGGCCTGACAACGCCACGTTTGAGGTTTCAACTGATAGTTCGGCCGTTACGATAAATGGCCTGAAAGTCGGAGACTGGCATGTTGTTGTGACCGGCATGAATCCTGCGGGCATCGCATTGATCAGAGGTTCCATTGATTACGAGCTTACGCAGAATTCCGGCACCGCCCAGATAACACTGGATGAAATGGTCGGAAACGGAACATTGTCCATGCAGATAGACTGGCAGAACACAGAGGTGCCTGATCCTCACCTTTATGTCTATCTCCAGGCGCAGGGAGGGAATGAGAACGAGATATCATTCCAGAGCGATTACCCTAACAGGTGCGCTTCGATTTCAAAGGAGCTTGCCGCCGGCTCTTATATCATCAGAGGGGTGCTTAAGTCGGGGGACTTCCATGTTGGAGGCTTTGTCGAGTCGTTGAGGATAGTGGGCGGCCAGACGACTTCGGGTCGTGTTTCAATCTCCCAGATGAACTTCACCGATTCGTCAGGGTACTTTTTTCTCAATAACCGCGCGGGGGTTCCAGTGAGGGGAGCGCTTTCCGGCTTCCAGCTTGACTCTGATTCTAACTATATCCTGGGAGCGAACTCCGACAAGGTTCTGAATTTCAAGCTTGACGAGGAGTTTGAATCCGCCCCGGAGCTTAGGATACAGTGGTTCGTCGATGGCGTTGCAATCGGAGCAAGCGAAGTGCTGGGCAAGACGAATTCCAAGACCGTGAACATAGCTCCGGGCTATCATAGGGTTGATGCTGTTGTGAGCAATTCGTTTCTAGGCAGCTATGGATGTGTCTCGGCGGCTTTCACCGCGCTTATTGAAGGAGCGCCGGGATCGCTTTGCAAGCTCAGTGAGTTCTCTACCTTGCTCATAGGAAAGAACGGAAGTGAATGCACATATCTCAATCTTGGCGGCGATGCCATAATCTCGCCTCTTCCTGCCGGCAGGTTTCTTGTGGTCAGTCCCGGCGCTCAGAAGATGGCGGTGATGAAGGTTGTTGGAAACTGCCTCGACCTTGTTTCGGTCTATGACAGTTCTGATTTCAATTTCATCGGGAACATCAAGCTTGTTGAAAGCGGCGAGGTGCTGCCTTGGGTGCTGATGATGGATGACAGAGGCGGCACCGAGAATCTGACATTCCTGAAATTCAATCAGCAGACGGGCTCTCTATCGCTATGTCCCGGTCAGTTCGGCAGAGTAGAGGGATCGTTCACGATAAGCGGGATGGATTTCACTCTGAATCAGACAAGAGCATTGCTGCTATCCAGCAAGAGCACAGCTTATGTGGTTGTCAACAACTGCTTGCTCAATACTGTGCGGTACAGGAAGATCCTGCACTTTGACATGTCTTCGGGAGAGCCTGTGTTCAAGGGGATCAACTCATATCCTATTGATTTCTCCACGACCAGCAAGCTGGCTGTTTCGCCATCCGGCAATATCTTTGCAATGACGGAGGCTGATTCCTGCAATATCGTTCTGGCGGAGAGCCTCCCAGGGGAGAATTGCATCGCCAGCTACAGACGGATAGGGGCGACGGCCACAGCGCCCCGGGGCATCGCTCTCGGGGCGGATAACTGTGTGACGGCTTCAAATGGAAAGATTGAGAACTTCGTTGTGAATCACTCTTCTCTTCCTGTAGGGGGCATTACCACTGTCACTCCTCAGATCATGGATGTCTCCGCCGATCAGCTTGTTTATAATTCACAGGCGACCTGCCTGTATGCGATGGATTCCGATTTGAGGTTGATTCACAGCATCTCACGGTCATCGGCCAACGTGCTTTCCAAGGTCGGCACATGCCTGATATCGCAGAACAGCGCCGTCAGCCTTGGCATGATGGCATTGGCCGGTTCCTTCATGCTTGTATCCTCCAGTGACGGAAAGCTTTCCCTTTGCAGGGTGATTGATTGAAGGCGCTTTGATGAAAAGGTTTCTGGTTGTGTTTCTTGTCTGCGCCGCTTTTGCCGGCATGGCTGCGGCTGAACCAAGCCTTCCCGGGGCTGTCTGCGGATTGGATGCGGATTTGCTGGGGCTTGGAGAGGCCGTGCTGGGGAGAAGGATTCAGGTGAGCGCTTCTATCAGGCTGCGGCTTTCCGAGGAGTTTGCGCTGAGGGCGGTTCAGACTGCCTGCTCCGGCTTCGAGAGCTGGTTCTTGGATTCCGGGCTGATGCTTTTGTATTATCCGTTTCAGTCCGGTCCGTTCATAGGCTTTTCGCTGATTCAGTTCGGATTCGAAGCGGGGAATCGGGTGCTGGATGAAAAGCTTGTTTCGTTGAATGAAGTCTGCCTGGGGTGGACTTGGGATTTCAAGCCTCCATGGTTTGCGGAGGCGGCTCTTGTGGTGCGTGATCCATCTGGCGCATTCGAAGAGAAGTACGACATGGTCAGGGGCGGATTCTCCAGTTACGGAACATTCCGTCTCAGAATCAGCATGGGATGGAATTTTATTGAAAGGGGGTTGAAATGAAAAGAGATGAACATGTTGCCAGGATGATGAACGCCGCTGTTGCGTTCCTGCTTATTGTCTGCATAGCCGGATGCTCGCTTGAAGGCAGTGTAATCCGCAACAAGGAGCTGACTCTGAAAGAACTTGCCCAAAATGCTTCGCCTATTCTCGAGGCACATAAAGGCATAGTGTCGCAGAATCTTGGGCTTGATTTTGATTTGGAGAGCATGACAGGGGAGCAGATAGTCTCCAAGGCTCTGGGGGAGGACAACGGCAGCGAGTATCTGCGGTTCTGCTGTGAGATTTCAGAGTATGACAATCCTGATGATGTTGTCGAGAAGGCAAGAGGGCTTATCGGCAGCGATGATTTCAGAGAGCTTAAGAGCAAGGCGGAAGAGGTGCAGGAGCGAATAGCCGCCCAGGGAGAGGCTGCAAGCAAGGGCTTGCCCATCTCCCAGCGTGAACCGTTCCTTAAGGATCTAAAGAAGCTTGCCGTGAAATCGGTGGTTCTGCTTACGGCGGGAATAGTCTACGCCTGTGTTCCGACCATGATGCTCTGGGGAAAGGTGACGGCTGCCGCCGCTATCTCAATAGCTGCCGGAGCGTTGGCGGTGACGGTTATTTCGGTGTATGAGCATTATCTTCTGGGTCGGACTGCATCTCAGAGCTTTCAGGATTGGATAAAGGAGGTCATGACTCTTCCGCAGGCAGAGTACGCCTTGGCTGCTTCGATGATTTCAACCGGCACGGCGCTGAATCAGGGACCGGTGGTGTCCGGCTTGGTTGTTTGCGTGTTTGCCATATATCAGGCTATCGACATTCTGCGGCCCATGCTGGAGACGTATAATTTCCATGTGTGATGCCGATGGCGCCGGGGATGATTTGCATCCGGGGTCTTGAATATCCTGCCGCTGTTTCCGCAGAAGCCCCATCTGTGTTGTGTTATCGCCCTGTTTGTGTGATAATGCAGCATAGGAGATGGTTTTATGCAATTCGA
>JBQNBA010000030.1:0-14694 GCA_052170175.1 Sphaerochaetaceae bacterium | reverse complement strand
CTCCATCTATATCCAGATGTGACTTGTCGGTGCAGACAACAAGCCCGCCGCTGTCATGGCTGCACTTCATCACGAACCTGTCAGGAAGCCTTGCGAAGTCAATGTCATCAAACGAATCCCAGACGCCAAGCAGCGGAACAGTCAGCCCCGCGCCGACCCTGTCCTCTATGAAAGCCCTTGCTTCAATCTTGTCGGCCATTGCGGCATAGACAGGTCTTCGGTCATGCAGCTTGAGCCACTGCAGCTTCTCGTTGAAGGTCTTGGGATTCCTCAGGTTCGGAATGCGATGGAGATTCCTTATATAATCGAGAAACACATAAGCCCTATCGGGCAGAATGCATGCACACCTCTTAAGCGCCGCCTTGATCCCCATCTCTTCCCTCAATCGCATCAGTCCACAATCTTATCACATTATCAGCCTTGAATCGCCCTGCCGACACCATGGCGTTCCTGCCGAGCATTAAGGCCAGCCCTTCATCGTCCGCAAGCCGTCCCATCGTGTCTTCCAGCGCATCACTGTCGCCAACAGGGACAAGCAGTCCGTTCACTCCATCTTCAATCGCCTCGTCAGAGCCCGAGCAGGACGTTGAGATGCACGGAAGCCCCATCATCATGGCTTCAAGCAGGGCATTTGAAAGCCCCTCGTAGTCGGAGGAAAGGACGAACATCGCAGCATCGGAGATTTCATCATGCAGATGGGGCGCATTGCCCCTCAAGGTGATGCTTCCGGCAAGTCCCAGAGAGGCTATTCTCTGCTCAAGAGCGTTCCGCAATGGGCCTTCACCGTATATGTCAAGCGTATAATCCGGATGCCCCTTGACAAATCCGGCGAAGGCCTCCAGAAGCATCATATGGTTCTTCTGAGGACTTAATCTGCCTGCCGTCACTATCCTGGGCCGCTTTGTGCCGGATGCCGGACAGCTTACCTCAATCGGGTTGGGGATGATACGGCTCTTGCTCCGCACGGATTCGGGGAAATAGCCCCATGCCCGCCTTGTCTGCAAAACACAGCAGTCGCTTGATGCGTAAATCCTCTCAAGCACCTTCTCAAGCGCAAAGTTCCTGCGGATGCTGGAAGGGTCTATCCTCTCCGAAGTCACATGCCTTATCCCAAGCCCACGTATTGCAAAGCCCATGACAAGGCACACGTTGTCCATGAAGGACACAAGCACATCAGGCCGGACTTCTTTCAGAATCTTCCTGCCCTGCATGACGAGCTTCGGAAACCGCAGCCCTGCATTCACCTTGTCATTTGAGATATCGATTATCCTTATAGTCGGGTCAAGCTCGTATCCGACATGGGAATGAAGAAGCATCAGGATGCTCACATCCCAGCCTGCGGCCGCATAATGGTTCGCCAGTATGGAAACCACCCTTTCAGCTCCTCCGCGTATCATCGAGGCTGTCGCAAACATTATCCTTCCAGTCGTGTTCCTTCTCGTGTTCCTTCCAGTCATATTTGTCCTATCCCAGCGCAAGGCTCTGCAGACTTCCGCACAAGACAGCGCTTGAGCCCATTGCGCCTCCACCCATTCCGGCTGCTGCGTCCAGACCGGCGACTCCGGCAACTGCTGCGGCATCTCCCCCAGAGCCGGCGGCTTCCCAGACAAACGAGAACGAATACGGCGTGGTCAGCACAATGAAAATCAGATAGGCAAAGAGCGCCAGTGAAATCAGCATCCTGAATCTTCCCATCAAGACACTGTTTCCATTCCTTGCCATGAAGTTGGGCAGCATTATCATGGCAAACGGCAGATACATCGACATCCCGACCCTGGCCATTATGTATATATGCACGCTGACTGCTAAGAAGAAAAGCGCCATCATCGAGAGCCAGAACATCGCCGTGTCTGACCGAGGCATCTCCTTCGAGAAGTCATTGACATAGACGGCAAAGCAAAGCATGGCGACCAGCACCACAATCATCTCCTTGAAGTCGGGCTCGCCGATTTTATAACTGGTCTTGCCCATGATAGCCATGAAATTGCTTATAATTGAAGAATACAGCAACGGAACAATCAGCACCATCGACAGCGATATGGCTATGCCGGCCAGCGCCGTCTTTCTGGTCACCTTCACATAGGAAAGCGGATATATGAGCAGGAACGAAAGCGCCGTCCTGTGGAACAAGGAGGCAAGAGCCACCAGAAGCAGGAACCTGAAAAGCTTTCTGTCTATTGCATAAGGCAACGCAAACAGCAGCATGGCGAATGCGAATGACTGCCTTAGTATGTATGTATGGTCGGTCAGCCCCCCGATGCACAGGAAGAAGTATATGCTGAACACGGGGTCTGTGGAATACTTCCTCACAAAGATGAAGATGCCGGCGCAGACAAGCACAGCATGAAGGCAAAGCAGGATATTGAAGCTTGCCCCCATGTGCGACAGCAGCCAGTTCAGCCATATATAGCCGCTTTCCTCGCCGATAAGGGAATGGACATGCAGGAATCTCGTTCCCTTCACCATTTCGGAAAAGGAAAAGCCTCTTGTCTTCTCAAAATACTGATAGTAAGACGGCAGATCCAGAAAGCCGAAAGGATTCCTAAGGCAGAGCAGAAGGAGCATGGCGGAGCATGCTATGGCCAGCACTATATCGCTGCAATTCTCTTTCTTTCTGAAAACCCAGTATGAAACCAGAACCAGCAGTGCCAATGCAAAATAAACAAACATGACTACATCCTACACCAAAAAAGCAAATTCATACATCAAGAAAGCCGCATATGCGCCAACTATCCCGATTTTTCATCTCGATTTCCTTGAAAGCCTCTCGATAAAGCCGGAGGCTGTTTTCATGAACAGCTCGTCCTTAAGGACAAAGAGCGCCAGAGCATACACAACCGCCCCAGTCGCTATCATCAGGAAAGTGTCCAGCATAGAAGGGGCAAAATAGTGGTTCTCCACCCGCACCACGGCGAACATGACCAGCCCGGAGATTAGGTAGCCAACACCCATTGAGGCCATCTTCCCTATGCCAAGCTCCTTTCTCACAAAATACAGCTGCAAGACAAGAACGATGCTTTCGGCCATTATTGAGGCGAACGCCGCTCCCATGGCTTTCATGTGCGTTATCAAGAAAATGTTCATGACGACATTCGAGACAGCGCCCATCACAACAGCTGCGGTGTACCTTCGCTCCTGCCCTGTCGGTATCAGATACTCGAACCCCAGCAGGCAGTTCGCACCGTGGAGGAGTATGAATGCGCTCAGAACCTTGAGCAGAGGAATCACAGGCAGGAAGCCATCACCGAAGAACCATGGAACAAAGTTATCGGATATCGCCGCAATTCCAAGCGCCGCCGGCACACCAAGGAACCAAAGGAAACGGGCGTTCTTGTAGACATAATGACGCACCCCATCACGGTCATTGTTCTTATAGCAGAAGCTTATCCTTGGGAGCAGGACAGTGCCCATGGATGTGACAAGCGGCATAAGAGTCCTCACAATCGAGAGAGCCTGCTCATAGTATCCATTCTGAAAGGCGTCTTTTGTTATCCAGCCTATCATCGACTTGTCGAGCATGTAGTATATATGAACAGCGATGGAGGGGACAAACAGCATGAATATCGAGCCGAAGCCCCTGAATGGCCGCAGCTCCCTCAATGGAACCTTGCACAGGTATCGCCTCAGCTGGGGGATAAGCATCACTTCTGACAGCAGGGCGAGCCCCACATGAATGAACGCATAAAGAAGAAAATCATTCTTTGTCTTCACAAAGCAGAATATGCAGACAATCGTGCATATTTTGAGAATGACATTACGAAGGACAATCCTGCCGAATTCCTCTATTCCCTTGAAGAACCATGTGACATCCACTACTGTGGCGATGATAGCCATCGTGAATATCCAATACAACGTTGAATTCATATAGGCGGAGAAGCATATGTAAGCCGCCAGCACTGTGCAGGAGATTGAAATGGAAACAAGCTTTGTGTTCCAGAAAGCCTTGCTGCGCTCTATCGGATTGTCCTGATGATATGATATCTCCCTCTGTCCGTAGACCGTTATCCCCATGATTGCAAACAGCTCGAAATAAGACACGATGGAGGATGTGTAGCTGAACGTTCCTATGCAGTCGGCTCCGAGCACCCTCGAAAGATAAGGAGCCGTTATCAGAGGCGTGATGACAGTGAGAGCCTCGTAAAGGACATTGTACAGATAGTTCCTCTTTACGCTCTTCATCTTGGCCTGCCGGAGAAGCTTGCCTTGATTCCGCATGCAAGCTGGAAATCAGAACCGGAATCACGGTGGATGAAGCATATATCCGCAAACGCCTTGCACGGATGCTTTTCAAGCATTTGGAAGGAATATTCCAGCCTCGCATTCGAGATGGAAATCAACTCGATGCCGTCCGTCATGAACTTCCCGACAAACATCCCCGGAGTGTATTTGTCATAAAGCCCGAACCCTCCTTTAAGCAGCACCGTCTGGCTGGCATGCAGACGCAGGAACGAGACCCTGTAATCCGCATCAAACCGGAAGCCGAGGGTGTCGCCGCCGTATTTGAACCCGATGTAGGTGAAAAACGGGATTCCCCTGTAGCCGTCTGAAATCTGGGAGCTGTTTGTGATAACGAAGTCAGGGGCGTCTCTCCTGTAAAGAGCCGGGCTGGCATAGACAGCCTCCAGGTTCAGGTCAACAAGTCCGCCGCCGGAAGTCCCGATGGCGTATTCAGCTCCAAGCGTGCAGCCAAAGGCCTGGTCTTCCTTGGATGCGTCTTCAAAGAACGGCATCGAACCCTGGTCGATTCCAAGCTGGGCATACAGCCTGACCCGCGCGGCAGGCGAATATTCAAGCTCCACATGGGCAAGGGCATTGAACTGCGACGAATTCAGATTGCTGTGAAAGATCGTGGCGGGATTCATGTATTGGAAATCGGCGAAATGATGGGTCAGGTACATGACATTCTCGCTCAGAGCAAGCCTCAGGTTGTCCTTTATCTGGAGGTCAAGCCTGTGGGCAAGGAAATACCTTCGTTTTTCACCATAGTCCTCTGCTCCGTTGTCACCCCCGATATAAGGTTCCGGGAACATTATCGTGAAATCGAAGGCGAACCTCTTGTTGAACACCTTTGCGCTGATATGGTTGTAACGGTCAATATGGTCATCAAAGACGAAGTTGCCCAGCTTTGACAGCCCCCATGTCTTCTGCGACCTGTATGCGCCGATTGAGAAGCCATCGCCCGCATACGTCAGATACGCCGCCCTTGGAACCTCATTGTCGACAGAGCCTCCTGCGTTGAAAGAAAGCCCCGGCCCGTATATGGATGAGCGAGAGACAACCCGCACATTCTTCAAAAAACCCGGGTATCCGCATTCATCCTCAATCGACCCAACTCCCTGATACGGCTTGCCCATGCCCGTGACATAGTCTTCAAGCGTCACGAGGCTGTCCGAAGCGCTCGCCCTGCCAGGCCCGTATGCAAGCTCCATGTGGCAGAAGAAACCTTGGTGATAAGCGTTCATTCCAAGGTATCCGAACGGATTCCGCCTGACGTACCCGTAGTTCCAATCATCCTCCAGGGAAAAGCCCTCGTTGGAATGCGCATATGCCTCCGGGCTGACAGACGCTTCAACGAAAATGCCTGGGCCTTCCTTCTCGGATATTGCGCTTGATATCGTCCTGAACAATTCCAACGCCTGCCCGCCAAGGCTTGAGCCATCTATCTTGGAAAGCTCGCACCTGGCCTCCGCCGTCGTCCAGGGCCTTGAAGCCGAAGGGCTGCTGTGACCGCACAGAAGGAACAGATTGTCAAAATAATCGTAAAGCTCGCTTCCTACAGGTATGACCTCGCCGGCGCCGACGTATCTCATGTCGCCCTGATGCATCCCAAAGGCGGGAATTGATGCAATGAATAATGCAAGCGCCAATATTTTCACTTTTAAAAGGAATCGCATCGCCAGAACCTCGCTACAATACTATCGTTTTATCAATATGAAATCAAATAGTATCTGTCCCCAGAACATTGAAAGAAACTTCTGTTAGGATTTATAATGACAACGTTCATGGTGACTGCGTTTATGATGGCAACGTTCACGATGACTGTGCAATGAGGATTGGAGGCTGCCATGACAAAGATAGGATTCATCGGCTGCGGCAACATGGGGGCGGCGATAGCGTCTGCCCTTTCTTCCGACAAGGAGTTTTCTGCAAGCGTGTTTGACAACGTGCGCGCAAAGCAGGAAGAGTTCCTGTCAAATCATCCCGCAGTTAAAGGAGCGGATTCCTTAAAAGCGCTTTTTGACGATAACGATATGCTGGTCATAGCGGTCAAGCCCCAGATTCTTGGGAATCTCTACGGGGAGCTGGGCAGGCTCGGCTCCGCACACAGGAAATGGATAAGCATCGCCGCAGGCGTTCCCCTCTCCGTGCTTTGCGAAAAGCTCGGCACAAATCAGGTTGTCAGGCTCATGCCAAACATAGCCGCAAAGGTGAAGGGAGCCGTCACGGCGATAGCGGTGCATCCCAAGGCCGGCGAAGAGCTCGGCGAAGAAGCGATGAAAATCGCCTCAAGCTTCGGAAGCGCCTTCTTTCTGGACGAGGCGCTTTTCCCTGCATTCATCGGCATAAGCGGGTCGGCTATCGCTTTCATCTTCCAGTTCATGCACGCTCTGGCCATGGGCGGCTGCAAGGCGGGGATTCCGTATCAGACCGCAATCGAAATGGTGGCCGACACAATGTCCGGGGCGGCAAAGCTCCAGAGGGAGACTGGGCGCAATGCGGTGGAGCTGGAGACCTCGGTATGCTCAGCGGCGGGCACCACCATAGACGGGGTGCAGACGCTCTGCGATCTGGGTTTCGATTCAGCGGTGATGGGAGCCGTCATGGCCTCCACAGAACGGGCCCGGGAGCTTGAGGAACAGGCCCGGAACGCCTGATGCCTTTTCCGGCTTGATGCCACACCCAGCCCAGCCAAGCAGACCCTTTTCCGGCTTGATGCCACCCACGCACAACCCGGTCAGGCAGGCAGTCAGGCAGGCAGTCAGGCAGGCAGGCGGTGCACAGTCAATTGCCAGAGCTGCGGCCATGGCCGTTTCAGCATCTCGGCGGCCGGCATTTCTTCCGGGAAAACCTGCGTATTGAGTCTACAAGCTCCAGGAACGGCAATCCGTGCAGCTTCGAGCGCACATCGGGCTCAGAGTATTCACCGCTGACAAGGCGGCGCACCTCCAGCGGCAGACGCTGCATGCAGTCGCACTCTGGATTCACTGCGCACTCTATCAAGATCCTCGCATAGAAAACATGGGATGATATCGTGCCGCGGCTTAACCCAAGAGCCTGTCCAAGTGCAATCTGACGCACAGCGAGGCGGGATTTGTCAAGTCTTTCCACTTTTCTCATCATCAGCTCACGTTTGGCTTTAATCAAGTCAAGCTGGCACCGGGCGGAGGCTGTGAAACTGTCCTCAAGGCTTCTCTGCAAGCAGATTTCCATCTCCATCCTCCGGAAGAATCCAGCGCCAAGCTGTCCGAAGAGCCTCAGCCGTTCCTCATGCCTTGCATGCGACAGCGAAAGCATCTTCTCACGGCAAGCGATGGCCTCCGCTCCATCCAGCATGAAGAACTCGCACAGAGCCTCAACATCGGAACGCTCCATCAGCGGCATTATGTACAAGAAGTAAACGGTCATGCGCATGGTCCATGCCAGACTGCTCTGACAGACGGCGGCTATGCGGCAGAGGGCTTGGACATCGATGCCTGCGTCCGCATCGTTATCCAATGGACACCAATCAGAAACGATGCCCTGATGCTCGCTTCGGCGTTGCATTTCATGTAGATAAAGCAAATCTCCGGTCATCATCTTGCCTAAAGCCCTTGCCTTGTCCGAGAAAAAGTAAGTCGCCCGCCTCTTCATGACGCTTTTCAGATAATGTTCGTACTCAGGCCCGAAATAGCAGAATCCATCAATGATGCTGGAAAGCCTGGGCTCAATATAAAGCAAGAACTCGGAGGCGTCTTCCAGCTTTATGTCGCAATACGGGCAGTTGCAATAGATATACTCCATGCTTCCGCCCACGACAAGCTCACGTTTCCTATCACCGTTTGAACATTCTGACAAATAATCCAGCACGGCCGATGTAAGCTCGGTCATAAGGCCTCCAATCAGAGTCGTTTATGTTCGTTGTGGCAGATCAAGGCTAGCAGATGTCAGCCAGATATGAAATGTTTTTTATGAAAAAATGGAATAAATATGATATTAAATGTCAATTATTCCTACAAAAATGAACAAGAAGCATTTTACATATATCCGGTGTAAAGATAAATCGTCAGGCTTCAAGTCTAAGCAGCTCCCCTGTCTTGGAATAAAGCGTCGGCCGCTTGCCCTTAAGAATGCAGTCAGCATCAACGATGACCTTGGCCACGTCTTTGCGCGATGGTATGTCAAACATTATATCAAGCATCACATTCTCGACGATGCTTCTGATTCCCCTTGCACCGGTGTCCTGCTTGTCCGCCGTCTCGGCGACGGCATCAACCGCTTCGGGAAGGAACTCCAGCCGCACCCCGTCAAGCAGCATCGACTGTTCGTATTGCTTGATGATTGAATTCCTGGGCTCCACTATTATCCTTCTGAGGTCGTCCTTTGACAGACTGTTGAGCCCCACATGAACCGGAAGCCTTCCTATGAATTCAGGTATGAGGCCATACTTTATCAAATCATCGGGGAGCATCGATTTGTATAGGTCGGCGAGGTTCTTCTCCTTGTTATCGCCGACATTCGCCCCAAATCCCATTGATGAGGTGGAAAGCCTCTTCTCTATCAGCTTGTCAAGCCCGACAAAGGCCCCGCCGCAGATGAAAAGGATGTTTCTCGTATCAATCCGGAGCATTTCCTGATTAGGATGCTTGCGTCCGCCCTGAGGAGGCACGCTTGCAATGCTTCCCTCTATTATCTTAAGCAAGGCCTGCTGGACACCCTCGCCCGACACATCGCGGGTTATCGAGACGTTCTCGCCTTTCTTTGCAATCTTGTCAATCTCATCTATGAAGATTATGCCGTGCTCGGCCCTGTGCACGTCATCATCGGCGGCCTGTATTAGCTTAAGCAGGATGTTCTCGACATCCTCGCCTACATAGCCCGCCTCAGTCAGGGTCGTGGCATCGGCGATGGCGAAAGGCACTGACAGCCTGTTGGCCAGGGTGCGGGCAAGCAACGTCTTGCCCGTGCCGGTCGGCCCCACCATCAGGATGTTTGACTTGTCCATCTCAATATCGCTCTCTGGATTGTCATGGAAATACTTGACCCGCTTGTAATGGTTGTACACAGCCACAGCCAGAACCCGCTTTGCATCCTGCTGCCCGACAACGTACTGATTCATGTAATCGTAAAGCTCCTGCGGCGTCGGCAGTTCCTTCAAATCGATGCCCTCTTCTTCGCCCGAAGGACGCTGCACTCCAGCGCCATGAAGGATTTTCTCGCACTGAGAGACGCATTCGGAGCAGATTGCGATGCCATTCGGGCCGGTCACCAATGTATTTGCCGTGCTCCCGCAGAAAGAACAGGATTTGCCTCTAGCCATCTATTTCCTCTCCATGATTCTATCGATTATTCCATATTCCAATGCCATGCGCGCATCCATGAAATGATCGCGCTCGATATCCGAGGCGACAATCTCCTCCGGCCTTGAGCAGCATTGAGCCATATATGACGCAAAGAGCCCCTTGAGCCTTTGTATCTCCTTTGCATGAATGGCGATGTCAGTCGTCTGTCCCTCAACGCCGCCAAACGGCTGGTGTATCATGACCCGGGCCGAAGGCAATGCATAGCGTTTGCCGGGAGCCCCTCCGGCAAGAATCAAGGAAGCCATCGATGCGGCCTGCCCTATGCAGATTGTCGATACATCGCTGATTATGTAGCGCATGGTGTCGTATATGGCCAGCCCCGCCGTGACGCTTCCGCCGGGAGAGTTGATGTACAGACTTATCTCCTTGCGCGGATTCTCCGCTTCAAGGAACAGAAGCTGAGCCACAACAAGATCCGCAGTGGCATCGTTTATCTCGCCATCAAGGAAAACTATGCGCTCCCTTAGTAATCTGCTGTATATATCAAATATCTTCTCGCCGTTGCCGGAATTCTCAATCACGTTCGGCACAAGGTTCAGCATCTTCTCTCTCATCTGTTTCACCCTCCCGATAAAGCCATTTGCGCCAGAAGGCCCCGGTTTTCAAGCCAGAGCCTTCCGGGAAAAAGGAAAAGCGCAGCCTAAGCCTTGGCCTTAGTAGCGCCTGCCTTAGCCTTAGCTTTAGCATCAGCCTGAGCGCCTGCCTCCTGGTCCTTTTCGTTCGACTTGCCCTCCTTGCCATCGGCTCCGGAACCGGAAACCTTGCTTGGGGCATCGGAAGCCTTGTCCGTGGCATCGGCCTTAGGCTCGGCTTTCACAAACTCGTTGTTGTCGACAATGAACTTTATCGCATTGTCACGACCAAGCTGCTCTTTTATCTGCGCCTTGACCATCGGCTCATAGGCCTCGCCGTATTGCTTGGTGTCTATCTTATTGTCTTCGATGAACTTGGCAATCTTATCCTCATCGTTTTCCTGAGTCTTCTCGACTTCCTCTATCTTGCTTAAGACAAGCCCCTTCTTTATCTCCATGAGGTTCTCTTCCCCATAGCGATCGCCCATCATGGAAAGATAGCTCTCCTTCGTCATGCCCATGCCCGAAAGGTATTTCTCCGTATCGGCGAAGCTTCTCTGCCCGTTGCCCGTGAAATTCTGGACGAAGCCGTACCATTTCTCCTCGATGCTGTTGGCAACCATCAAATCCGGCACAGCTATCTCGGTCGACTTGGCCACGGCATCAAGCGCAGCTTCCACCTTGGCGGCCTCAACGCTCTTCTGATAGGCTCCAAACGCCTTGTCATGTATGTCCTTCCTCATGTCGGCCATAGTCTTGTACTTCTCGCTGACATCCTGGGCGAACTCGTCATCCAGCTCCGGAAGGGTTCTCACCTTGAGCTTGGAAAGAGTGACCTTCCAGGTCTTCTTCTGCTCCGGATATGCGGAATCCTTCCCATATTCCTTTGCAACGGTCCTGGAGGCTCCGACCTTCATGCCTATCACATCCGCATCAAGCTCGTACGGAGCCGATGCTGCCTTGGACAGGGTGAAAACATAGCCGTCCTTTCTGGAAGCCTCTATCTCGGCTCCGTCATCGGCAAGCTCCGCCAGGTCAACGGTCGCTATATCACCCTCTTCGGCCACATCGCTCTTCTTCTCCTCGATGACAGCATTGCGCGCCCTTATGGCCTCTATCTCGTCATCCTCAACCTTCGGGTCGTAATCCGGAGCGCTGTACTCGACCTTCAAACCCTTGTACTGCCCCAGCTCAAACTGCGGATACACATCGTACTTTATCTCGCAAACAACGTCCTGCCCTTTCTTTATCGGAAATATGTCCTTCTCGTTCATAAGGTCAAGCGCCCTGCTGTCCATCGGCTTGAATTCATCGGCGGGGGCATCCTTCTCGTCAGCAGGCGTGAATATCTCACCCACAGCCTTGTCAAGCAGGTCGGTGAATGTCTCATTGATGATGGTGTCGCCGTATTTGCTTTCAATCAAGGAAACCGGCGCCTTGCCTTTGCGGAAGCCATTGAGCGTCAGCTGCTTCGCATACTTCGCCAAATCGGCGTTGTATGCCTCAGTCACCGCACCAGAAGAGAAAGTGAGGGTTAGCTTGACAGCTGATTTTTCAAGCTTCTCGAACTTCGTTGTGTATTTTTCCATTGCAATTCCTCTCCAAAAAATTTCGTGCATTGCTAATATACTGAAATTAGAGTCTTTTATCCACACCTTGCGGCGGTATTTTTAATAATTCCATTTGTTGACTGCAACAATAAGGCGCTATGCTGCGAAAAGCACGGCAAAGGCCGCCGCAAAGCCGATGGCCACGGCGAGAATCGGCACAGAGGGCCAGAATGACCCCAGCACACGGTACTGGCCGGTCTTTCCGCCCTGGCCTCCCAACCCCCTCTGCTCAAGCGTCATAGCTGTGAGCGGGACTCTCCTTAGGGCAAACACCATTGCGGAAATCAGGCTGGGAACAACCTCTTTCAACCGCCTGCGCCCCCTGTGCTGCTCCTGCCTCAGCATGTGGCTCTCTGAAATCTGGACAAAATCATGCGCCATCGCCGGCAGGAAGCTAAGTATCAGCGATATGTAAAGACTTGCCTTGAAGCTGATGCCGAACCATCTCAAAGCCGCTATGAGAACGCCTTGCGGGGTTGTCTGGAGAATGAGCGAGAAGGAATAAGTCAAGATGATGAACCGGCTTCCTATCAGAATCAGACCATCCCGCCCGGCGGCGGTCAGCAGCACAGTGTCCCTGAAACGCAGCACCGCAGCCCCATCTCTGGCGGAGAACGGGCTGAGCAGCGTCATTATGACGAGAACCGGCAATATTGAGCGAAACACCGAAAGCGAGGTCTTCAAGCCTGTCTGCGTGCAGGAAAAGACAATCAGGGCAAGTGAAAGGCACAGCATGGCCGATGGCTTTATCCGCATGAACGCAATTGCCGAAATCAGCGCCAGAAGCAGAATCTTGAGCCGGGCATCCGCCTTGCAAAGAAGACTGTCCCGCCTTATGAAGGAATCAAAGCTCACCGCAGGCCTCCCGGGCTTCGTTCATCACGGAATCAAATATGCTGTACCTTCTGTGCGCCCACGAAGCAATCACCTCATCATGGGTTATCAGCAGTATTCCGGCGCCCCTGCTTCGCAGCTTGGAGATTATGAAATGACAGTTCTCGTAGCTCAGCGAATTCTCCATCTCGTCCAGAATATAAAAAGGCCTGTCAAGCAGCCAGTAGACCGCAGCTTGAAGCTTTTTGCGTTCAGGATAACTTAGAATTGAGGCAACGCTGTCCGGCTCAAGCCCGAATTCGGCGCATGCCCCATCTATATCCCTGCCTTTTGCCGAAGGATAGCTCAGCTCGTCTCGGACAGTCGGAAGGAAAATCTGAAAATCAGGGTTCTGAAAAAGATACCCTAAAGTGACAATCCGGCTCGCCTTATCAAGCGAGAACTGACCCGACAGCACATCATCAAGCCCGCAAAGCGCTCTGGCAAAGCTGCTCTTTCCGCTTCCATTGGGGCCGGTGAGCGCAACAATCTCGCCGCTTTGCATTCTGAATCGGGGAACTCTCACATGGAACTCCGAACCTTTCCTTATCATCACATCGCTGGCTTCGATGACTTTAACGCCGGAATCCATTACAGGCACAGGAGTCTCCCGCAGCGGCGGAAGACCGCAGCGAGCCTTGCCCTGCACCCCAACCTGCGAGGATGCGGTCAGCATGCCGCCTTCCAATATATAGTAGCTGTCAAAAACACCCGCCAAAACGTCAAACGGCCTTGAACAGAGCATCACCACAGTCTTGTCAGTTGTCCTTATCCATTCTGCAAGATGCCGCTTCCCGTCTTCATCAAGCTCGTCAGGCGTTTCGTCCAGCAGCCAGATATCAGGGTTCACAGCCTCTGTCACTGCCAGAAGCAGACGCTTCTTCTCTCCGCCCGACAGCACTTCGGAGCTGCCGTCCTTCCTTTTCAGCAAGCCATGCGAATCCAATGCGGCTTCAACCTTCCTGTGCATTGTGATTGTGTCCATGCCCATGAGCTGCAGCGGAAAGGCGACTTCATCCTCTGGAGTCGGGCACACAAGCTGCTCCTCCGAATTCTGCGAGATGACGGCGATGTCCTTTACCAGATTCCAAGTCTGAACATCGCCTACTATCCTGCCATTGACGCAGATGCGTCCAGAAAGCCTCCCGTCGATGTACTTCGGAATCGAACCGGTCAATATGCGTGAGAGGGTCGTCTTGCCCTTCTCCGGCTCGCCGTATATCATAACGTGCTCCCCCTTGTTCACACTCAGGGAAAGCCCGTGCAGCACCGGTTCGCAATACGTCCGCTGCGGGTTCTGATAGTCACGATAGCTGAATTCAAGATTTTCAATCTCAACCACAGGCATGGCGTCATTGTAGTGCCAACAGAGGATTGTTGCAAGTTTCCGCATGCCGGGAAGCAGGGAGCAAGGGCGGCAAGGAACGAGGCTTGTCAAGCGGCCTTGAGGGCGGTCTATTCCAGACAGTGGTTGGAGTTTGTCAAACCGCCTTGAGGGAGCGTCTTCCTTTGCATGGAGCGGATTCTGGAAGAAACGGTTTGGAAAAAAACGGGCGTGTGCATGTTGACAAATGTTTCTATCAGTAGTAACATTCCCGCAAGCTGTTTCTTTTCATAGAAACAAACGGAGGAGAAAAACCATGAGATACATCAATGCAGCAATCAGCAAATATGTTTCCTCCAGCCTCTGGCGACGCTGACATCAGCTCGGACACAAGCTCTCTGGCATCAGCTTTGATACCAACCACCGCTATAACCCCAACAATCAAAAGTCAACCCAAGGGTCGTGTTTGGCCCGGAAAAAAACAAACAATCTAAGGAGAAATAATGACAAATCCAAATTCAAATCTGGTCAATAAGGATATAGATACAGCCAATCTGCCCAAGGACGGATACTTCGGAGAGTTCGGCGGCAGCTTCGTGCCCGAGGCGATTCAGCGTGCAATGGACAAGGTCGAGGAGGCCTACAGCAAGCTGTCGCATGACCCGGAATTCTGCAAGCAATTCCA
This sequence comes from Sphaerochaetaceae bacterium, assembly GCA_052170175.1. Lineage (GTDB taxonomy): Bacteria > Spirochaetota > Spirochaetia > Sphaerochaetales > Sphaerochaetaceae > JAAYFO01. The sequence goes on along the minus strand of JBQNBA010000030.1, from coordinate 70 downwards.
CGAGCTTCTCCATCATTACGCAGGCAGGCCGTCCCCTGTTTATTACGCAAGACGGCTTTCCGAAGAGCTG
>JBQNBA010000029.1:0-15078 GCA_052170175.1 Sphaerochaetaceae bacterium | reverse complement strand
AAGTCTTTCTCTGACTGGGAGTTTTTATGCGTCAATATCTAATAAGGCGGGTTTTGATTTCGCTTGTCGTCCTGCTGGGCGTCTCATTCATGCTGTATGCGCTGATGAGATCCATGCCCTCCGACTATGTTTCGCTTGCGACATCATCTTCGCCCAAGATGACAGAAGAGATGCGTCAGCATCTTAGAGAGATATACGGTCTGGACAAAAGCCTTCTGGGCGGCTATAAGGATTGGCTGCTGGCCGCTCTCAAGGGGGATCTCGGCACATCGCTGATGTTTGCCAGGCCGGTTTCAGAAGTGATAGGCAAATATGCGCCCGTCACATTCTCCGTTGCATTCATTGCGCTTATACTGCAGCTGCTGATTGCCATTCCGCTGGGCATACTTGCCGCACGGAAGCAGTATTCCAAGGCAGACTACATCATAACAATCTGCGTTTTCATAGGAATATCGATGCCGATATTCTTCCTGGCCGCCTTGATGAAAAGGCTGTTTGGCTATTATGGGCTGAATCTGCTGCCCATATCAGGAATGCTTGACGCACGAAAGACCTATCCGCCCGGGTTCAGCTTGGCCAAGCTGGGCGACTATGCCAGGCACCTTATCATGCCGATCGCCTGCTTCGTCATAACAGGCTCCGGAAGCATGCTTCGCTACACCAGAACGAATATGCTTGAGGCTTTGAGCGCTGATTATGTAAGAACGGCCAGGGCAAAGGGAGTCCCTGAGCGCAAGGTGGTTTATTCCCATGCGTTCAGAAACACCCTCATACCTATCGTGACCCTCTTGGGAGCCTCTCTGCCTTCTTTGTTCTCCGGGGCGGCTATAACCGAGGGGCTGTTTGCGCTTGAAGGCCTCGGGAACATAGCCCTGAGGGCGGCCAACATGGCTGATGTCCCTTATATGATGGGCTTCAATATGTTCCTTGTGCTCCTGACAATAATCGGGTATCTGATATCCGATATCCTGTACGCCGTGGTTGACCCGCGCGTCAGACTAAGCTAGGTGCATGGATATGAGCAAGGAAAAAAAAATTAATGATACAAAGGGCATCGACGAAGCTGCCGTCATCGACGAAGCTGCCGTCATCGACAGCATCGATGATGTTGATGTCAATGCGTTGGACAGGGAAATCGGCGATGCCGAATCTTCCCGGTCGATTGTGGATTCGTTCTCCCAGGAGGACATAACCGCCGGACAGGTGTTCCTCACCCCCGGTCAGATTGTCCGAAGGCAGTTCCTTAGAAACCGGCTGGCTGTCGTGGGGCTTGTCGCCCTTGCTGTCCTCGCTGTTTTCTGCTTCCTTGGGCCGGTCTTTGTTCCATACACTCAGACTGAGGTTTTCTACATGGACGAGGAGACGGGGGCAGAGCTTAGGATGGATGAGCTTGAGGCTAATCCGAATGCGATTCTCTGCACAAAGGCGGCTCCCTCGAAGTCCCACTGGCTTGGAACAAACGAGATGGGGCAGGATATGCTTGCCCGGCTTATGTACGGCGGCAGAATCTCGCTCATGGTCGGATTCGTCGTTGTCGTTGTGGAGATGCTGCTCGGCGTGACGATGGGCGGGCTGGCCGGCTACTATGGCAAATGGGTTGACATGGTGGTCATGCGGCTTGTGGAGATGTTCGTTTCGATTCCGTTCATCCCGCTGATGCTGATAATCTCGTCACTGCTGATTTCGCTCAAGGTGTCGCCGCAGTATAAGATTTACTACACAATGTTCATAATGGGCGTTGTCTACTGGGCGGGAGTCGCCAGAATGATAAGAGGAAACATCCTATCTCTCCGCGAGATGGAATACATGCAGGCCTGCGAAGCAACCGGAATCAGCGTTCGCAAGAGGATTTTCAAGCATCTCATCCCCAATACAATGCCGTTGATAATCGTCATGGCCACGATGGATCTCGGCGGTGTCATCCTGATGGAATCCACGATGAGCTTCCTGGGCATCGGGGTCGGCGTCCCATATGCGAGCTGGGGCAACATGGTCAGTTCGGTGAAGGACAACGTCATCATGCGCAACTGCCCGTGGATTTGGATTCCGCCGGGGATTATGATTCTTTTCACCGTTCTGGCCTTCAACTTCGTCGGCGATGGGCTCAGGGATGCCTTTGACCCGAGGATGAAGAGGTAGATTATGGCAGATATTGTTAAGAGCGCCTTATTCCGCAAGACCGAAAAGGAGAAAGAGCGTCTTCGCAGAATCAAGGAGATAAAGAAGTTCAACCAGAAGAAGTACAAGACGCTTGCAAAGGCAAAGAAGAAAAAGAACGTGCCGGAGTCCGCCTACCTGTCCAAGATGCGTGACCCGGGCAATATATTGGAGATAGACAATCTTCACACCTATTTCTACACCGATATCGGCACTGTCAAGGCTGTCGATGGAGTGTCGTTTGACATCCCGCGCGGCAAGACGGTGGGCGTGGTCGGTGAGAGCGGCTGCGGCAAGAGCGTCACCAGCCTTTCCGTGATGCGGATTCTCCAGGAGCCGCAGGGGCAGATAGCCCAGGGCGAGCTCAGGTTCAACCAGATTGACAAGAACAGAGTCATTGATTTGGTCAAGACGCCGATAAAGGAGATGGAGAAGATAAGGGGTGATGAGATATCCATGGTGTTCCAAGAGCCCATGACTACGCTGAACCCTGTTTTCTCCATCGGGAAACAGCTTGACGAGGTCATAAAGCTGCACAATGAGGACATGCAGAGGAAAGACATCGCCGCCAAGAGCATTGATATGCTCAAGCTTGTGGGAATCGCAAACGGCGAAGGTGTCTACAAGATGTATCCGCACGAGCTTTCCGGCGGCATGAGGCAACGCGTGGTCATAGCCATGGCTCTGGCCTGCAATCCCCAGCTGATAATAGCCGACGAGCCTACGACCGCTCTCGATGTCACGATTCAGGCGCAGATACTTGATTTGCTGCGTGACCTCAAGAACAAGATAAACGCTTCGATAATGCTCATCACCCATGACCTTGGGGTGGTGGCGGAGATGGCCGACTTCGTGGTTGTGATGTACGCCGGAAGGATTGTGGAGATGGGCACCGCAAGGGACATATTCCATCATCCTGTTCATCCGTACACTCTGGGGCTTATGAAATCCAGACCGAATTTCGTTGGCTCGGACGACAGGCTGTATTCGATTCCCGGAAGCGTCCCGAACCCGATTGATCTTCCCAATCATTGATTCTTCCGCAACCGCTGCTCAAAGGCGGTGGGCAAATGCAGCGAGCCTTATCCCTGCATGAGGATCATAAGCCAGACGCACAAGGTGGCCTGCTATCTTTTCAACGAGGACGGAAGCCTGCTGTATCCCGACATGAAGCTTGAGTCGCCCCTTTCCATGATGGATAAAGGCGATGGCTCCTCGGGCACCAGTCCCGCAGAACCCAGCGGCGATGCCGCAAAGCCTCGTGGCGCTGCCGCAAAACGTGGCGCTGCAAAGCCCAGCGGCACCGCAAAGCGAAAGGGGCAGCAGGATTCGGCCGTGAAGCCAGTTGAGAAAAAAGAAGGAGTGGTTCGATGAGCATGAGGAATAAAGCTATTGATGATGCGCCCGCCTACATCAAGATTCCTGACGATGTTCTTATGAGGGTCGTTGACCTCAAGAAATACTTTCCCATAAAGACAGGAGTGACCCAGCGCGTCACCGGTTATGTAAAGGCGGTTGATGGCGTTTCCTTTGATTTGGAGAAGGGCAAGACATACGGGCTTGTGGGAGAGAGCGGCTGCGGGAAAACAACAATAGGGCGGACGATTCTCCGCTTGACGGAGCCTACCGGCGGTCATGCTTACTACAAGGGGAGCGATTTGTTCGCCCTCAAGAAGAAAGAACTTCGTCCGATGAGACCGCAGCTGCAGATGATATTCCAAGACCCTTATTCTTCTCTTGACCCGCGGATGCCGATTGGCGAAATCATAGGGGAGGCGGTCAAAGAGCACAGCATTGTTCCGCTTGACCGCTGGCATGATTATGTGCTTTCGGTGATGAAGGACTGCGACCTCAAGACGTATCAGATTGACCGTTACCCGCACGAGTTCTCCGGGGGGCAGAGGCAACGCATATGCATTGCGCGGGCGCTTGCCCTGAATCCTGAGCTGATTGTCGCCGATGAGCCTGTGTCCGCCCTCGATGTGTCGATACAGGCGCAGGTGATAAACCTGATGAAGGATCTCCAGCAGAAGAGGGGGCTGGCCTATCTGTTCATCTCCCATGACCTGAGCGTTGTGGAGTACATATCCGATGTGGTCGGGGTCATGTATCTTGGAACTCTTGTAGAGATGGCCCCCAAGGCGCAGTTGTTCAAGCAGCCGCTGCATCCTTACTCGCAGGCTCTGCTGTCGGCGGTTCCTGTGCCGGATCCGGATTATCACATGAACCGGGTGATTCTCAAAGGCGACCTGCCTTCGCCGGCGAATCCTCCCAAAGGCTGTAAGTTCCACACACGGTGCCAGCATTGCATGGAGATATGCAAGGAAACCCCGCCCGAGTACAGGGATGTGGGCGGCGGGCATTTCTGCGCCTGTCATCTCTTTTCCAAGAAGTGATGTTCTATCTCTGATTCCGTGGGCAGCGGGGACAGCAAACCAGCTGTCCCTGCTGCGTGTTTCCGCATAATTAAAAATTAAAAAAATGTTGACAATCATTGCTTTTATCATGATGCTATAATCAGCTTATCTACCTGGCGTAGAAGGAGTTCGGGGTGCCTCTCTCAAGGAGGCATCCGGCTTATTAGAGGGAAATAGCTTTTCAACAAACTTTTCCATCTTGAAAAAATTGCTTGCAACGCTTGATGAGCTTTCTGTCTTCATGGTCTTCGCTGATCGGGTATGCAGTCCGGAAAACGTTTTGACCCGTTCGTGCATCAAGTTCTATCACAATAAGATATCTCATCTTTGAAGAATAGATGTGGATTCTGGTTCTTCTTGCATTGGATCTCACTTCTTTCCACAAAAACCATTCATTATCGGGCTGTCCCTCAATGGCGGGATTAATCCAAGGCAGCCGTACTAAACGGTCTTTTTCGACCCGATCCTCTTCGCGGCGGTCTCCTTCCGTGACTATATGCCAGAACGTTTTATAATATCCGTTTGGCATCTTGTCCAGCCTCAGATGGGAAATCGCGTTCTGAAATGATTGGCGGAAGCTCTATCATGCTCTATCTCCGTGCCAAAAGAAAAGATTGAACTTTTTCCCTGATGGAAGCGTCTGCCTTGAAAGAGTCCTCCCGCTTCTGTTTCTTATAAGATTGACCGCTTCAGCTTTTCCTGCATTGGATTCCAAACCGGATTGATTGTATCCGATTGCTCCAATCAGAACATCACACATCTGCAAAAGCCCAACCTCATGAGAGGGGAGACACTGCACATTTGTGATAATCCTCTTGTCAATCACAATACAACGGAAATTGATGTCATCATAAAAAAAATAGTTGACAAGCTGATTATAAACTTTGATATTGCCTTTGGACACTTTGACCCATTTTATCTCCCCAGCAGGGCTTATTCCATTGTCTCGCTTTATATCGCGCATCCTCTTATGTATCTGATGGGTTTTTTCTTTAGGACACCAAACGCAACCGATGACCATGTATTGTGATTTATCATGGGGCAAATGCCGCGTCTAATCACAGTATATATTGTAGACCGTATTGGGAATCATACCATTGATTCCGTGAGTGATAAAGATTGGTTTTGCCTTTTTCAGGAAACTCGCCCGTCTCTCATCGGAAGATTTTACACTTGGTGACATCACGCCCGGATACCATTTTGAATTTTGGTGACATTTCGCTTCTTATATTGCCTTAGTTGGGCAAAAAAGGTACACTGGTTCCGGCTATTCGGGGTTATTGCGCCGATAGTAGGCGAAAAGCCTATATAGCCTATCCGCTCTGATAGCTCAGCTGGATAGAGCACTTCCCTCCTAAGGAAGGGGTCGGGCGTTCGAATCGCCCTCGGGGCAAGCGACTATGGCAGGTTTGGCGACCTGCCTTTGCTTTATCTGGGTCAATCGGAGTGCAGTCATGGATGCCATGCGTTCGGAAGCGATATATTCAAATCAAGAGGTCAACCTTCATTGCCACAGCCGCTACTGCGGTCATGGGACAGGAGAGATAGAGGATTTCGCCTTGTCCGCCATAAAGGGCGGGATGAAGGTGCTGGGATTGAGCGAGCATTGCCCGCTGCCGGATAATCGGTACAGAAAGGACTGCATGGACTTTGGACAGCTTGATTCTTACATCGCCGATTGCAGGGCTTCGCAGAGTCGGCACCGAGATGAGCTGAAAATGTTCTGCGGGGCTGAATGTGATTGGGTTCCTGAATACCGCGGCTTTTATAAGGATGACCTGCTAGGGGAGAGGGGGCTGGATTATGCCATCATGTCCGTTCATAACATAGCAGATGAAAACGGATACGAGCGCCTTATCATTCATTCGCATGACAATAGCCCGGCGTTGCTTTCGCAGTACACCGACAGATACATACAGGGGCTTGGGTCGGGGCTGTTCTTGTTTGGATGCCATCCGGATTTGTTCGGGATGATGCACGATGCCTGGGACGGCAATGCACGTGCCTGCTCCAAGGCGATAATAGAGGCCGCCTCGGAGCTTGCCATCCCGCTGGAGGTCAACGGGGTCGGGATGGCGCGCAAGATAAAGCGCGGCATGAAATCCAGCTGTTATCCGATGGAGCGCTTCTGGGAGATGGCGGCCGAGCATGGGGTGCGTGCAATAGTGAACAGCGATTCGCACAACCCGGAGGCTGTGACCGGAGAGGGCAGGAAGGCGGCAGAGGCCTTTGCCAAGGAAATCGGGTTGAAGCTTGTCAATGTGCGGATTGCTGACGGGAGGCTCACGCTGGATTGAGGCCGGGCGCTTTCCATCAGGGTTTTGTTCCCCCATGCAGGCTTCGCTTTCCTTTTGGGTTTTGTTCCCCCATGCAGGCTTCGCTTTCCTTTTGGGTTTTGCTCCCCCGGCAGGCTTCGCTTTCCTTTCGGGCTTCGCTTTGCAGTCGGGCTTTGGTTTTGCCTGCGGTGGTCTTTGGCCCCAATAAAGCGGACAATCAAGCGGGCAGGTGAATTTCCATTACCATTTCGGTTTGCAATGGGGTATAATGAAGTCATGCATGGGGAGCGGAGGAGCGTGTCATGTCTAAGATAATCACAATCGGAAGGGAGTTCGGAAGCGGCGGACGGCTTATAGGCAAGGAGCTGGCTCAGAGGCTTGGCATACCTTTCTATGACAAGGAGATTGTCCATAAGGCTTCGGAGATATCAGGTCTGGACGAGAAGTTCGTCGAGGAGATGGAGCAGAAGCTGAACACGAGGCTGCTGTTTAACATATCATCCAACGGTCATTTTTTTCCATCGGCTCCGGACAGCCAGTTTCCGCCTCTGGAGGATCAGGTTTTCTTCGCTGAATGCAAGGTCATCAGGGGATACGCCGATGAGGGGCCGTGCGTTATAGTGGGACGTTGCGCCGATTTCATCCTGGGGGACAAGTACGAGAGCTTCCGCGTGTTCATATACGCCCCGTTTGAGCAGAGGGTGGAGCGGGTCAAGAAGTACTATGGCATAACCGAGGATGTGGAAAGCCGTATCAGGAAGATTGACAAGCTCCGGGCGCGCCATTATGCCTTCTATACGGATAAGAAGTGGGGTCTGATTGAGAACTATGACATGTCCGTCAACTCCGGGATGTTCGGCATTGAGGGAACGACTGATATACTGGCGGAAGCGGGGGCTAGATTTCTGGGTCGTTGATGTTGCCTGTTCTTTTTATAAACGGTATATTTATTTCGAGGTTTTCGGAGAAATATGCTGGAGTTAAAGGATATATCGCTCTCAAAGGGCGGCAAGCAGATACTGCATGATGTGAGTTTCAAGATTCCCGACGGCGAGTTTGTTGCGATAACGGGGCCTAATGGCTCCGGCAAGTCGACGCTTGCCAAAATCATCATGGGAATCGAAAAGCCGGACAAGGGATTGATTCTTATGGACGGCAAGGATATAACGGGGCTGAGTCTGACTGAAAGGGCGGAGCATGGCATCGCATTCGCCTTCCAGACACCGGTCACCTTCAAGGGCATCACGATACGCAAGCTTCTTGAGCTTTCGGCGGGAAGGGATTTAAAGAAGTTCGATGCCTGTCAGTTTCTTTCAAAGGTCGGGCTTTGTGCAAATGACTACATAACAAGGGATGTTGATTCCTCGCTTTCAGGAGGGGAGCTTAAGCGGATAGAGATAGCTTCTGTCCTGGCAAGGAACGCCAAGGTCTCTTTGTTTGACGAGCCAGAGGCGGGGATAGATCTGTGGAGCTTCAAGAATCTGATAGATGTATTCGGGGAGCTTCGCGGAAAGATTGAGGGGAGCATAGTCGTCATATCTCATCAGGAGCGCATTCTGAACATAGCGGACAGGGTCGTGCTTCTTGAGAATGGAACTATAGGGAATGTGGTCAAGCAGGGCGAGAAGTACAGCTTGTTCACAGATTCCATCCGCTGCTGCGGGTGCTGAGGTTAATAATGGCAAAGGTTAAGAATAATTTGGTCGACAATTCAGCCGCAGATGATTCAGTCGCAGATGGCAATGCGATGACTGTTGGAGGAAGCTTTGTCGGTAAAGGCTCTGTCGGCAAGGACAGGACAGCTGATAAAGAGAAGGCGATGAGCCAGATTGATGAGCGGCTTCTGAACACGCTGGTTTCCAGCGGCAGCCTTCAGGGGGATCCCGGTCTGGGCGAAGGGGCGCGCAGCATCCGCAAGAATGGATGTTCGATTGAGCTTAAGAGCAGTCCGAATGTGACAATCACCCGCAAGGAGGGTGTCAGCGGAATAGATGTTACGGTCAAGGAAGACACTCCGCTGGAGTTTGTCCACATCCCGGTCATCATAACGGAGGGCGGGCTGAACGATGTTGTCTACAATGATTTCCATATCGGGAAGAACGCCAATGTCATAATCGTGGCGGGCTGCGGCATTCACAATGATGAGAGCTGCGATTCCCAGCATGATGGCATACATAGATTCTTCCTGGAGGAAGGGGCGCGCGTGCAGTATGTCGAGAATCATTATGGCGAGGGCATCGGCACGGGGGAGAGGATTCTCAATCCCGTGACAGAGGTCACGCTGGGCAAGGGAGCCACGCTGAACATGGAGATGGTTCAGATAAGAGGCGTGGATTCCACAGTCCGGACCACTCGCGGAGAGCTTGGAGAGAAGGCCACGCTTCTGGTCACCGAGAAGATAATGACATCGGGAAAGCAGCTTGCCAAGACCTTGTTTGATATAAAGCTGAACGGAAAGGACTCCAAGGTGAAGGTCACTTCTCGTTCATATGCGATTGATGACTCGCAGCAGATTTTTGTGTCGCATATTGACGGGAACAGCAAATGCTTCGCCCATGTCGAATGCGATGCCATAATAAAGGACAACGGCAGGGTCACTTCGGAGCCTGCTATAACCGCAAATGATGTGGATGCCCAGATGATTCATGAGGCTCAAATCGGCAAGATAGCCGGAGAGCAGCTTGTTAAGCTGATGACGCTCGGGCTGACGGAGAAGCAGGCCGAGGATGAAATCATAAAAGGTTTCCTCGCCTGAGCGGAAATATGAAGCCGATGGCATGCTGCTGTGGTATAATGCTATGGCATGCTGCTGCATGCTGCCGCATGATGCTGCGGCATACCACGGCATGCTGCCGCATGATGCTGCGGCATAATGCTTAAACGATATGGATTTTGAATTGTCGGAGGATGTCATATGAAGGAGCTTATCAAGGGGTATCTTGATTTCATTAGTGAGAACAAGACTGAGAGAAAGTGCGTGGAGGCCATCATCAGGATGGCTCATGAGCAAGGGTACAGGAACCTTGACGAGGTTTCATCGGTCAAGCCGGGCGACAAGGTGTACTATGAGAAAATGGGCAAGAGCATTGTCCTATTCCAGCTTGGCGCTGACGATATCGCCAAGGGAATGAACATACTGGGAGCGCATCTTGATTCTCCGCGGCTTGATGTGAAGCAGAATCCGCTTTACGAGAAGGACGGCATTGTTTATCTGAACACTCATTACTATGGCGGTATAAAGAAGTACCAGTGGGTTGCGATTCCGCTTGCCATCCATGGCGTTGTGTTCCTCACAGATGGAACAAGGGTCGATGTCTGCATCGGCGAAGATGAGAACGACCCTGTTTTCTGCGTCTCCGATATCCTGCCCCACATAGCGCAGGAGCAGATGAAGAAGATTGCAGCGGATTTCATCGAAGGGGAGAAGCTGGATTTGGTTCTGGGTCTTTCCGAGGAGGAGAACAAGGGGAAGGAGAGGATTCTCCAGCTTTTAAAGCAGAAATACGGCATAGAGGAATCTGATTTCAATTCAGCCGAGCTTGAGGTCGTTCCGGCCGGCAGGGCGAGGGAGTCCGGGCTGGACAAGAGTCTCATTCTGGGCTATGGCCAGGATGACAGGGTCTGCGCCTATACGTCTCTGGCGGCGATGCTGCAATCAAAGGCTGCGGGAAGGACGAACTGCTGCGCTCTTGTGGACAAGGAGGAGATAGGAAGCTGCGGCGCCACAGGGATGAGGTCGCACCTTTTGGACAACGCCGCGGCAAAGCTGGTTTCCAAGCTTGACAAGCCTTATTCCGAGCTGACTGTCCGCAATGCGCTTGAGAACTCAATGATGCTCTCCAGCGATGTGAATTCCGCCTTTGACCCTCTTAACACGGATCTTTATGACAAGCAGAATTCATCGTTCCTCGGCAAGGGCGTTGTTTTCAATAAGTACACTGGCTCCAAGGGCAAGAGCGGCGCAAGCGATGCGAATCCTGAGTTCATCGCCCGTGTCAGGGGGCAGCTTGCGAAGAGCAAGGTCGCATTCCAGGTTTCCGAGATGGCCAAGGTTGATGTTGGCGGCGGCGGGACGATAGCGTTGTATGCCGCTTATTACGGCATGCAGGTTCTGGACTGCGGCGTTTCGGTTCTGAGCATGCATGCGCCTTGGGAGATAACCAGCCGATTCGATATAGAGCAGGCCTTCGAGGGGTACAAGGCGTTCCTGTTGCTTGAATAGTGCGCTCAGGGCGGGCAGGTCTTGGATGTGATGAGTGATGTTTGAAGGGAGGATTACATGACAGTTGATGAGATTGCGCGGCATGTTGATTATACGCAGCTTAAGGCGTTTGCCACTTGGGATGATATCAGGAAGCTCTGCGATGAGGCTGTGGCCCATAAGACGGCTTCTGTATGCATTCCGCCATGCTATGTGAAGGCTGTTCACGATGCATACGGCCCCAACCTGAAAGTCTGCACGGTGATAGGCTTCCCGCTTGGATACAACGCAGCCGAGGTGAAGGAGTTCGAGACCAGGAAGGCGATTGAGGATGGGGCGGACGAGGTTGACATGGTGGTCAACATCGGCGATGTGAAGATGGGTCGATGGGACAAGATAACCGATGAAATCAAGGCTCTGCGAAAAGCCTCTGAGGACAAGGTGCTTAAGGTTATAATTGAAGCCTGCTATGATTCCCATGAAGAGAAGATTCAGCTTTGCAAGTGCATAACCGATGCCGGGGCCGATTACATAAAGACCTCGACGGGCTTCGGGACTTCCGGCGCAACCTTGGAGGACGTGAAGCTTTTCAAGAAGCACATCGGCGGCGGGGTCAAGATAAAGGCGGCCGGAGGCATCAGGACGAAGGCGGCCATGGAAGCTTTCATTGAGGCCGGCGCTGACAGGATAGGCGCCAGCGCAAAGTTTGAAACGCTTGAATGACAGCCTGATGTTTTGCAAAAGGGATTTGTGATGACAGACAGAGAGCTTGCCCGCCTTGCGCTTGAAGCAAGGGACAGGGCATATGTGCCTTACTCTCATTTCAGCGTTGGAGCCGCCTTGCTGGGAAGAAGCGGGAAGGTGTACTGCGGGTGCAACATAGAGAACGCAAGCTATGGGGCGACCAACTGCGCTGAACGCACAGCTTTTTTCTCTGCGATTTCGCAGGGGGAGCATGAGTTTGATGCCATTGCGATATGCGGGGGCAAGGAGGGCTCCGCTCCGGAGGGTTTCTGCCCGCCGTGCGGCATATGCCGTCAGGTCATGCTGGAGTTCTGCTCCCCAAGGGATTTCCGCATAGTTCTGGCAAAGTCCGAGTCTGAAACAAAGAGCTGCAGGCTTGAGGAGCTTATTCCCTTCTCATTCGACCCTGCATACCTTAAGTGAGGCTGCTGCGGCGCAGGATTGTCATGCCCTGCCTTGCCTCCTGCACTGCCTTGTTTGTGAAACATGGCTTGCGGGGTCAGTCAAAGCATTCTGATGCTGCCCGCTCCACAGGGAGGCAGGCTTTGTACTTCTTCATGAATTCGTTGAAGCCCGCTATGTCTTCCTTTGATGGGGCAAGCGTGGAAGTCCCGGCGGATTTGAATGCCTTGTCATCAAGGAAGTCAGGCAGTTCCATGCCGCCTCCGGAGACCATGTAGGATGCTAGCAGCGCTATGCCCCATGCGCCGCCCTCTCCGGCTGTGTTCATCACGGTTATGGGGGTTTGGAGAGCTGCTCCCATGACGGTCTGCCCTGCCTTGGGTGTCTTGAAGAAGCCTCCATGCCCGGTCATGCGGTCAATCGAGATGCCTTCCTTTTCCATAAGCATCTCCATTCCTATCCGTATAGCTCCAAGCGATGTGAAGAGTTGAGTCCTCATGAAGTTGGACAGGCTGAGCGTACTGTCTGGCTTGCGCATGAACAGTGGCCTTCCGTCTGTTATTCCGGTCATATGTTCGCCTGATATGTAGTTATAGGCCATCAGACCGCCGCAATCCTTTTCGCCTTCCAGCGCAGCGCAAAGCATTTTGTCATACAGCTCCGCCTTTGTGAAGCTGCCGCCCATGAGCTTCGCCGCTTCGCCGAGCATTGAAATCCATTTGTCATATTCCCCTGTGCAGTTGTTTCCATGGCTCATGGCGACAAGGGACCCGTCCGGCGTGGTGACAAGGTCGATTGACTGGTGGTAATAGCCGCGCAGCATTTTCTCCAGGACTACCATGGCGAAGACTGATGTGCCCGCCGAGACGTTCCCTGTGCGCTTTCTCACGCTGTTTGTCGCCACCATGCCTGTTCCCGCATCTCCTTCGGGGGGGCAGAGCGGGATGCCGGGCTTGAGTTCTCCTGACGGGTCAAGCAGCTTCGCCCCCGCCGCTGTGAGGGTTCCCGCCGGCTCTCCGGCCAGCAGCGCCTTGGGCAAGAGGCTGCGGAGATTCAAACGGTGATGTTTGACCAAATCCAATGATTCGAATTTGTCAATCATGGTCTGATTGTAGTCATGGGTGTCTATGTCAATCGGGAACATCCCCGAGGCATCTCCGATTCCGATGGCGAAGTTGTCTGAAAGGAGTCTGTGGACGTAAGCGGACAGCGTGCATAGGCCTTTGAGCTGCGGGATGTGCTTCTGGTTCTCGATGATTGACTGGTAGAGGTGGGCGATGCTCCAGCGTTCGGGGATGGGGTATGAAAAGAGGTCTGACAGCTGTTCGCTGGCCTGCTTGGTTATGGTGTTGCGCCATGTCCGGAATGGAACCAGGAGCTGTCCGTCTGCGTCTAGGGCTATGTAGCCGTGCATCATTGCGCTGATTCCTATGGCTTTAAATGAGGAGACGTGAACGCCATGCTTATTCATGATGTCCTGCTTGAGGTTCGCATAGCAGCTTGCAAGTCCTTCCTTTACGGTCTCCATGCTGTATGTCCAGATGCCGTCAACGAGTTGGTTTTCCCAATCAAAGGCTCCTGTGGCGATTATCTGGTTGTCTGAATCGATGGCGACGGCTTTTATTCTGGTGGATCCCATTTCGATGCCAAGAACGGCGTTTCCGTTTTCAATTGTAAGAGCTGCGTTTCCCATTTGAATCCTCCATCTGGATTATAGGTCATAGCCCTTTACATTTTCAATCGGAATCAATTAGAATACAAGCTGCATGGGGCTGTAGCTCAGTTGGTAGAGCACTAGGTTCGCAATCTAGCCGTCAAGGGTTCGACTCCCTCCAGCTCCATAAAATAACCCCTTATAAGACAAGAGCTTATGAGGGGGCTGTTTTTGCTAATGAGGATTTTTTAGAAAAGTCCACTTGAAAAGTCCACTCAGAAAGTCCACTTGACGTGTGTGAATGCATGGGCTATTGAGAATCATGGGATTAGAATCATTCGTTTTCAGAAAGGCAAGGAACGGCAAGGCGGGGTGGTATGCAAGATTCAAGCAGGACGGGCGGATAGTGAAGGAAATCGCTATCCCCAGCCTTCTCAGGCTCATGAAGGTGGAGAAGGACAGGCGTGACGATGCAGCGCGCCTGCTGAAGGCTTATCGCGACTATATCGCCGAGAAAGGCATTGGTCTTCTGGCCTCCCGCTGCTGGCCTGATTATTTCACGGCTTTCGGCACTCCTGTGTGCATGATTCTGTCTTTTCTTAATGACCTTGGAATCTGCGCTTCGTGCGAGAATGACGCTTATGGGGCGGTTTCGATGTTCATTGCTTCCCAGCTGACAGGCCGGAGCGTTTTCTTTGGCGACCCTGTCTATCTGGACGAAGAGAAGAGCAGACTGACTTTCTGGCATTGCGGGATGGCCGCCCCGAGTCTGGCTCAGTGTCCTTGCATCGGAGTCCATCCCAACCGCAGGATAGGGCCTGTGATGGATTTCGCCTGCAAGGGCTCCGAAAAGGCCACTATATTGAGGATAGGACGCAGGAAGGATGGTTCTTTCCGGATAATGGCGGTGGCCTGCAAGGCATTGGATGCGCCCAAGCAGTTTGAAGGCACTTCGGTGGCGGTGGAGCTTGATGATGCGAAGTCCATGGTGCTGCGGACAATCCAGGGCGGCTGGGAGCCGCACTACGTGGTCGCCTATGGGGATATCGTGGACGAGCTTAAGCTGTTTGCGAAATTCAAAGGGCTTGATTTCGTGGCTTACTGATATGAAAGGCTCTTCCCTGATTTCTGTGGGATTGACATTCTCGAGACTGGCCATGGCACCTTCGGGGTCATGGCGTTCTCTGATGCAATCCTATCTTGATTCGCCAAGATAAAGGATTGGGG
>JBQNBA010000028.1:0-15187 GCA_052170175.1 Sphaerochaetaceae bacterium | reverse complement strand
ACGTTTATTCCGCACAGATGCGCAGCCCTTGGGTTGGCTCCTACGGCATAGACCTCCCTCCCATATCTTGTATACTTTAGAATAAAGTAGCAGATGACGTACATAAGGATCATGACAATCATCGGAATCGGGATAACCCCAAATAGTCTGGTCTGACCTATGAACATAAACACACCAGCATCAGGAGAGGACATGAGGATAATGTTCTTTGCATTTGTCAGCGTATAGGCAATCCCTCTGAAAAGGTTCATAGTGCCAAGTGTGACAATAATCGGAGGAATTTTTCCGAAGGTCAGAAGCGAAGCGTTAATCAGACCGCAAACAAAGCCTGTTAATAAAGCTCCGATTATGCAGAGCCAGGCTGGTAGTCCCCAGTAGATACACATTATACCCATAACCGTTGAACTGAGAGCGGACACCGCATACTGTGAGAGTTCAAGAGCGCCCATCAGCATGTATACCGTCAGTCCAGCAGCCATGGTTCCGGCCACGGCTGATGTAAGCCCGATATTCATGAAGTTCTTAAGCGTCATGAAATACGGCGAAAGAAATGACATTATTATGAATACGAGCACCAAGGCCAGTAGCAAACTGAATTCATAGCTTCTGGTCAGTGGACCCAGCAGGAACTTCTTTTTGTGTTTATTCTTCATATAATCAATCTCCAATTGCAACTTCAAGTAGTTTTTCCTGTGAAAACTCCGCCTTACTGAGGGTTCCCTTGTATGCACCTTCGTGCAGAACAACAATCCTGTCAGACATCGCTATGATTTCAGGCAACTCTGATGAGACCATGATGATGGCCAGCCCCTGTTTGGAAAGCTCATTCATAAGATTGTATATTTCAGACTTGGCTCCCACATCGATTCCCCTGGTCGGGTCATTTAGAATCAGAAGTTTCGGCCCAGCTGCCAGCCATTTAGCGACAACTACCTTCTGCTGATTTCCTCCAGATAGGCTCTGCACCTTAGTTTCAAAGCTCGGAGTCTTCACAGTCATCGCCTCAGCCCATTTTATGGCGACCTTCTCAGCCAATGCGTGATCCACAATATGAAAACTGCCAAGTATCTGTTCCAGAACATTCACAGTGATGTTGTCACTCACCGAATGAATAAGGAACAATCCCTCAGCCTTTCTGTCAGATGGAAGGTAGCCAATTCCGTAACGCTTCGCATCCTGTGGGGAATTAATCTGTACAGGCTGACCATTGACCAGTATAGCTCCTTCGGTATATTTCTTGTCACCAATAATCATCTCCACAGTCTCGGTTCTTCCGGCACCCATCAACCCGAACAAACCCACTATCTCGCCCTGATGGACATCAAAGCTGACCCCTTTGATAAAGTTGCTCTTCAGTCCCTTGACCTCAAGAAAAACCTTCCCTATGTGGTCGTTGGTTCGAGGTGGATACATGTCACTAATCTCATGCCCCACCATATGCGCTATGAGCTCCTGCTTAGTCGTCTTTGCAGTCTCAAGCTGGGTCACCCTTCTGCCATCGCGCATCACTACGATAGAGTCGGAAATCTCAAATACCTCGTTCAGCCTGTGGGAGATATAGATGATTGAAGTTCCCGCCTCAGAGAGCTGACGCACCAGCTTGAAGAGAATGTCAATCTCTTCATTGTTGAGAGATGCCGTCGGCTCATCCATAACTAGAATCTTCACATTATGAGAAAGAGCCTTTGCTATCTCAACCATCTGTTTCTCGGCTATGCTCAGCATGGATAATCTGTCCTGAGGGTTTCTATTGTAAAGCCCCACCGAATCCAACATCAGCCTGGTATCCGTATAAAGCTTCCTGTAGTCCACCATCCCGAAACTACCGATTGGAAGGTTCCCCATATATATATTCTCTGCTATGGTCAATGGATCCGAGTTATTCAGTTCCTGATAGATGACACTTATACCAAGTGAAATGGCTAACTCGGGGGAGTTCCTTGTAATCTCCTTTCCTTCCACAACAATCCTACCATGATCTGCTGAATAATCACCGGACAGGATTTTGATCAGTGTAGACTTTCCTGCACCATTTTCGCCTAGAAGCGCCAAGACTTCACTTTGGTGAAGCTCAAGCGAAACATCCTGCAATGCCTTTACACCCGGGAATGACTTGGAGATATCCTGCATCTCCAATACCAGCTTATCCGTGAACATAAAAGTCGCCCCTTCTGAATAGTTTCTCTATCGTCAATTGCCATCTACCACCTTGAATCCAGATTGAAACTGATAATGGCTTCCGCACAAGGCGGAAGCCCCCTCTAACTTCCGGCAGAATCCTATACAGTAGTGGATTATTTTTTCTAGTCATCCTTTACATTGCTGTGGTCGACCATGAAAGTCTTTGTATTGAGCTCATGCGGCTGGGTGTCCTTTCCTGACTTGAGTATATCAAGCAACGCAGGAACGGCTATGTCGCCATAGCCAGATAGGTTGAAGTTGCAGCTGGCTTTCCATGGGGAATTTGCTGTTGTCGCGAAGTGCTCAAGCGCAAAAGAGTCGCAGTTGTATGATGTAATCATGCAATCCCTCTCTCTACCCATGGCCACTACTGCATTGTAGGCTCCGAGAGCACCGGTATCATTGTTGTTGATGATGTAGATGTTCTTCGCATTCGGATTTGCCTGGAGCCAGTTCATAACATAGCCATAGCAAACATCTGTCTGCGCACCGTCCAACCAGAGAATCTTGTCATCTGTGATGATTCCCTGCTCCTTGAGCTTGTCGAAGCATCCGTCCAGACGGGCTTTGACGTTTTCTCCGCCCTGCATGTAGTACATACCTATGACATAGTCGATTTTTCCGCCCCAGTTCTTAGTCACCCAGTCGGCGACATACTCGCCATTGATCTGGCCTGAACCATAGTTGCTGGCTCCTATGAGGTGTGCATAGTCACCATACTCAACGTCGCACGTGGCAAGTGGGATACCAGCATTCTTGCATGTCATCTCAGTGACGAGACCGACTTCTGCGCTCCATGTAGCATCAATGATAGCATCACATCCATGGTCGATCAGCATCTGGAGATATCCGGGGACCTTGGTGTAGTCGAGGTCTATGATGTATGTCTCTAGCTCGATGTTGTTTGCCTTGCAAGCTTTCTCAACACCGGTGCGGATTGAGATAGTTGCCTCATCAATCTCGGAGTACAGAAGGAGACCGAACTTGTATCCTTCGGGTGCTTTCTGCTCTCCGGCTCCCTGTGCAAGCACAGACCAAAGAGCGACGACAAGAACGAGAATTGTTAATACTAATTTCTTCATTTTTTCCTCCTTTTATCCCGTGCGGGTAAATACCTTAAGGTTCTGCTCCGCATCGGCGCAAAATACTATTTCAGTGCAATTTTGCTTTCCTACTCTCCCTGAACCTGTACTATGACTGTCCTAGTCCTAGCCCGGACCTGGTCCCAATCTGCGAAGTACACGCAGCCGAACTCGCCAAGCTGAATCTCCGAGTCAATCATCGGCACGGTGACTGACCTTCCCATGATCACTGAACGTATGTGACCGTCAGTGTTTAGACACCACTCGGGCTTCTCTTCTCTGTTAAGCTTCGCAAGTCTGACATGCTCTGGATTTGGATGAAGGTACATGCCTTCATTTGTGCATGTCGGAACTATTTTCTCGAGGCAGTTAATCAAATCCTGCATGATCAGCTCTGTTCCCCAATAGGTCTTCCCATCAGAAAACTCCTGAATCTGCACTGAACAAGAAGTGTGGCCTGTGTAGACCAGAATACTTCCATTACGAATCCCAGACTTCGTTACAATCTCGCGAACCTGCTTTGTGACATCAAGCACTGTTACGTGAGCAATTCCCGTCTCAACTTGGAATTTTTCGCTGTAAACCATATGTTTCTCCTATCAACACATACTGTGCTGCAGTTATCATCAGGGGCGGCCGTAGCCACCTAAAAACCCAATCAGAGTCGCTGCTTGAGTATCTCTCCTACCTTTCCACCTGGATGAGTCAGCATCAGATCATGCATGGTGTAGCCGTTGTTGCGCATCACGGTGAACACAATGGCATCCCAGACCGCAGCTATAGTATTGCAAGAAGCAGATGCGCACATATCAAACGGATCCGCCTCATGCTCGCAGAAAATCTTCATGTAGATGTCGGCTTCACGGGCAAGAATCGAGTCGTCATTCTGAGACACGCCGATAATGGCCGTCCCCTTTGTCTTGCAGCACGGAATGTAGTTGATGATCTCCTGAGTGTTTCCGCCTTTGGAGAATAGCACAACAACATCGTTTTTTTGAATTAGACCCAGCCCTCCATGAATCGAGTTTCCTGGAGCTAGGAAGGCCGCCGGAACCTCTGCCACGCAGAGCGAGTGCGCCACCCGCTCTGCCAGCGCACCTGACGTGCCGCAGCCAGCGGTCACTACCTTGTGACCAGACGGCTTCACGTTAAGCATCAAATCTATCACCTGATCCATCACAGCCATATCCAGCGATTTCCTAACTGCAAGAAGATTGTTTATCTCGATATCAAGAATACTCTGTACAGATGCATCGTACTTTGCCATGGTTACTCTCCGATTATCTGGACATGGACAGTCCTGTCCCTCTCTCTGGTCTGATCAAAGTCGATGAAGTAAAGGTGTCCGTAGTCTCCTGTATCCATGACTCCTTCGATAATAGGAAGCGTCTCGCTTCTCCCCATAAACAGTGACCTAAGGTGTCCATCGGTATTGATGCAGTATGGCTTCTCCTCTCCATTCTCGTGAGACCACTGCGTAGACCATGGACCCGGATGCATGTATTGGCCTTCGTGTCTCATGGTAGGGATAATCTTCTCAAACACATCCACTAGGTCTTGGTGCATGAACTCCAGACCATTGTAGGTGATATCCTGGGAATACTCCTGCAGAATCACCGAGCAAGTGGTATGATGAGAGAATACCAGTACTAATCCGTTCTTCACACCTGACCGCTTGACTATATCTACGACTTGTGCGTTTATATCCTCAAACCATGGTTGCCTTGCCGGTGTGGAAATCTTGAACGATTCTCTTGCTGTTTTCATTATTCTTCTCCGCTAATCTTCTTAATTCTCTTCCTGTTTTCCATCGGATTTAAATCTGATGCTTCTCTATCTACTTCTTCAAATCATCCGTAGCCCTGCGCACAGCAGCAACCATATCATCAAGCAGTCTTATCGGGCTATCTGCTCTGAGGATTCCGCTAGCTGCACCAGCGGCATCGGATCCAGCCATAATATATCTGTAAACATCGTCAGCTTTGCTTATGCCGGCGGCGATCTCCGTCAGGATATTCCTATCTATCACGTTCACAGCTTTCACGGTCCTGGTTACGTAATCCATATCGACGGCCTTTCCCGTACCAATCAGTTCTGACGGCTCAGGATTCATGATGTCTGGATGTAGTTGAGCCAATGCCATGGCCTCATCAGTGGTATTCGCACAGACAAAGCTAAGCATGTCCAGCTCACGGCAGCGATCAATGCAGCCCTTGATATCACCAAGTGTCATCGGCTTCTCACAGTGGTTTATCACCACTCCTGCAGCACCAGCAGCTTTCAAAGACTCAGGCAAAACCATGCCCATCCCACGCCCCGGACGCATGTTATCCATGTACGGTGCTATGACGAAAAGATGCGGACAAGTTTCTGCAATAGTCTTTAGATTCACATAGGATGAAATGAACAACACATCAACATCGTACTTGCAGGCTACTTTATCGCATTCTATCGCATAATCCAACTCTGCCTGTCCATAAATATAGCATTTGATTCCTGTCTCAAAATAGGGAGCTCTCAACTTCTTCATATTTACACCTCGAAAGTGATGCTTGGATTCTAAAGCCCTTTTTTTCATATTGCAAACAAAACAAGTGCTGATATTCTTGAAAAAACGTTCAAATGGACACTTTTTTGATCGTTTCGAGATAAACGATCATTTTTCTGTTATTTATGATTGTTTATATCTCAAGAAACTGTAAGCTGTGCGTGAACTGATTGTCTTTGCACTGTTCTCAAAGAGCCTATCAATATTGTTTCCCCGGGTACATTGGTGTCATTATCATTGAAAGCAGGTCGAAGGTCGTTGGTTAGTTAAAAGAATTTCGGCCTTAGAAAGCATCATAAACCATTATAGAGTAGCATAAAACCGTATTCTCGCCGATACAGAGAAAAATCAGACCTTTTATGTGATTTCTACCGCAAATAGTTTTTTTCCTCTACTCCCACTCAATCGTCCCCGGCGGCTTCTGCGTTATGTCAAACAGCACCCTGTTCACCCCGCTCACCTCATTGCATATGCGGTTGGCCACTCTGGTGAGAAACTCCGGCTCGAAATGGTACCAGTCGGCTGTCATCGCATCCTCGCTGGTAACGGCCCGCAGCGTGCAGACCTCCTTGTAGGTCCTGCCATCGCCCTGCACCCCCACCGATTTCACCGGGAGCAGGTCGGCGAAGGCCTGGAACATATCGGAATAAAGCCCCGCGTCTCTGATTTCCTCAATGAATATGGCATCCACCTCGCGGAGGGTGTCGAGACGCTCCTGCGTCACCTCGCCGATGCAGCGCACCCCCAGACCGGGGCCGGGGAAGGGGTGGCGGTCGACGAGAGCGGCAGGAAGGCCAAGCTCGCGGCCCAGACTGCGGACTTCGTCCTTGAAGAGGTCGCACAGGGGTTCCAGCAGCTCCCATTTAAGGTCAGAAGGAAGCCCTCCCACGTTGTGATGGCTCTTGATTGTGGCGGAGGGCCCGCCGTTGGGAGACTTTGATTCTATCACATCAGGATAGAGCGTACCCTGGGCAAGGAAGCTGATTTTCTTGCCGCTTTGCTTCTCAATCTGACGGGCGCTGTCATAGAACGCATCTATGAAAACACGGCCTATTGTCTTGCGCTTGGCCTCGGGCTCCGTGATTCCTCTAAGCGCATCAAGGAAGCGCGAGGAGGCGTCTTCATAGCAGAAACGCATCTTGAAGGTCTCTTTGAATACCTTTTGAACCATTTCAGGTTCGTTCTTGCGCAAGAGACCATTGTTTACAAATACGCAGACCAGATTATCGCCGATGGCTCTGTGGATAAGGGCGGCAGCCACGGAGGAATCCACCCCGCCTGAGAGGCCGCACAGAACCTGACGGTCACCGACTGCGGATTTTATCTGCGCGACAGATTTATCGATGAAGCTCGCCATGGTCCAGCTGCCTTCGCAGCCGCAGATGTCACGGACGAAATTGCGCAGCAGGGTCTTGCCTTGGACGGAGTGGACAACCTCCGGGTGGAACTGAACTCCGTAAAGCTTTCTTGCGGAGTCCTCTATGGCGCACAGCTCGCAGTTTTCCGTTCTGGCGATGGCTCGGAATCCGGCGGGCAGACTGCTTACAGAGTCGCCGTGGCTCATCCAGACCTGGCTTGAAGTCATCCCTTTGAGCAAGGGGCTGGCGGCGGTGAGTTTAAGTTCTGTCAGCCCGTATTCCCTGCGCTTTGGAGGGGAAACCTCGGCGCCATTCTCGATGGCGAGGACCTGCAGTCCGTAGCAGATTCCCAGGATGGGTATTCCCAGGCTGAATATATCGGAATCGGGCCGGGGCGAGCCGGGCTCCGATACGCTGCACGGCCCGCCGGAGAAGATAAGGCCGCGCGGAGCCAGTTTTCTGATTTCGGCGGCAGGGGTGCTGAAAGGAACTATTTGGCTGTAAACGTTAAGCTCCCGCACCCTTCGGGCTATGAGCTGACTGTACTGGGCTCCGAAATCCAGAACGATTATGCTGTCCTTCATGCTATCCATTGGATGCTCCTATTGTGCAAGCTTTATAAAAATCCAGGCCAGACAGTAGTGTTTGACCGGACTATAATTTCTCGTATGCCTCTCTTATGAGGTTCTCGACCCTCTGGGGAAGATCGCGTGTTTCATCAGGGGTGAGGTTCTCTGTGGGAATGGGCTGGAGCATCATTATCTTGGCATGCTGCCGCCGAACCGTCTTCTTGTCCTCGAATCCGCCTCTTACGCCTTTTATCACGACAGGGATTATGACCGCATGGCTTCTGGTGGCCAATTTGAAGCTGCCTCCCTTGAATGGGGCTATCTTGCCTGCCTTGCTGCGGGTGCCTTCCGGGAATATAGTGATTATTGTTCCCTGCTCAACCATTTGTATGCCCTGCTCTATGGCTTTCGCGCTGGCACGCAATGAGCCGCGCTTCATATAGATGCAGTCCAGCGAGCTTATCCAGAAGTTCAGCAGAGGAATCTTGCGAAGTTCTTCCTTTGCAATGAAGGCTGACCAGATTCTCAGCCCGCAGATTATGGCAGGTATGTCAAGGATGCTTGTGTGATTAGCCATCAGGCAGATGCGCGGATACAATGTGAGGTCGGGGTGAACGGGAGTCACGTCCTCAAGTTTGATGTTGGTGAGCCAGAAAACCAGTCTGGCAAAAGTCATTCCGCAGGCTCTCACCCAGTAGCCGGCGAAGGTTCTGACGCCTATGCGCCGCATCACCATGACCGGGATAAGGACTATGAACACAGACAGGAGCATGCATATTGCAAATAAGGCCAGCCCAAGTGATAATGCAATCTTTGCCACAGCGTCAGAACTCCTGCTTGCTGCAAAGCTTAGCATACTGTCCGTCAATTGACAACAATTCACGGTGGGTGCCCTGCTCTATTATGCGCCCTTTCCTAAGAACGAATATCTGGTCGGCATCCATTATCGTGGTCAGTCTATGGGCTATGACAAACGATGTCCGGCCTTTGGAAAGCCGGGCGAAGGCTTCTTGGATCTGACTCTCGCTCTCGGAGTCCAGCGATGAGGTCGCCTCGTCGAATATCAGGATTGGCGGGTTTTTCAGGAACACCCTCGCGATGGAAAGTCTCTGCCGCTGACCGCCGGACAGCCGGGTTCCGCGCTCCCCCACCTGGGTTTCCAGCCCATCAGGCAGCGACCTTATAAACTCGTCGAGGTCGGCCGCCTTCAATGCCGCCCGGATTTCATCCTCGGTTGCGTCGCTTTTTCCGTATCTGAGATTCTCTCTTATTGTATCGTCAAACAGGAAGACATTCTGCTGGACTATGCCGATGCTTCGTCTCAAGGACTCCTGGGTGACTTGCGTTATATCCTGGCCGTCTATTGTTATGACGCCTCCTGTGATTTCGTAGAAACGGGGCAAAAGGGATACTATGGTCGTCTTTCCGGCACCGCTTTCCCCTGCTATGCCTATCTTGGAGCCGCCTTTTATATTCATCGTTATATTGCCGACAACCTCGCCGTCCTTGTCGTTGTATCTGAAGCTGACATTGTTGTATTGGATATCTCCATTTGCAACGACCAGCTCCTTCGCTCCCGGCGCATCGCTTATGGCAGGCTGGATGTCCATGACTTCCTGGAATCTCTCAAATGAGGCCATTCCCTGCTGGAGCTGGTCAACGAACTGAATCATCCGGTCAATCGGCGCAAGCACCACAGAGACGAACAGGAGGAAGGTCACAAGGTCGTAGCCTTGAATGAGGTCTTTGTACATCAGAATGGCCCCGCCGACTATGGTGTTGAAATAATAGAGGTTCCGAAGCAGCTGCATGATGCTGTGATAGTCTGCCATCGTCCTGTACTGGGATGATTTCCTGAATTTCAGTTCATCGTTGCTATGACCGAATTTGCTCGACTGGAAATCCTCGCTCGTGAAGCTTTTCACCTCGCGTATGCCTTGGATTGAGTTCTCAACTGTCGAATTGACCTCTGCGACCACGGCTCGGGTCGCACGGTTCTTGAGTTTCATCCGCTTTCCCATGGTCAGCCCCCAGATAAGCATGAGCGGCATGCCCAAAAGGGATACGAGAGAGAGCGGCACGCTGTAGCTGAACATCACGGCATATGCGCAGATTATCGTCAGAAGGGATATTATGAAATCCTCGGGGCCGTGATGGGCGACTTCGGCTATCTGGAACAGGTCGTTGGTCATGCGGCTCATGATATGGCCTGTCTTGCTTGTGTCGAAGTAGGTCATGCTCAGCTTCTGCACATGGGAGAAAAGGTCGGTTCTCATATCCGTCTCGATATACACGCCCATGATATGCCCCCATCTCAGCCTTATGTAGGCCAGAAAGCTGTTTGCAACGTATATGCCCAGCATGGCTGCGAAGGTGATTATCATAGCCTGGAAGTTCTTGTCCGGGATGTAGGTTTTCAGCAGTTCTCTTGTCAGCGCAGGGAAGATTATTGAGAGAAGAGAATACAGGACGGCCGCCCCCATGTCCAAAAGGAACAATCCAATGTATGGCTTGTAATAATGCAGAAATCTTTTAATCATCAGCATTCCGCCCGCCGCTTTCTTTTCATCGCAAATCTGTTTTCCGCCGGTCTTTCCGTCACGAATCTTTTCATCGCCAGGCTTTTCACAGCCAGGTGTTTCACCGTGAGGCTGTCCGCCGGCGTCATTTTCCATTTCCAGTCTTCCCAAACAGTCTGTGAAACAATCCTCTGATGCCTCCCTGCGCAGGTTTCTGGCTGCCTTGGGTACCTTGGAAGCCTTGGCTCTGCTTGCCCTGGATGCCTTTGGGGCTTGGACCGGCTTTCGCTCCTTGTCTGCCTTTTGGGGCGGAGCCTCTTTCGGGTCGATTCTGCCGAAGCTTGTCCGATGAGCTCCCCCGCGGACTTGAAGCTCTGGAAGCCGTTCCCGGTTTTCTGCCGTCAGACCGGCGGCTCCGTTTCCCGCTGTCACGGCCGCTTGGCTTCATCACGTTCTGCCTTGCATCCTCTCTTGCCACCATCTCCTGTCCTTCGTCGTTATCAAAGAACTCCTTTCTATAGATGGCCAGACGTTCGCTCTCACTGAGCTTTGCCAGCCTGGAGTCATCGGCAAAGCCTCGCCTTGTTCTCCTTTGATACAGCTTTCCGGCATCTCTCTGGGTTCCGTGGACTCTTTGGCCAGAAGACCCTCTGTGATCCTCGCGTTCCTTGGAATCCTTGCGCCCTCTGAAATCCCTTGCGGTTCTGGAGTCCCTTGCGCCCCTTGGCCCGCGCATCTTTCTGGTGTCATGGGTCACACCGGCAAGACGCTCCTTGTTGCGGATTCTCTTGCCTTCCGAAAGGTCATGGACTTCATCAAGGCCATCGGCCCACATCACAGGTATTCTCATGTGGATGTAGTTCTCGATGGGTTCAAGCCCCCACACATACTCTTCATCGGCAAAGGTTATCGACTTGCCCTTCTTCCCTGCCCGGGCGGTTCTGCCGATTCGATGGACGTAATTCTCATAATCCTCTGGTATATCGTAATTCACCACGAGAGGCAGATCATCAATCTGCAATCCACGCGCAGCAACATCGGTTGCTATCAAGCCCCAGACCGCCCCGGATTTCATCTGATCCAAAGCCTTCTGCCGCTTGGACTGAGGCATATCGCCCATCAGACAGGCAGCCTTGTATCCATTGAGCTTCAGGCGCTCAGAAACGTTGACCGCCATGTATTTGGTGTTCGTGAAAATCAGAACAGCGCTTGGGTTCTCCCGCTTAAGAAGAAGCAAAAGAAGCTTGAACTTGTCAGCCTTGCTGACGTGGTAAAGCTCCTGAACTATCTCGTTGACGGTTATCTCCTCCGGTTCAAGCTCTATTTCCTCCGGGTCGTTCATGTAGTTCCAGGCCAGATCGCGCACCTTTGTCGACAGCGTGGCGGAGAACATCATCGTCTGACGGCTCGTCTTCTCGGGAAGCGCAGCGAAGATACGCTTTATATCCGGATAGAAGCCCATGTCAAACATCCTGTCCGCCTCATCCACCACGAAGCTGTCGATGCTCTTGAAGTCAATCTCCTTCGAGCGCATGAAGTCAATCAGCCGGCCAGGCGTTCCGACATATATGTCAACGCCCTCGGAAAGCTCCTGCTTCTGCTTGTCATAGCCAACGCCCCCGTAGAAGCAGCCCACGCGCACGCCATCCATGCCGGAGGACAGAAGCCGGGCATCCCCGGCTATCTGCAATGCAAGCTCTCTGGTGGGGCTGATTATCATAGCCTTCACTGTCTTGCCCTCTTCCCTTGCACGCGCCATCCGCTCCAGAATGGTCAGGACAAAAACCGCCGTCTTGCCGCTCCCTGTCTTGGAGCGCGCCATGATGTCCTTTCCGGCAAGGCCTATGGGACATACCCTCTCCTGCACCTTCGTGCAATCTGTGAAACCTGCATTCGCCACGCCTTCAAGCACGTCAGCGTGCAGACCTAGTTCTTCGAATTTCATGCTTTCTCGTCAAGCTCCCTGTCTCTGACAATCTCGCTCAGTTTCAAGGTGCGCTTGTGACCGGAATTGAAAACCAGATTCTCTATCCGGCTGACCGGCATTGCGCTCATGCTGGTGGCGGATATGAAAACCTCGTCGAATTCCCCAAGCTCAACGTATCTGACAGCCTCCTCTCGGACCTGGATGCCAGATTCGCGGGCGGCCCTGAGCACGCTGCGCCTTGTTATGCCATCCAGGACAAGCTCAAGAGGGGCGGTGTAAAGCACGCCGTTCCTGAAACCGTAGAAATTGCTTCGGGTGCCCTCTCTGAGACACCCGTCCCTGTCAAGCAGGAGGGCCTCAAAGCCCCCTCTGCGTTTCGAATCCTCAAGCGCAAGATAGTTAAGCAGAAGATTGCTTGTCTTGCATTCCGGCATGAAGCGCTCACCGCTGTAGACCGTGCAGAAAACACCATCATCGTACATAGACCTTGGATACTCAAGGATTGGTGAGGCGGTTATGAAAAGCACCGGCTCCGCCCCTCCTACAATAAGAACACGCATAGAAGCCCTCTCTATGCGCTGATGTTTGATCAAAAGATAAATCCAGCTCTCAATCTGACCATCGGCAAACGGATGGACAAGACCAAGCATGCCCGCCGATTCCCTAAGCCGCGCCAGATGCTCCGGCAGATGGACAGCTCTTCCTTCGATGACCCTGAGCGATTCGTATACACTGAAATTGCACTGAACCTCCCGTGATGTGACGGGAAGCAGCGCCTCCGAGGCGGGAATCAGCTCTCCGTTTCTAATCGCAGCATCGCCTATCATTGATTCTCCTAGCAGTTTAATTCTCCCAGTAATTCAATTCTCCTAATCCGGGAATTTAAGCAGTTCTCTGGGCTTTGATCCTCTTGCAGGGCCGACATATCCGTCATCCTCCATCTTCTCGATGAGGCGGGCGGCCTTGTTGTAGCCGATGCAGAGCCTCCTTTGAAGATAAGAGGCGCTGGCGCTTTGCCGGTCAAACACTATCTTCAAGGCTTTCTCATAAAGCGCCTCATCACCTGAGAACGCTGACTCCTCGTCCTCTTCCTCCTCGCTTTCCGGCGGCTCGTCTTCAAACAGCGCTTCGTCAAGGTAATCAGGCTTGCCCTGCGTCTTGACATACTCGGCTATCGATTCCACCTCCTGGTCGCTGAGGAATGCGCCCTGTATTCTCTCCGGATCCCTTGTGCTGCTGGTCACATACAGCATATCGCCCTTGCCAAGCAGCCTTTCCGCCCCGACGGTGTCTATTATGATGCGGCTGTTTATCTGGCTTGTCACCGAGAAGGCTATCTTGGTGGGCAGATTGTTCTTTATAAGTCCGGTCACGACTTCGGCGGACGGCCTCTGGGTGGCGAACACCAGATGAATCCCCACAGCTCGGGCCATGGCGCTGAGGCGGTTGAGCAGAATTTCAAGCTCCTTTCCTGCCACTGTCATCAAATCGGCGAACTCGTCCATTATGACCACGATATACGGCATCTTCTCCCGGGCCAGATGTTCCTCGTCAATCTTGGCATTGTAATTCGCAATGTTGCGGACATTCACAGAGCCTATCACATGGTACCGCCGCTCCATCTCCTCCAGGCAGTACTGCAGAGCCTTTATCGCTTTCTTAGGATCCGTTATGACCGGAGTGAGAAGGTGCGGAATCCCGTTGTAGACCTTGAGCTCGACTATCTTGGGATCCACCATTATCATCCGGACTTCCTTTGGAGTCTTCGTGTAAAGGATGGAGCATATCATCGAGTTGACGCAGACCGACTTTCCGCTGCCGGTTGCGCCTGCAATCAATATGTGCGGAGCGCTGGCTATGTCCATTGCGACATTCTCGCCCGTGATTTTCTTGCCCAGGACAACAGGCATCTTCATCTTGACCGTATCGAGGGAGTCAATGATTTCGTTGAAGCCTATCGTCTCGCGCTGGAAGTTGGGAACCTCAACCCCGACAGCCTGCTTGCCCGGAATGGGTGCGACCAATCTCACCTGCGAGACAGCCAGATCCATGGCTATGTTATCGGTCAATCCGGAGACGGCGGACACCTTGACGCCGGGGGCAAGGGCGATTTCATACATCGTCACAGTCGGTCCCTTCGTTATTCCCACAAGATGGCAGTCCACCCTGAATTGCTTTAGAGTGTTTATTATCGTATCTCCCCTTTCGACAACCTCATGGTCATGCTCGGTGGACCTGTCCTTTGGATAGCTTCTAAGCAGCTTTTTAGGCGGGAAATGATATATCAGCTTATTCTTATTCAGAAGATATGACTTGCTCCTGGCCGCCTCCGCATGTCCAAGTCCGCCCACTCCCGAATACAAATCGTAGTCGCTCTCATCAGAGCCGTCCCATGTATTCTGATCCTCCTTCAAGGCGGGAGCAGGAGCTATCACGGTCTGGTTCGGAGTAACAACCGCGGTCGCCGTCTTGGCTGTCCTGGCGGCATCGGCGGATTCGCTTGCAGCAACGGACTTCGCAGGCTTTCCTCTATGGTCAAACAGCACTGATGCGTCAGACGCATCGCTCTTGGCCGGTTCGGTCGGTTCAAGCGGTTCGGACGATTCAGACAGTTCTGACGATTTTGACAGTTCTGACGATTTTGACGATTCACCTTCCGCTGTAATCAAATCACCGGCTTTCTCATAATCGGCAAGGCTCTTTGCATATTCGGCATCGGCCGCTGCTCGCGCCTCCTCTATTGCTTTGCGGGCAATTTCCTGCCGCCTCTGCTCCTCCCGTTCCTCGCGGGCCTTGCGCTCCATCTCCATCATCGCCCGCAGGGCTTTCTCGTCCTCTGCGACTTTCTTAGTCAGATTGCCGGGCTGGAAGTTCGTCCAAGGGTTGGAGGCCTCCTGACGCTTCTTTTCCTCCAGGAAGCCGGCTTCCTTGCGGACTACATCATATATGCCGATTCCGACAGATGATTCCATTGGCTCCCCGCCACATGGTTCAGCGCCGTCC